>CACJJV010000024.1 GCA_902593845.1 uncultured Pelagibacteraceae bacterium | reverse complement strand
TTTTCGACGCAAACTGTTTTTGGATCAAGAACTAAAACATTCATAGATAACCACACTGATGAATAACATAGTGGTGGTGGTTCATTGTGTGCTGGTTGAGCGCTATCAATTATTTTCCATCCATTATCCTCAAATAATCTTCTTTGTTCTTTTGGAAGTCTTCTTTGAGGATTATTTATAATTAAACCTTCTTTAATAGGTGTAAAAGTTGCATCAATATGAATTGGATATGGATCACCTGGAAAATTAACAGCATGAACTCTATGATCTTTAAAATGTCTTCTTAACCAATCAATTCCTTTTAAATTTGTTGTAAACCCATGTTGTACAATTAAGTCCTTACCGAACCTTAAAACATCTGCAGCATCAAATAAAGGTTCCTCTTCTGTTGTTACAAAGAATTTTTCTTCAGTCCATTTAAGTCTTTTTTGAATACCAATTTTGTCTGACAAATAATCTTCACGGTAATCTGCGTCTGTTAATCTTGGTTTTGGTGCAGTTTCATGACGCATGTTCTTGTCTAGTTCAAAATATTTTTTAATCAGCGGTCTATAATTTAGATATTCAAACCATCTACATCTATAACTCATTGTTGCTTCGAGCATTTCATTTCCAACTGTCAATATAATATCTCTAGCTGGCATACATCCAAACATACTATCAACCTTCCAATCGGGAGTAGAAATTTTTTGATTATGATTAAGTGGAACTGGTCGGTCAACTTTAATGCCTCTTTTTTCCAAGATTGAAGCAAAATTATTTAATAACTCATTTGCTTTATCAACTGTATCTTTAGTGCGAGGTCCATGAGAACCTTTCATATCTGAATCTTCAGGTACTTTAGCATCTAAAGCAGGTTCTGGTGCAGGTATACAGCAACCGTCTGCTTTTCCAACTATAACATGTTTAAGTGGATCCCATTCGTTCCAACTATTTACAATAACTTTGTCCTCACTCATGTTTCAAGATTAATTTAATGCTATAAATCTTTTATTCCACCGCATTAACAAACTGTAATAAATTAATGAGATAAATAGAAAAAATCCTCCGACTATAGTGTAAGTATCAGGCACCTCATTTATACCTAAGATAGGTAACCAAACCCAAAAAATTCCACCAATTACTTCAGTTAATGATAATAATGTTAATTCTGCAGCAGGAATAGCTTTCGAACCAATAGAATATAAAATTAGCCCTAAACAAACTAATGTTCCATGCAGAGAAAATAATGCTCCATTATAGCTCGTTGAAAAGAACACTTGTTTAGTGCTCAAAAGCATTATAGCTGCAAAAACAAAACAAAAAAAACCTGAAAAAGCAACAGTTGTAAACTTTGGAGTTTGTGTTCTCCACCTAAGAGTTACAGAAAAAATAGAAAATCCAATTGATGAAAGCATTCCAAAAATAAAACCAACGATAGAATTTGATCCAGTACTTCCAAACGCCATGATTATAATTCCAATCGTTGCAATAGAAATAGATATCCAAACATTTAATGAAATTCTCTCTTTGAGAAATAAAAAAGCGAGAAGTGCAGTAAAAAAAGGCATTGCTGCCAAGCAAAGCAAAGTGATTGCAGCTGACGTATTGGTAATTGAGTAGATAAAACTTATCATAGCAATTCCTAATCCTGTTCCACCAATAATGCCTGAGTATCCCATTTTTATATAATTTTTATAAAATTTAATTCCCTCTTCAAAATAAAGATAAAGATTTAGAAGAATAAAAATTGTTAATCCTCTGCCAAATATATACTGCCATGGCACCTGGTTAGGATTATCCATATATCTCACAACAAGAGGGCCAAAAGACCATAAAATTCCTGCGAACAAAACTACTGGAACTGCGATTTTTGGATTTTTTAATTCAAGCATATGGAAAGATTAAATCTAAAAATTTATAACTACAACAAAAATGAGATGGCTTTAATATTAAATTTAACTTTTCCATTTAAAGTTGTGTTCAACCTATTTCTATTCTTGATTGGTTTTTATTTGTCATGTAATTAAAAAATTAATA
>CACJJV010000023.1 GCA_902593845.1 uncultured Pelagibacteraceae bacterium | reverse complement strand
TTTAGCTGGTTTATTTTCAATAATTACAATTGGAATTTTAACTTTCCTAACTTATAGAACAGAATTTGGGATCTTTCTGTTAGCCTCATTTGGATCATCTATGGTTTTACTTTACGGATATCCTGAAAGTCCATTTGCACAACCCAAAAATGTTTTTTTTGGTCATTTGGTTACAGCTATTGTAGGTTTACTATTTTTATATTTTGTTCCATTACCAATCTTTTTAACAATACCATTAGCAGTAGGATTTGGAGTTGGGTTGATGATCTTATTAAATGTTACCCATCCACCTGCAGGAGGTAATCCCATAATTGTTATTATTGGTAGCGTCTCTTTTGATTACTTGTTAAGTCCTGTTATATCAGGATCAGTTATAATTATTATTTTTGCAATAATCGTTAACAAATTAATTTTGAAAAAATCTTATCCAAGCCGAAAATAATTTTTTAAGAAATTATAAAATTATTTTCAATAAGCAAACCTATTAATATTCCTACAATTAATGCAAAAATTAATTTCTTTTTATTCACTTTTTTGAGCTGAAGATTTTAATCCTTTATTACCTGATGAAGATAATCTTAATCTTATACTTTGCTTAAGATTCTCCCAAAGTTTTGCCATTCCTAAGGGTTCGTAAATCATAAATATAATCATTAAACCTCCAAAGATTACCTGTTCAATTGATGAAATAATTGTAGCATCAATAGCTCCGTGAAATACATTGTTTCCTATAGCATTTAAAAGAACTGGAAAGAGCAAAATAAATGCTGCTCCTATAAAAGCACCATTAATTGTGCCAAGCCCTCCGAGAATGCACATAAATAATATTTTAAAAGATAATTTAATATCAAAAGCAACTGGCTCTAGAGATTTAAGATAACAAAATGCAAAAAGTGCACCTGCTACACCGCAATAAAATGCACTAATAGCAAATGCCTGAACCTTAGTTCTTAGTAATGAAACTCCCATAGATTCTGCGGCGATATCCATATCTCTAACCGCCATCCAATTCCTACCCGTACTACCTCTGGCCATATTCATCGCCAATAAAGTTAAAATTGTGGTCACAGCCAAACATACAAAATACATAGCTAATGGAGTTGTAAATGGTTTTCCTAAGATAACTATGTCTTGAGCAGTTATAATTCCTGATGAGTCATAGTTTTTAAACCAACCAAATTTATCTATCATCCATATAATGAAAAACTGCGAGGCTAATGTTGCTACCATCAAATATATTCCTCTTACTTTTAAACTTGGTAAACCAAATAAAATTCCAAAAGCAGCAGCAATCAAACCTGACACTATAAGTGAGCCCACAAAACCGAGATCTGGCACTCGTAAAATTAAGTTAAACATAGCAAAAGCACCTGCAGCAGACCAAACTAATAACATTATATGTTTTAAAGGAATTCCTATAGAACTTGCTGCACCTGCATCATCTGCAACAGCCCTCAAACCTAATCCAATTTTTGTATATTTGAACAATAAAAATAGACCAATAATCATTATTGCTGCAACTAACCCAGCTGTGATATCAAGAGCACTAATAAATAGTTTTAAATTATCAGCGATCCACGGCACTGGAAAATCTCCTATGCCTAAATCTAATCTTCTTACTTCCACTCCCCATGCTGCTTGAGCAAGTCCTTCTAAAACATATCCTAAGCCAATTGTGGCCATTAATACTGTATCTTCGCTGGCATTCATTAAAGGTCTTAAAACCAATCTCTCAGTACATAAACCAACCACTACCATCAAAAGGGCTGCTAAAATAAAAGCGAGTACAAAAGAAAATAAGATAAAAAAAATATAAAACCATGTTTTGCTAGTTGCAAGGCTTCCAGGTAAATACATTTGTCTTGATACCAATATTGCAAAAATTGAAAACATTGCAGCACCAAACGTGCTAAAAACAATAACTTTTCTTCTATCATACATATCGGATATTTTTCCTATAGGAAATTGAGCTATTGCTCCTGAAACTGCTAAAAGGAAAGTCACAATTGAAATTTCTAGTATAGTAAAATTCATTGAGGTTGCATAAACAGCCAATAAAGTAAACAATGCAGATTGAATAGTCCCATAAAAAAGAGAACTTACCATACCAAATGGAGATGCATGATAAAGTTCTTTAAGTTTCATAGCTTTAATACTTTTAAAAGTAGGTGGTTTTTTTTTAGTTAGCAAAATAGGAATCAGTGCAGCTGAAGTGATTACAGAAACTAAAATAAATGGTTGAAAATTTTTAGGACTACTAAAGTTAAGCAAGAACATTCCAATTCCCATTGTTCCATAAAGAACAACCATATAAACAGATAAAACACTTCCTCTATTTTTGTTGCTTGATCTATCGTTTAGCCAACTCTCTGCAACAGTGTAAATACAAACCATACTTATTCCAGTAAGCACTCTGAGTAAAAACCATATAAATGGATTTACTAATATTGAATGAATTAAAATTATCAATGATGCTAAAGAAGCAAATGCAGCAAAAACTCTTATATGTCCAACTCTGGAAATAATTTTTGGTATAGTTGCAGCTCCTATGAAATAACCAACAAAATATCCTGACATCATAAAGCCGGTGGAAGTAAGACTAAATTCCTCTTGGACAGCTCTAACCCCAAGTAAAGATCCTTGAAAGCCATAGGCCATCATTATGCATCCCATGCCCAAAAATAGAGCCCACGAATT
>CACJJV010000022.1 GCA_902593845.1 uncultured Pelagibacteraceae bacterium | reverse complement strand
TCTTCCCTTAAACCCAGTTTCCTTGCATTTAGGACATCCTTTTCCTTTTTGAGCTTTTACTCTTGATGCCAGCTCAGGTGAAAAGCCAAGATCTGTTAGAACTTTTGGCGTCACATCTTCATCAGGTACTCTACAATCTTTACATGATTTCCTTGCTAACCTTTGTGCTAATACTAAAGTACATGCTGCACTAATTAAATAGTCTGGTGTACCCATATTTTGTAATCTTGTGATAGTGCTAGGTGCATCGTTAGTGTGGAGTGTGCTAAAAACAAGGTGACCGGTTAGAGCAGCCTTTAAACCAATATCAACTGTCTCTTTATCTCTCATCTCACCAACCAAAATAATCTCGGGATCTTGACGTAAAAATGATCTTAGGGCAGCTGCAAAATTTAATCCAATATCATCTTTAATTTGAACTTGTCCGACACCATCAAGCTCGTATTCAACTGGATCCTCTGCAGTTAAAATGTTTAAATGAGGTTTGCTTACTTCTTTTAAGATACTGTATAAGGTTGTAGTTTTTCCTGATCCTGTAGGACCGGTAACAAGAACTAAACCCTGTGTGCTATGAATTGCTTTTCTAAGATTTTTTAAGTCTGAGTCATCAAAATTTAATTGTTCTAAAGTAATATCTCCTGCATCTTTGTTTAAGATACGCATTACAATTCTCTCATTATTTGCAGTAGGCAAAATAGACAAACGTAAATCTACAACTTTACCTTCAATTTTAAAATTGATTGCTCCATCTTGTGGCAATCTTCTTTCTGCAATATCTAATTTACCCATTATTTTAAATCGAGTAACGACTGCACCATAATTATCATGTAAAAATTTTTGATACTGATCCTGTTCTTGTAACATACCGTCTAATCTATACCTTACTCTTGATGAAAATCTGTAGGGTTCAATATGAATATCACTGACACCTAGTTTAATTGCTTCTGCAACAACAGCTGTACTAAATTTTATAACTTCTGACTCATTTTCTATTGCTTCAATTTCTTCTTCTGGTTTTTTATCTAAAACTTCTCCTGCTTCACCAAGTTCAGAATCAAAAGTTTTAGTTTTTTCTCTATTGTCTTTTCGTATAGTTTCTGTTGTTACGTCACCACTCTCACTTAAAAGCTTGTCTATAAACTTTGATATTTCTGAAACTTTTGCAGCATGTAATTCAATATTTTTTTTAGTGATAGCTTTTAAATTTCTCATCAAACCAAGTTTTGAACTGTCTGATATTGCAATATGCAGAGTATTACCCTCAACTTTAAATGGCGCTACAAAATTTACATTGATGTAATTTGAAGGAAGCACAGACTTGATTTCATCTGTAATTGCGTGCTTTGACAAATCTACAACATCTAAGCTTTGCTCTTTAACTAAAACATCTACTATTTGCTTTTCGTCAGTAAGTTTTAACTCAAAGACTGCATCAATTTGGGACTTATTACCCTCAGTACTAATTTTTTTTATATTAACTAAATCTTTACCTGAGATAATATCGTTATCTATTAGTACATTTATCAGATTTATTTCGCTTTCTCGGCTTATCTTCAACATATTATAAAACTCTCGGTGCTATAAATACTAATAACTCATCTAAGTTATCAGTTTTTGATTTTCCTTTAAACAAATTTCCTATGACTGGGGTATCACCTACACCTGGTGTTTGTTGTTTGCTATTAGTTGTGGAATTTTTTTTGATTCCACCGATGACAACAATATCACCGTCAGCTACCAGTAATTTGGTGCTAATTTCCATTTTGTTAATAGCAGGATCACCTGCATTTGATCGGTTCGGAGTGTCGTTATTAACTTGTATCGTTAAAAGTACGTTTCCGTCACCAATTATACTTGGCGTAACTGTCATCTTTAAAGCTGCCTCTTTAAATTGCGTGTCAGTTCCCCCGTCACCGCTGGATGCATAAGGTATTTCCTCACCTTGAGTAATTGTGGCAACTTGATTATCTAATGTAAATACTTTTGGATTTGAAATTGTTTTACCTAAACCTTGTATCTCTAGCGCAGTAATCTCAGCTTTAAGCACTGCTGAACCCGTCTTTTTTAAAATACCAATTCCACTAGTAGCTCCTGCAGCACCAAAATCTGTTATACTATCAACGGCTCCACCTAGCACAGCTGTACCTGCATTAATCGGTCCGTCCCCTGTACTTGCACCTTGAACACCACCAACAATACTATCTTGTCTTTTATAGTATCCACCAAGTCTTGTACCTAATGCTCTTTCAAAATCAGAATTAGCTTCAACAATAAATGCTTCTATTAAAACCTGTTTAGTTCTTACATCAATTTCTTTTATAATTTTATCAACGATATCTAAATCGGTTTCTTTTCCTCTTACGATAATAGATCTGGTTGTTTTTTCTTCTGTAATTTTAATTGGTGAAAAATTATCATCAATTGATGCGAAAAGTTCTGTTAAAGTAGATTTTGCTTCAGCAGGAGTTATATAATAAAGTCTAAATATTTCTGAAATTATTGGTTCAACCGAGTCTTCTAGTTCTACTTTTTTCTTAACTGCTGAAGCTCGAGCTGATTTGGTGCTTTCCTGTGCTGTTAAGTTGGCTGGAGAATGAACTCTAATTAAATTACTTGATACATCAAAGTCAGCAGCAAAATTTTTTAAATCTAAGATCGCGTTAAAGGCTTTATCCCAAGGAACGTCGACTAATTGTGCGTTTATTGACCCTGCCACTTCCTCGCCAACTAGAATATTAATATCTCCTACCTGAGCCATAAGGTTCATGGCTTCT
>CACJJV010000021.1 GCA_902593845.1 uncultured Pelagibacteraceae bacterium | reverse complement strand
CTTTAGATTATCAAAGTAAGCTTAAAAATTTGCAAAATAAAAGAAATATTCTTTTTTGTGGTAGTTATTTTGGTTACGGTTTTCATGAAGATGGAATAAAATCATCAATTGAAATGCTAAAAAACCTTGATGTCTAGCTCAATTTACAATGGAACGGTAATACACAAAAGATTTAAACCAAAAAAACATTATTTTAAGTACAGTGTATTTTCATTATTAATCGATTTATCTGATCTAAATAATCTAAATAAAAATATAAGTTTTTTCTCATATAATCGATTTAATTTAATTAGTTTTTTTGACAAAGATCATGGTCAAAGAGATGGCTCATCTTTGACAGAATGGGTGAAAAAAAATTTAGAGGAAAATAATATCTTTTCAAAAGATATAAGAATAAAGCTTTTGTGCTATCCAAGAATTTTTGGTTATGTGTTTAATCCTCTTAGTGTTTTCTTTGTTTATGATCATAATGAAAATTTAATTTCAATATTATATGAGGTAAAAAATACTTTTGGAGAACAACATACTTATATTTTTAAAGTAGAGAAAAATAACATGTTACAACACAACTGTTTCAAAAAATTTCATGTGTCTCCGTTTATTGAAATGAATTGTAATTATTTTTTTAGAGTCTTAAAACCCTCTGAAAAGATTTCAGTCATAATTGATCAATATCAGCAAAATGAAAAAATCTTATTTGCGTCACAAGAAGGAAAAAGGGTAGATTTTACAACCATAGAGCTACTTAAATCATACATAAAACATCCTTTAATGACATTTAAAATTATATCGGCGATACATTTTGAAGCCTTTAAATTATGGCTTAAAGGAATAAAATTTGTAAAAAAAAAACTTAAAATTAAAAATAATATTACTTTTGAGAATTAATGGGATTATATAACTTTTCAGATCAAATCGTTTTCAAAATTTTAAAAGATATTAAGCACGGGTATTTAGAGATCACAAAATATAATGGTGAATTATTAAAATTTGGAAACCCTAATAGTCCTTTAAAATCAGTTTTAAAGATAAAAAAACCAAATTTTACTTTTAACTTAATAAAAGGAGGAAGTGTTGGTTTTGCAGAATCTTATATGAGGGATGAATTTGAAACTGATAATCTTTCAAATTTGATAGAAATCACTGCAAGAAATATTAAAATAATTTACAAATTTTCAGGTTTATTAGACTTTTCAATGGTCAATTACGTAAAAAATATATTTATTAATAACACCAGAGGTCGAAGTAAAGATAATATTTCAAAACATTACGACTTAGGCAATGAGTTTTTTGCACTATGGCTTGATAAAACCTTAACATATTCAAGTGCAATATTTGATGAGAGAAATAAAGATTTGTCTAATGCACAAAATAATAAATATCAAAAATTAATAGATTTAATAAAACCAAATAACGGTGACAAAATTTTAGAAATTGGATGTGGTTGGGGTGGTTTTGCTGAATATTTAGGAAAAAAATATGATGTCAAATTAGATTGTATTACTATATCTAAAAAACAATTTGAATATGCAAAAAAAAGAATTCACGAATGTGGCTTAAACGAAAAAGTAAATATTGAAATTAAAGATTATAGAGATTTAAAAAAAAAATATAATTCAATAGCTTCAATAGAAATGATAGAAGCTGTTGGACAAAATTACCTAGAAAGTTATTTTAAAACTATTAAAGACAATCTATCAGATGATGGAAGAGCAGCTATTCAGGCTATCACAATAGATGATAATATGTTTGACCGATATAAAAACAAGACAGACTTTATCCAAAAATATATTTTTCCTGGAGGTTTTTTACCAAGTAAGAATATTATTAATAAATATGTCTCAGAAAATGGTCTAGCTATCAAATCATATGACTCCTATGCAGATCATTATTCTGATACATTGGCCATATGGAGAAATGAATTTAATAAGAAGTGGGATTTAATTAAGAAACAAGGATTTGATTTAACTTTTAAAAGAATGTGGGAATTTTACCTTTCTTATTGTGAGGCAGGATTTAAATCAAAAAATATAGATTTAATTCAATTTTCACTTCAAAATAAATGATCTTTAAAGGAAACACATGATTAAACTTAAAAATAGCAAATCAATTATATTGATAATTTTTCTTTTCTTAATTACAAACTGCTCAAAAAATAGCGCTATGAAACCAGAAGATTTTAAAAATAAAGAACCTAGATTAATTATTGAAAATTATTTGTCCGGCAATGTAAAAGCTTGGGGTGTGCTTCAAAATAGATCCGGAAAAGTAACAAGACAATTTTCTGCAGATTTAAATGGAAAATGGGACGGCAAACAACTGATACTCGACGAAAAATTTAACTGGGATGACGGGGAAATTCAAACTAGACAATGGCAGATCAATAAAATTGATGAAAATAATTATGAGGGTACAGCAGGAGACGTTGTTGGTAAAGCTAAAGGATATTCATATGGTCCAGCTTTTAAATTTGAATATGTTTTGTTAGTTCCAGTCAAGGGTAAAGAAATAAAAATTACTTTTGATGATTGGATTTTCAAACAAGATGAACGTGTAGCAATTAATAGGGCTACAATGACTAAATTTGGATTCAAAGTAGCAGAATTAACTGTAGTTTTTGTAAAAGATTAATTTTTTTTTTGGTATTTTGTAAGTTTCCCAATCAAGCCAAAATAAATTTTATTGGGTAAGAAACTTAATATTTTCAATATAGTTGTTAAAGATTTTGGAAAGTGAATTTCAAAAGAATTTTTGTTAACTAAACCATCATAAATTTTTTCTGCAGCATATTCAGAAGTTTTTAAGAAAGGCATTTTAAAATCATTTTTGTCAGTCATCGGTGTTTTAATAAAACCTGGTGAGACAAGACACACCCGAACATTTGATCTACCAAAATCGAAATATAAACTTTCAGCTAAATTATTTAAAGCTGATTTAGATGGCCCATATCCAGTTGAATTAGGTAATCCTCGGTAACCTGCAATAGAGGAGACTATTGTGATTATCCCACTTTTTTTGTCTTTAAAATATTTCTCTACAGCTTTAATACTATTTAATGTTCCAAAAAAATTTACTTTAAATACATTTTCAATTTGCTCAACGTCAATATCTTTTTCTTTTTTGGGATCCCATGTACCAGTTGAAAAAAAACAAATATCTACGTTCTGAAAGGTATCAACTATATTTTTAAAAACTTCTTT
>CACJJV010000020.1 GCA_902593845.1 uncultured Pelagibacteraceae bacterium | reverse complement strand
TAGGACAACAACACCAATAGCTATACCGGCTATTGCTAAATTAATTTGGTATATTCTATCAGCATAGTATAGGTATGATACAGCACTTGCCTGAAATGAAGCTATGATTGTTCCAATCAAAATATTTATTTGAGTAACTCCTGAAGAAAAAATACTTGGCAATAATTTTTTAAAAAAAAATTTTACTTTATTGGTGATTTTAAATCTAAAATCAAAATCTAGGGCGTAATATTTTTTTACAAATCTATGTAAAAAAATTAATTGTAATAATCCTGCGATAGATACTCCATATGAAAGATAGTAAATTAATTCATCACCTAAATATCTTCCAAAAATTAAAATAGTAATTAAAACTATATTCAAAATAATAGGCGCCGCAGAAGCAGCGGCAAATTTATTATGTGAGTTTAAAATTGCACCAAAAAAGGAAGATAGACTAACAAACATTAAAAATGGGAAAGTAATTCTTGTTAAAGCAGTTGCTAATTCAAATTTTTTAGTATCTTCAATAAAGCCTGGTGCTATCAGTCCCACAAAAATTGGCATAAAAATTTCAATTATGAGAACTAAAAAAAATAAAGCTAAGAATAGTAAATTAAAAACATCATTAGCAAATTTATTTGATCTAGATTTATTTTTAACTAATTCAGAAGTATAGCTTGGTACAAAAGCTGAATTAAAAGTTCCCTCAGCAAAAAGTCTTCTAAAAGTGTTAGGTATTCTAAATGCTACAAAAAAAGTATCAGCCAAAAAACTTGTTCCAAGAAAAATTGCTATCAAAACATCTCTCAAATACCCAAGTAATCTGCTAATAATAGTATAGAAACCAAAAGTCCCTGTTGACTTAACTAAATTCATAAATCATATTAGTCTTAAATTTACCTCATTTGTACACCTAATTAAGCTAAATGAAAAAAACAAAAATTGATCATTATACAGATAAAGAAGCTTTAGATTATCATCGTCATAATAAACCAGGCAAGATCGAAATCTCATCCTCAAAGAATATGACTACAAAAAGAGATCTCGCATTAGCTTATTCGCCAGGTGTGGCAGCACCAGTAAAAGCGATAAGTGAAAATCCAGAAACTGCATTTGACTACACAAGTAAGGGAAATCTTGTTGCAGTAATTAGTAACGGTTCTGCTATTTTAGGTATGGGTAACTTAGGAGCTTTAGCCTCAAAACCTGTTATGGAAGGAAAAGCAGTATTATTTAAAAGGTTTGCTGATATTGACTCGATTGATCTTGAAATTGACTCACAAGATCACAATGAAATAATTAATAGCGTTAAAAATTTTGCTCCAAGTTTTGGGGGTATTAACCTGGAGGATATTGCTGCTCCAGATTGTTTTATTATCGAAGAAAAACTTAAAGAAATTTTAGATATTCCTGTCTTTCATGATGATCAGCATGGTACAGCAATCATAACCACAGCTGCACTGATCAACGCACTGGATATTACCAAAAAAAAAATTGATGAAGTAAAAATTGTTGTCAACGGCGCAGGTGCATCAGCAATGGCTTGTGCTAATTTATTTAAGAAAAGTGGTGTTCCACAAAAAAATATTACAATGGTTGACAGAACAGGGGTGATCTATAGTGGAAGAGAAAATTTAAACCAGTGGAAATCAGCTCATGCTATTGAGACTAAACATCGAACTTTATTAGATGCGATCAGTAATGCTGACGTATTTTTAGGTTTATCAGCAAAAGGGGCTTTAACAAAAGATATGGTAAAAAAAATGGCTAAGAATCCCATTATATTTGCATGTGCAAATCCTGATCCAGAAATTAAACCTGAAGAAGTTGCTGAAGTAAGAAGTGATGCAATTATGGCCACTGGAAGATCAGACTATCCAAACCAGGTAAATAATCTAATTGGTTTTCCATATATATTTAGAGGCGCACTAGATGTAAGATCTAAAACCATAAATGAGGAAATGAAAATAGCTGCTGCTCACGCAATTGCTAACCTAGCTAAAGAGGAAGTTCCTGATGAAGTTGTTGCTGCAATGGGGGGTGAGAGACCACATTATGGGAAAGATTATATAATTCCCTCAACATTTGATCCAAGACTTATAAGTGTAATTCCTGCTGCAGTAGCTAAAGCGGCAATAGACTCTGGTGTTGCAAGAATAGATATAAAAGATTTTGATAATTACAAAGATCAGTTAAGACAAAGATTAGATCCAACAGTTACGATCATGCAGGGCATAAATAACTATATAAAGAAAAAACCCAAAAAAGTAATTTTTGCAGATGGTGAGGATGAAAACATGCTTAAAGCAGCAATAGCATTTAAAAACTCCAATTTAGGTATACCAATCTTGGTTGGAAAAGAAGATTTAATTAAGAATCAATTAAAGAAAATAGGTTACAGTGAAAATTTTGATATAGAAATTACCAATTCAAAAGATGCCAAAAAAAGAGAAAAGTATCTAAAATATCTTTTTGGCAAACTTCAAAGAAATAAAGGCATGCTAGAGCGAGACTGTGATCGTTTAATCAGAAATGATAGAGTTATTTGGGCATCTTGTATGGTAGCTTGTAAGGATGCTGATGCGATGGTCACTGGAAATACCAGAAGATATTCCTCATCACTAGAAAAAATTACTCAAGTTGTAGATCCCAGACCTGGAGAAATAATGTTTGGCCTAAATTTAATAGTAAATAGAGGAAAAACAATTTTTATATGTGATACCTCTGTCATTGAATACCCTGATGCAAATCAGCTAGCAGAAATGGCAAAGTCAGCAGCCAGAGTAGTGAGATTATTCGGGTTTGATCCTAAAGTCGCTTTCTTATCTCATTCCACTTTTGGAGAACCAGCTACTGATAGAACTAAAAGATTAAGCGATGCAGTCGAAATCCTAAAGAAAGATAAAGTTGATTTTAAATTTGATGGAGAAATGCAGCCAGATGTTGCTTTAGAGGAATTATATAAAGAGCTTTACCCTTTTTCAGAAATTGTAGGAAATTCTAATGTGCTGATAATGCCTAGCCAGCACAGTGCAGCTATTTCATACAAAATGATAAAATCAATGAGTAGAGCAAAAGTTATTGGACCATTGTTAATTGGCTTGGGTCTTCCAATAGAGATTGCTCCTTTAAGAACCTCTACTTCAGAAATAATTAATTTAGCATCAATTGCAGCGTATTCTTCAGATGTAATTGATTATAAAAAAGATTAATTTTTTTGAATTCTTAAATCATCAACAATTAGAATACTAGCTATTACGTCCTCAACATCTAGTATTTCTTTAGCCTCTTTTACTACTAATTCTTTTTCATCTGATGTTAAAGCTATACCATAGACATAAATTTTTTTTTTATAAGTATCTATCTGGTAATTGGTTGCTTTTATCTCTTTATTTAAAATTAAAGCTGTCCTTAATTGAGAAGTGATTAAAACATCTTTTGCAGATTGTTTAAAGTTAAATTTCTCTTTAATCTTAATGTCGTTTCTTACAGATCTTGCTCCTTCAGTTTCCCAGGCCAATTTTGTTATTTGAAGTTTTTCTTCAGGGTCATTAACTTTGCCGGTTAAGAATATTCTTCCATCAAGGACTTTTGATTTAATAGATAAAAAATACTTTTTATCTTGTAACAATATTCTCGCTGATAAATTTTTTTGCATTATAGAGTCATCAATTTGTGTCCCTAAAGACCTAGGATCCAAAGCGACTGAAACTCCTGTTCCAAAAATTCCCTTTGAGGAAACGCCAGTACATCCTGACAAAAATAGTGTTATGAGTATAAATATTAAAATTTTAAGCTTCATTTTTTATCTTTAAACAAAAATCATAAATTTTCTTTTTAGGTACAGCGTTATTTTGGGAAATTAGATTTACAATTTCTTTAATACTTAATTTCTTAATCATTTTCCTTATGTTATTCTTATCTGATTCACTCAATAAAAGAGAACTTTTTTTTGTTCTTTTTTTTTCAGATATTACAATAGTTAATTCACCTTTTAAATTTTCATCTAGAGTTTTTAAATCATCAACTTTATATCTTAAATATTCTTCATAAATTTTTGTCATCTCTCTACAAATTAAAATTTCCCTATCAGGAAAACTTTCTTTAAAAAATGGAATAGTTTTGTTCATTTTTTTTGATGAAATAAAAAAAACAATACTAGAATTTAGCTGGGAAAGTAATTTTAGATCATTTTTAATATCCTTTAATTTCGATGGAAAAAAACCATAAAAAAAATATTTTTCAGAAAAACCACTAATTGATACAGCGGCACTAACTGCCGACGGCCCTGGTAATGGAAAAATATTTATTTTTTCTTTAACACATTCTCTAACTAAGATAGCTCCAGGATCTGATATTCCAGGAGTGCCAGCATCCGAAACAAGAGATATAATTTTATCATTTCTTAAATGATTTATAATTAAAGATAAATTTTTCTTCTCATTAAATTTGTGGTTTGATAATAATTTTGATTTAACTTCAAATTTTTCCATCAATTTTCTAGAAATTCGGGTATCCTCGCATAAAATAAAATCAGACTTTTTTAAAATTTCTATTGCACGGTAAGTAATATCTCTTAAATTTCCTATTGGAGTGGGTATTATATATAGACCTTTTTTAATTTCTTTATTTTGAAATTTAGGGTTTACAGTCATAATTATACAATACTAAAATTATATAAATCATTAAATGAATAAATTTTTTAAAATTCTTTTTTCTATATTTTTTGTTTTACTATTTGAAACATCAGTTTCCTATTCTGAAGAAACAAAAATCAAAATAGGAGTATTAGCTCCACTATCCGGAGAGAACGCGTCTTTAGGAAAACAAATACTAAATTCCATTAGAATGGCCTTAATTGACATAAAAGATAATAACATTGAAATTTATCCTAAAGACACTAAGTCAGATCCCGATATGACTTTACGTTCAGCTCTGGAATTTGAGAAAATGGGAATATCGTTGGTTATCGGTCCAGTTTTTCACAAAAATTTATTATTTTTAGATAAAGTAAAAAGTATTACTTTTTTATCTTTAACAAACAAAACTTTGGATCTTCATAAAAATATCATTAGCAGTGGCATTAACTCCTCTTCACAATTGAATACAATCAAAAAATTTTTGGAAACGATTGAGATAAAAAAAACAATTTTTTTAATCCCAAATTTAAATTATGACCTAGAGATTAAAAAAGGAATAAAAGATTCAAAGATAAAATTTTTTAAACAATACAACTATGATATTGACCCTACTAAATTAACTAAACAAATAGAAAAAATCACAAATTACGGAATAAGAAAACAAAATCTATTAGATGAAATATCACGAGTTGAAAATTCTGATGATCCAAATAAGGAAAAAATTATAGAAAATCTGGAAAAAAAATACACTCTTGGAAATGTAAAATTTGATTCTGTTATTATTACAGATTTTGATGAGAGTTTAAAAAGTGTAATCACTTCATTGCTGTATACTGATGT
>CACJJV010000019.1 GCA_902593845.1 uncultured Pelagibacteraceae bacterium | reverse complement strand
CTTTAGTAATATCAATATGTTTTTCTTTAAATTTTTCCTTTATCAAAACAGCTGTGAACGGTGTTGCGTATATCTTGCATTGAAGTTTTGGCCATAAATGAGCAATTGCTCCAATGTGATCTTCATGGGCATGGGTAAGAACTATACCTAGTAAATTATCTTTCTTTTCAACAATAAATCCTGGATCAGGATAAATTAAATCTATTCCAGGAAGAGTGTCATCTGCAAAAGTAACACCAATATCAACCATGATCCATTTGTGGTCGCCTGGTAAACCATAACCAAACAGATTCATGTTCATCCCAATTTCGCCAGATCCACCTAGTGGACAAAATAATAATTCTTCTTTCATCTATTTAATAATTTAGAAATTTTTATAAGACCCTTAACAGTGATATCTTTGTTTTCAATAACTTTTGTTTTAATCGAATTTTTAAATAAATCAGAAAAGCCACCCGTAATAACAACCTTATAAGATTTTCCTGTTTCTTTCTTAATCAAATTAATAATATTGTCAATTAGGCCTGCATAGCCCCAAAAGAAACCTGATCTAACAGCTGAATTCGTATCAATTCCAATTACTTTTTTTATTTTTTTAAGATTAATTTTTGGTATCAGAGAAGCCTTGTCAGTTAAAGTATTTAATGAAATACTTATACCGGGAGCAATAACACCTCCTCGGTAAGTATTATTTGCTAATACATCGAACGTTGTAGCTGTGCCAAAATCTAAAATGATGAAATTTTTCTTAGGACTCATTAAACTTATTGCATTCGCCAGTCTATCAGAGCCAACTTGTTTAAAGTTTGCTTTTATATTTAGAATAGATTTTAAATTGAGATCTTTTATTTCATAACACTTAACTTTAGTTTTTTTTGATATAAATCTTTTAATAAAGTTAAAAGTTTTTGGGACAACGCTACAAAATAATATCTTTTCAATATTCTTAAAGTCTTTTGTTAAAATTTTAAATTTTTTATTAAGAATTGAGTTTGTTATTGATTTTGATGGTAAACTTATTTTTTTTAAGATCTTATCTTTAGGATTAACTAAAAATAATTTAGTTACTGAATTTCCAATATCTCCTAAAATTAGCATATTTATATTTATACTCTTTTTTTAATTAATCTCTTTAAATTGTTTTCAAAAATCTTTTTTAGTTTTAATTCAAATTTTTTTTTTGATATATCTTTGTTTGTAAGCTCTCTTAAATGAGTAGTTGGATAGTTTCTTATAAAGGGACTTTTTATTAAATTTACTCCTATACCAACAATCAAATAAGTATTATTAAATTTATTCACTTTTTCTTGTAATATTCCACATATCTTTTTTTTTTGGATTAAAAGATCATTAGGTTTTTTAAAATGGATCTTTTTTTTATAATATTGTGAAATACATTTTTTAACTATTAAACAATTAATTTTAGTTAATTTATTTAGAGATATCTTAAAGTTTTTAAGATTATAAAAAAAACTTACAAATAAATTTCCTTTATAGGAAACCCATTTTTTTCCATATTGGCCTCTACCATTAACTTGCAAATCAGATAAGATCATACCAAAATCATAATTATAATTTTTGATTATTCTTATTGCGGTATTGTTGGTACTTTTTACTTTATTAAATCTAAATATTTTAAATTTCATTAAATTATATTGATTTTTGAAACTACATCAATCAATTCACTAGGAAAAATAAAGTACATTAAAATTAGTATTGTAGAAACTGTTAAAGATAACTTCAACCAAAGGTTATGATCTTTGTCGTAACTATCTTTTTCCTCATCAAAATACATTATCTTAATAATTCGCAAGTAATAAAACGCTGCTACTACTGTTGATAATAGTCCAACAATAGCTAAAAAATACATTGACTGTTCAATGACAGATTTAAAAATATAAAATTTTGCAAAAAAACCTGCTAGTGGTGGTATTCCGGCTAGAGAAAATAGAATTATCAATAATGAAATTGAAAGCAAGGGATGATTTTTTGATAATCCTGATAAATCATCTATTTGTTCGTAATAAATATTGTTTCTTTTCATCATTAACAAACATGAAAAAAAACCTAAGTTCATGATAATATAAATAGTCATATAGATAACTGAGCTTTGTATCCCTTCATTAGACCCAGTTGCTAAACCTGCTAATGCATATCCAATATGACTAATAGAGCTATAAGCTATAAGTCTTTTAAGATTTTTTTGTCCTATTGCTGCTATCGCACCAAATAGCATGGATGCGATTGATAAAAAAACTAAAATCATTTGCCACTGATCAATCAGATTTAAAAAAGGAACATATAAAAATCTTATAAACACAGTTAACGCTGCTATTTTAGGAACCATTGTAAAAAATAATGTTACTGATGTTGGCGACCCTTCATACACGTCTGGAGCCCACATATGAAAAGGTACAGCAGAAATTTTAAACGCTAAACCCACCAAAATAAAAACTATTCCAAAAGTAATAGCATATTCATATGTATTAAATTGGGTTGAAATAAAATTAAAATTTGTTGAACCTGTAAAACCATAAATCAAAGAACAACCGTACAATAATAAACCTGAGGATAATGCACTTAAAACAAAATATTTTAATCCTGCTTCAGATGATTTTAATTGATCTCTATTAAATGTTGCCAAAACATACAAGGCTAATGACTGAAGCTCTAACCCCATATAGAAAACAATTAGATCATTAGAGCTAATCATAATCATCATGCCCAATACAGAACTTAGAATTAAAATTGGATATTCAATTTTGAAAATTTTAAAAGTTCTTAAATAATTTGATGAAATTAGCAAAACTACAAAAGCAGCCAATAAAGTTATAATCTTCATGAATGATGACAAATAATCAATGATAATACTCTCATTAAATAGAGTTGTCGGATTAATACTTAAAGTTTCATTAAATGTAATGACTGCTGTAATTAATAAAATTAATAATGAAATATTATGAATTATTTTTGAACTATCTTTTTTAAAAACCCCTAAGATAAGTAAAAACATTATTGATAATGAGATAAAAATTTCTGGAAATATTAATTCAATATTATTCATTGTTTGCTTGCCACACTAAAGTTATATGTATCTATTAAATCTCTTATTGAAACTTCAATAGTGTTAATTAATGGTTCTGGATAAAAACCGAAATATAAAGTTGGTATAGCTAAACAGGTGAGCGTGAATGCCTCTGATTTATTTAAATCAATCATTTTTTTTAACTCAGAGTTTATTAGTTTTCCAAAAATAACTCTTTTGTACAACCAAAGCATATATGCTGCTCCAATGATAACTCCTAAACTAGCTAAAACTGCTACTAAAAAATTATCTTTAAAAGCAGCCATTAAAATTAAAAATTCGCCAACAAACCCACTTGTTCCTGGTAATCCTAAAGCAGCTAAAGTAAATACCATAAATAAAATAGCATATTTGGGTATAATGGTAACAATACCTCCATAGGTTGCGATCAATCTAGAGTGCATTCGATCATAAACGACGCCAACACATAAAAACAAAGCTGCCGATACTAATCCGTGGCTGATCATTTGAATTATACTTCCTTCAATACCTTGCTGTTGGATTGTAAATATTCCTAAAGTAACAAATCCCATATGTGCTACAGAAGAATATGCTATTAATTTCTTCATGTCCTCTTGCATTAAAGCTATTAACGACGTGAAAATAATTGCAATAACACTTAATGTGTAAATTAAAGGGGTAAAAACTTCTGAAGCGAAGGGAAATAATCCCAAAGAAAATCTTATAAATCCATAGCCTGCCATTTTAAGTAAAATAGCAGCTAACAACACCGATCCTGCTGTTGGAGCTTCAACATGTGCATCTGGAAGCCATGTATGAACTGGCCACATTGGAGTCTTTACTGCAAATGAACTAAAAAAAGCTAACCACAGTAAATTTTGATATTTCGTATCTATACCTAATTCGTAAAGTTGAACGACATCTGTGGTACCTGTGATCCAATAAATTGAAATTATTGCCACCAGCATTAGAACTGATCCCAAAAGAGTGAATAAAAAAAACTTAAAAGCAGAATAAACTCTTCTAGCTCCACCCCAAATTCCAATAATTAAAAACATTGGGATTAATCCAGCCTCAAAAAATAAGTAAAAAACAACAAGATCTAGAGAACAAAAAACACCTATCATGAAAGTTTCCATAACAAGGATAGCTATTAAAAATTCATTTAATCTTTTCGTGACTGAATTATTAACTGAAATTATACATAGAGGTGTAATAAATGTTGTAAGAATTATAAAAAGTATTGATATTCCATCAACTCCCACTTTGTAATTAATTAAACCTTTGATCCAAATTCTATCTTCAACAAACTGGAAAGCAGAGGTTGTTTGGTCAAATAAAAACCATAAATAAATAGATAAAAAAAAGTTTACTAGAGATGTAAATAAGGCAACATATTTTACAGTAATCTTATTTTCACTTTTACTTTTTGTAAAAAATAAAAAGAGTGCTCCAATGGAAGGTAAAAGTATTAATGAGGAAAGAATTGGTAAATTCATTATTTTACAATTAAGAAAGTTAAAAAAGCAGAAAAACCGAGTAACATTATAAATGCATATTGATAAATATAACCACTCTGGAATTTATTAGCTTTGATAGAAAATTTTTTAATTATCCCAGAAATACCATCAGGTCCAAAGCCATCGATAACTTTAACATCAAAAAATTTCCATAAAAATAAACCAAATTTTTTCGAAGATTTTACAAATAATGTTTCGTAAATTTCATCAAAATACCATTTGTTTAACAAAAATTTATATAGTGGCTCATTAATGCTGACTAGTTGAGCTGAAAAATTCTTATTTTTTACGAATAAATAATAAGCGAGTGGTATAGATAAAGTTACTAATGTTGGGGTTAATACTAAAAACCACAATGGCGGGTGATCAGTGCTTAATGGTTCTAAAAAGAAAATCGATTTATTCCAAAAATTATTAATTCCCTCATTACCAATAAATAAATCTTTAAAAATAAATCCAGCAAAAATTGCTCCAATAGATAATATTATCAGAGGTATTAACATAACCAGAGGAGACTCATGTGTCTCCTCAATATTGAGTTCCTTGTTGTTATATTGACCATGAAAAGTTTTAAACATCAGTCTCCACGAATAGATTGATGTTAAAAAAGCCGTAAATATTCCAATACCAGCTGCATAGTACCCTGTTGTAGTACCACTTAAATATGCAAATTCTATAATTGCATCCTTAGAATAAAAACCGGATAGTAAAGGAAAGCCTGTTAATGCCAAAGTTCCAATTATCATTAAAGCATAAGTGTAAGGCAATTTTCTCCATACTCCTCCCATATTGTTTATATTTTGCTCATCTTTAAATGCATGAATAACAGATCCTGATCCTAGAAATAGTAATGCTTTAAAAAATGCATGAGTAAATAGATGAAACATTGCAACATTATATGCGCCTACACCAGCAGCAAAAAACATATAACCTAATTGACTACATGTGGAATAAGCTATGATCTTTTTTATATCTGTTTGAACTAAAGCTACAGTCGCCGCAAAAAAAGCGGTGCTCATACCTACTACGGTGACAATGTTTAAAGCTAACTCTGAATATTCAAATATTGGTGAACATCTTACGACTAGAAAAACTCCAGCGGTAACCATAGTGGCTGCGTGGATCAAGGCTGAAACAGGTGTTGGACCTTCCATTGCATCTGGTAACCAAGTATGTAAAAAAATTTGAGCTGATTTACCCATTGCACCAATGAATAATAATATGCAAATTAAATCTACAGCATTAATCTGAATACCTAAAAAGTTAAGTTTTTCATCTACGACTGTTGGGATTTGATTAAAAACTTCTGTGTAATTTGTGGTACCAAATAAATAAAAAATCAAAAAAATACCAAGAGCAAAACCAAAATCTCCGACTCTATTTACAACAAACGCCTTAATAGCTGCTGTATTTGCAGTTTCTTTTTTAAACCA
>CACJJV010000018.1 GCA_902593845.1 uncultured Pelagibacteraceae bacterium | reverse complement strand
TTCTCAAACAATAAAAATCAATTTTTTTCCATTGATATCAAATCTGGCAGCTTCAATTGGGAGAACAGTATAAATTCAAATTTAAGACCTACCGTAGTGGAAAATTTTATAATCTCAGTTTCTCTTGAGGGTTATTTAATTGTGATAGATAAAATTACAGGAAATATTATTAAGGTTACCGATGTATTTAATAATTTTAAACCTAAAAAAAGAAAAGAGATTCTACCGACTGGATTTATCGTCGGTCTTAAAAATATATATTTATCTACAAATATAGGAAGATTATTAGTGATTGATATAAAATCTGGCAAAACTATTTCAACATTAAAAATCGATAAGGATAAAATTTCACGCCCTTTTGTTTCTAACCAAAATCTATATTTAGCAAAAGATAATGCTATAATTAAATTAAATTAATGTTTTTGAAATTATTAGATAAGTTAGGTAGAAAAAAAGTTGTTCTAGATAGAGGACCCTCACATCCAAGATTTGATTTAGCGAAACCTTGGATGAATAGATATTATTTAATCTTCAGACACAGACCAAAATGGTTTCCGTTTAATATACTTATTCATGAAATGTTAGCTGATGATCACGGTGAAGGAGTACACAATCATCTTTTCCCATATATTACGATTGTGATAAGAGGCGGTTATTGGGAAACAACTAAAGAAGGAAAATTTTGGAGAAAACCTGGCTATATTGGATTTAGATCTGCTAATGCACATCACAGAGTTGATTTGGAGCCCGGAACTAAACCTATGACAATTTTTATTTCTGGTCCATTTGGTTTAAGGAAAGGTCCAAGATCAGAATATGGTATTGATTTTAAATCAAAAAAAAATTGATGTCCAAAAATCTAGAGGAAAAATTTAGATCGTTTTGTAATTCAAAAAATTTAGAAATTAATCAAAACCAAATTACGACAATTAAATTACTGCAAGATTTTTATAATAAAAATTTTCATTCTTCGATTTTCAATATTTTTAAAAAAGAAAATTATAAAAAAGGTTTTTATCTTCAAGGGGGTGTTGGTGTCGGAAAAACAATGATATTAGATTTTTTTTATGATCTTATTTCTAAAAAAAAACTAAGACTTCACTTTAATGAGTTTATGTTAAATTTTCATGATTTTGTCCATGAAAATAAGAATAAGAGAGACGAAAATATTATTAATTTATTTGTCAAAGACTTAAAATCAAAAGCTTTGTTAATTTATTTTGATGAGTTTCAAGTTACTAATATAGTAGATGCTATGATACTAGGTAAATTATTTGATAAAATATTTAGTGAGAATATAAAAATAATTGTCACCTCTAATATTAAAATTTCTGATTTATATAAGGATGGTCTCCAACGAGATCAGTTCAAACCTTTCATTGAGATCATGAAAAAAAAGACTATCGAACATGAGCTTATAATTGAAGATGATTATAGAAAATCAAAAGAAAATCAAAACGATAGATATTTCTTCCCACTAAACCAAGAAAGTAATTTTAAAATGAATAAATTCTTTAGAATTATTTCAAAGAATAAAAAAAAAACTAATCTGAGTATTGATATTAAAGGGAGAGAATTTCAAATTAAAGAATTCTATGAAGGAGTTGTAAGATTAACATTTGATGAGTTATGTGACAAAAACTTGGGAGCTGAGGATTACCTTGAAATAGCTAAAGTATCTAAATTTATGGTTATTGATAAAATACCAAAGTTTGATGACATAAACTCTAATCAACAACAGCGTTTCATAACCTTAATTGATATAGTTTATGACAAGAAAATACCAATTGCTGTCACCGCTAAACAAAATCTAGATGAAATGACGTCATCTAAATCATTGAAAGAACCATTTAATCGTACAATTAGCCGTCTTTATGAACTAACATCCTCAAACTTTAATTTATGATACAAAAATTCAATAATTTTAAAATGAATACCAATGGACAAAAATTATACGAATTCACTGATGAAACAATTAATTGGATCAAAAAAAATAAATTTAAAAATGGTATACTTAATTTAAGTATTCAGCACACTAGTGCCTCTTTAATAATTCAAGAAAATGCAGACCCTGATGTCCAAACTGACTTAATCAACTATTTTAATAAAATAGCTCCAATGGACAACAAATTATATATTCATACAACTGAAGGTGAAGACGATATGCCTGCGCATATAAAATCCAGCTTAACTAATAATCAAATTTCTCTTAGTGTTGAAAATGGAGAATTATTACTTGGAACTTGGCAGGGTATTTATTTATTTGAGCACAGATTAAACCCACAAACAAGAACCATCATTCATCATTTTTTAGGAGAAGTTTAATTTTTTTTTAAACTTTGAAAAGCTTTAAGTGCAGAAGCTCTTGCTTCTTCATGTATCACTATCGGTTTTGGATAATCTTTTCCTATAATAGTATTTATTGCTTGTTGATATTTCATCTCCATTTCCCAAGGTTTGTGAATAAATTTTTGAGGAACTTTGCTTAATTCTGGTATCCATTTTTTTACATATTTTCCCTCTTTGTCAAATTTTTCACCTTGAAGAATAGGATTAAAAATTCTGAAGTATGGAGCTGCATCTGCTCCACAACCTGCAACCCATTGCCACTGAGCTACATTATTGGCTTTATTAAAATCAAGTAAACAATTTCTAAAATGTTTTTCACCTTCGGTCCAATTAATTCTTAAATGTTTTACTAGAAAAGAACCAACTACCATTCTTATTCTGTTATGCATCCAACCCGTTTCATATAACTCTCTCATTCCAGCATCAACAATCGGATAACCAGTCATCCCCGATTTCCATGCTTTCAAAAATTTTTCGTTTTTTACCCAAGGAAATTTATCAAATTCTTTTCTGTAATTTCCTTTTAAAAACTCAGGAAAATAATTAATCAAACTATGAGAGAACTCACGCCAACCTAGTTCGTTGATATATTTTCTATAACCAATACCTTTAGATTTAATTTCGTTACATTTTTTCCAAATCGTGCTTACATGTATTTGTCCATGCTTTATATAAGGAGATAACTTTGATGTGCCCTCTATAGAAGGAAAATCTCTGGCCGAACCGTATTCTTTAATTTTATCATTAATCAAACTGCTCAGAACTTTTTTTGAGTCATTTTCTGATACTTTCCAATAATTCTCAAATTTCTTATACCAATTTTTTTTTGGTAAAATACTTTTTGGCTCAACACAATTTTTGAAGAAAGATATTACTTTCGTTTTTTTCTTTACAATATAATTTTTACTTGGTGGTAAACCTAAATATTTTTGTTCAGCATTTCTCCAGAAAGGGGTGAATACTTTAAAGGGTGTTCCATCATTTTTAGTAACTTCTTGAAACTCATTTAAAATATTTCCTTTAAAATATTTAAATTCAACTTCGTTTTTTAAGAAAACATCTCTAATTTTTTTTCCTTTTGCAATTACATCAGGTTCGTAAATTTTATTCCAATATATTGAAACGTCATCTTTTTTTTTAATTTTAGAAAATATATCTAGTTCATCACCTGCTAATACTTGGAGATTTATTTTGTATTTAGATAATTCAGATTTAAATATTTCTAAAGATTTAAACAACCACCACTTTTGTGCTTCTCTTTTGTGATCAAAATCGGCTTTGTTATAAATAAATAAAGCAATAACATTTTCATGATTTTGTGTGGCATATGAGAGAGCAGGATTATGTTCGATTCTAAAGTCTTCCCTTATCCAAGCTATTGCGTTTTTTGTCATATAAATATTATTTTCTACCTTTAGATAGCAGCTGTTTGTAAAGTTTAACATCTGCATTTCCTTCGCATCCAATGACAAGAATGTTTGAGTCTTCGTTTAAATTCAGCGATTTTCGTGCTTTAAAATTGTTAGCTAAACCTATAAGAGCAATAACTCCAGGGGTTGCACATTCACCCCCTATGATTGAAACTTTACTTAGTTTTCTATCTTTTAACATCGCGGTCGTTTTAGCAACATTATTATCAGTAACAGATACACAATAGTTAGAAGTTTTTTTAAGTATTTGCCATGGGACAAGTGACATTTCATTACATGACATCCCACCCATAATACTTTCTTTTTTTATTTTTATTTTTTTCATTTTATCTGCTTTAACACTCTGAAGAACACAATCAGCTCTATCGGGTTCAACAACAATTATTCTTGGAATTCTTTTAAAATATTTTGCGACCCCAGCAACTACACCTGCTGCTAATCCTCCAACACCAGCTTGAACAAATATGTGAGTTATATAATGGTTTGTTTGTTTAGATATTTCCTTTATCATAATAGAATATCCAGCCATTGTAAGTTGAGGAACATATTTATAGTTTTTGGTAGAGACATCCTGAACAATTTGCCAATTATTCTTTTTTGAAAGTCTTTTACATTCCTCCAAAGAATTTTCATAATTTCCCTTAACCCTTATTACCTCAGCGCCAAATTTCTCAATTTCACGAACTCTTGTTTGGCTTACATATTGACTTACAAAAATTTTACACTTTAAATTTAATCTTTTTGCTCCCCAAGCAACTGATCTACCATGATTGCCAGCTGTTGCTGATGAAATAACAATATTTTTTTTTCCTTTAGATATTCTCTCTACTGCGTATGCTCCCCCCAATGCTTTAAACGACTTTAAATGAAATCTTTTAGACTCATCCTTATAAAATATATTATTCAGTTTCAAATTTTTCTTTAATTTATCAAGTGATAAAAGAGGAGTTGCTTTATAATTTTTCCAACTGGAAATTGATTTAAAAGCATTAGTGATTAATGCAGAAGGAAGATATTTTAAAACATAACTTCTTTTAAAATTATAACGATTATTTTTTAATAATTTTTTATATTTCCAGCTTTTGAGATTTTTTAAACTCTTCACTTTAACAATCTAGAGTATTTTGTCTTTCCCATTTGGTTATAGGTTTTGATTTATCAAATCTTTCTATATTGTTAAATTCTTTTATTTCTGTGCTTCTAAGTTTTATATAGCTATTGATTACATCAGCACCAAAAGCATCATTCATTTCTTTATTTTGTTTTAATTGGCTCAATGATTGATCTAACTCATCAGGCAGTTTTGGCAGATTTGGATATTTTGCAAAATCTTCATACATATTACAATTAAGAGGTTTTCCAGGATCTATTTTGTTTTTAATACCATTTATTCCAGCTGCGAGAACACTTGCTTGAAGTAAATAAGGGTTGGCCGATCCATCCATTAATCTCAATTCAAATCTTCCTGGATCGGGAATTCTAATCATATGAGTTCTGTTATTACCAGTGTAAGAAATACTACTTGGTGACCATGATGCACCTGACTTTGTTGGTGGTGCATTAATTCTTCTATAACTATTTATTGTAGGATTAAAAAAAGCAGATAAAGATGAAGCATGTTTCATTATTCCACCTAAAAAATTATATGCCATTTTACTAAGACCTAAGTTATTAGACTTGTCCAAAAATTTATTTTTCTTTCCATCCCAAACTGAAACATGGGCATGACAACCATTTCCAGTTAAATTCTCAAATGGTTTGGGCATAAACGTAGCTCTTAGACCATGTTTTTCAGCAATAGTTTTTACCATGTACTTAAAAAACGTATGTCTGTCTGCTGTCTTTAAACAATCAGAGTAATCCCAATTCATTTCAAATTGACCATTAGCGTCCTCGTGATCATTTTGATAAGGACCCCATCCCATTTCAATCATACAGTCACAAATTTCTTTAATTAAATCGTACCTTCTCATTAGAGCAGATTGATCATAGCAAGGTTTTGATTGAGTATCCCTTGGGTCAGCAATGGAGTCTCCATCAGGTGATATTAAAAAATACTCACACTCTACACCAGACTTCATAGTCAATCCTTGTTTTGAGAGTTTTTTAATTTGTTTCTTCAACATTATTCTTGGAGAGGCATCTACAGGTTTTCCATTCATCCAAAGATCTGATGCAAGCCAACCAACTTCTTTGTTCCAAGGTAATTGGATTAAACTATCTGGATCTGGAATTCCAAACATGTCTGAGTCTGCAGGAGTCATATCTAACCAAGCAGCAAACCCTGCAAATCCTGCACCGGTTTCTTGCATATCTTTTATTGCATGTGCTGGTACTAGTTTTGATCTAAGCACTCCAAATAAATCAACAAAACTTATCAAAAAATATTTAATTTTTTTTTCTTTAGCAATTTTGAATAAATTTTTTGGCATAACTTAAGTTAACACAATTATTTCAAAAAAGATAAAATTGTTTCTTTATAAAAAATTAAATTTACAACAATAATTATAATTACGGCTAATATTGCTCCATACTTTGCTTTTGGAAAAGCAACGCCTCTCATCTTACTTGGTCTAAGTTCCTCGTTATCTTTGTTCTCTTCTGACATATGACAAAAAAAGGGCGCCACAAAAGTTGTAGCGCCCAAATTTTTTAATCTAATTACCAATCAGTAATATTACTTTTATGGTCATTTGGACCATGTCTTTTCCTTGCTAATCTTTCGAGCTCATCACTCTCAGATTTAGCAGTTAAAACATGCCAGCCAACCCATATGATAATAGCAAGTATTACCAACAAGCCTTCACTAGATCCAGCACCAGGATAAATAGCACCAGCAACTTCCTCTGC
>CACJJV010000017.1 GCA_902593845.1 uncultured Pelagibacteraceae bacterium | reverse complement strand
CGTTAATTTTGTTTGCAATAAAATTCTTGAAATTAAGAGCTTCTTTTTCTAATTTTTTTTCATTTTCTCCTGTGAGGATTAAGGAAATAAATCTTTGATAAGGAGGAAGTTTATTTTTTTTTCTTATTTCTAGCTCTCTTTCTAAAAAGATATCTGGATTTTCATTTGTTATTTCAGAGATCATTTTAGAATTATTTTCATAGGTTTGAAAATAAACTGTCGCTGGTTTTCCAGTTCTACCAGCCCTTCCTGAAAGCTGATGATAAAGTTGTAAATTCTTTTCAGCCCCTCTTAGATCGTGACCATGAGATGAAAGATCAATATCTACAACAACAATACAATTCAAGTGAGGAAAATGAAAACCTTTTGATATTAATTGGGTTCCTACTAAAATCTGAATTTCGTTATTAATTATTTTTCTAATTTTTTGTTTTGAGTCTTTTTTATTCATCGTATCACTTGAGAAAATATCAATTTTTTTACCAGGAAACTTTCTTTTAACTTCCTCAGAAATTCTTTCAACACCTGGTCCGCTAAAGACAAATTCACAATTATCACCTTTCTTACAATTTCTTTTTAACTGTGCTTTGAAACCACAATAATGACATATCAAATTATTTTTATTCTTATGATAAACTAAATTTATTGTACAATTTGGGCATGTGAAGCTTGAAAAACATTTGTTACATAATGCGTTAGGCGAAAAACCTCTTCTATTCAAAAAAAATAAAACTTGATCTTTTTTTTCAAGATGTAGATTAACTTTTTCAATTATTTTCGCTGATAACCATGATTGCTTTTCAAGTTTTGTATTATTTAAATTAATGATTTCATAATTAGGTAGTGCAGCATTTCTATACCTTTCACTTAGTCTAGAGACTTCATATTTTCCCTTTTTAATATTTTCAAAAGTTTCTATGGAAGGAACAGCTGTAATCAAGTTGACAGGAATGTTTTCAAAAGATGCTCTTGAAATTGCCATATCTCGTGCATTATATGTAACACCTTCATCCTGTTTGAATGATTGATCATGCTCTTCATCAACAATTATTATACCTAAATTTTTAAACGGCAAAAATAAAGAAGATCTTGCACCAATGATAACTTTAATTTCACCGCAGGAAATGCCACTCCAAATTATTTCTTTTTTCTTTTTTGAGATACCAGAGTGCCAAATTGCTGGATTAAATCCGAAATATTCTAAAAATTTTTGCTCAAACTGACTAGTCAAACCTATTTCTGGTAAAAGAATTAACGATTGAAAACCCTTCTCTATTAAAGATTTTAGCGCTTCAAAATAAACTAAAGTTTTACCCGATCCTGTTGTTCCTTGTAAAACATGAACTCTAAATTTTTGATTTGAATAACTCATTTTCTCTAAGGATCTATTTTGATTGATAGATAATTTAAAGGAATTTTTTTTTATCTTATTATTAAAAGGTCCATAAATTTTTTTTTCCATTTTTTCTATTGCATTACTGCTTAATAAAACAAGTTTTAACGCCATTCCTTTTGGTATTAAATTATACTCAGCAAACCAATTCAAAAAATTTATTGTATTTTTTTTTAGGGGAGTTACGTCTAATTTTTTGAGGATACTTTTTATTTTGAATTTCTTATTGTCGTTTTTTTCAAATTCATCCCATACCACACCTGTTATTTTAGATTTTCCAAAAGGGACTAGAACAAATTCACCAACCTTAAGACTAATTTCACTTTCATAAGTAAAAGGATGATTAAAAATATTAGGTAGTAGAATCGGGTATTTCATATTTTTATAATATGAAAAAAAATTAAGAGTGTATTGCTCTTTTATCCACTGATAACGCAGCTTCTTTGACAGCTTCAGAAAAAGTTGGGTGAGCATGGCAGGTTCTTGCTATATCCTCGGCGCTTGCACCAAATTCCATTGCAACACCGATTTCAGCAATTAATTCTCCAGCATGAGGGCCAATTATATGTGCGCCTAAAACTTTATCTGTCTCAGCATCTGCAAGAATTTTTACAAAACCTTCTGCATCATCTATAGCTTTAGCTCTAGAGTTGGCCATGAATGAAAATTTACCAACCTTGTAACTTTTATTTAATTCTTTTAATTGCTCCTCTGTTTTCCCAATTGAGGCAACCTCTGGTGAGGTATACACCACACCTGGAATTGTATCATAGTTTACATGACCTGATTGACCTACAATATTTTCTGCAACTGCTATACCCTCATCTTCAGCCTTATGTGCAAGCATGGGTCCAACAATCACATCACCTATTGCATAAATATTTTCAATATTTGTTTTAAATTTCTTATCAGTTTTTATTCTATTTTTTTCATCTAAACTCACCCCGGCATTTTTTAAATTTAAACCATCTGTATTTGGCTTTCTACCAACTGAAATTAAAACTACATCACATTCAAAATTATTTTTATTTCCATCTTTATCAATTGTTGAGACCACTGCACCTGAATTATTTTTTTGAATTGTTTCAACTTTATTTTGCATATTAAACTTCATTCCTTGCTTTTTAAGAATTTTCATAAACTCAGATGAAATTTCTTTATCCATACCAGGTGTTATATGATCCAAAAACTCAACAACTTCTACTTTCGCACCAAGTCTTGACCATACTGATCCCATCTCTAAGCCGATATAACCTCCACCAACAACAACCATTTTATTGGGCACTTTTTCTAATTTTAAAGCTCCAGTTGATGAAACTATTATTTTTTCATCTATTTCGATGCCCGGTAGAGATACTGGTACAGATCCTGTGGCTATAACTGTTTTTTCAGTTTGAATTATTGTTTCTTTTTTTTGATCATCTTTTATTAAGATTTCATTTTTTGATTTAAAACTTCCATGACCTTTAAAATAGGTAACTTTGTTTTTTTTTAGAAGAAATTCTACGCCTTTTGTAAGAACAGTGACTGCTTTGTCCTTGCTCTTCATCATTTTATCAAGATTTAGTTTTACTTCTCCTATTTCAATACCTTTATTTGCCAAACCTTTAACTTTGTGAAATTCCTCAGACAAGTTAAGTAAACTTTTTGAAGGGATACAACCAATATTTAGGCATGTACCACCTAGAGATCCCCTGGACTCTATACATGCAGTTTTTAAACCTAATTGGGCAAGTCTAATTGCGCAAACATAACCTCCTGGGCCACCTCCTATAACTACTGCTTGAAATTTTTCTGACATCTTAAATATCCAAAAATAACCTTCTAGGGTCCTCAAGACTTTCTTTTATCATTTTAAGAAATGATACAGACTCTTTACCATCAATAATCCTATGATCATAAGATAAAGCTAAATACATTACTGGTCTTATCTTGATTTCACCATCCACTACAATAGGTCTATCAACAATATTATGCATCCCTAATACTCCAGATTGAGGTAAGTTTAGAATTGGAGTTGAAAGCATTGACCCATAAACTCCACCATTGCTAATTGTAAAAGTACCTCCTTGGAGATCTTCTATTACAAGCTTACCGTCTTTTGCTTTTTCAGAAATTTCTTTTATATTTTTTTCAATATCTGCAAAAGATAATTCATCTGCATTCTTTAAAACTGGAACTACAAGACCTTTATCTGTTCCAACAGCAAAACTTATATTATAATAATTTTTGTAAACAATTGTGTCTCCATCTATTTCAGCATTGACAGCTGGAAAATTTTTTAAGGCCACTATACAAGCCTTAACAAAAAATGACATGAAGCCAAGCTTAATACCATATCGACTTTGAAAATCCTCTTGGTTGTCTTTTCTCATGTTAATTATATTTGTCATGTCGACTTCATTAAAAGTAGTAAGTAAAGCTGCATTCTCTTGGGCTTGTTTTAGTCTTTTAGCTATAGTTTGCCTTAACCTAGTCATTTTAATACGCTCTTCTTGACCATATTTAATTTTTCTCTCTGAAGGTGGAGGATTAACTCCCATCAAGCTTATTAGATCACCTTTTAGTATTCGTCCATCTTTCCCAGATCCTTTTACTGACTTAACATCAATATTATTTTCATTTACCATTTTTCTTACAGCTGGAGATAATGTTTGACTTTCCTCGGAAGAATTTTCCTCTATGTGAATATTTCTAATTTCTTCTGTTAAAACAAGTGGCTCCTCTTTTAAATCGTTATCATTATTCTCTTCTTCAATTATACCCAAATCCGCTTGTTCTTTAATTGGATCTAACTTGATTACATTGTCTTTTTCTTTAATCTCATCATTTTTTTGGAAATTTGAGGGCTGGATTTTCTCTATTTTATTTGATTTTTTAACTTCACCTTCAATTTCAGTAACTAAACCTAAAATTTCACCCACTTTAACAGTTGAACCATCTTTGGAGTTAATTTCAATTAATTTTCCAGTAACAGGAGACGGTACTTCTAAATTAACTTTGTCAGTTTCTAATTCAACAATTGGCTCATCTGCATCAACCGTTTCGCCTTTATTTTTTAACCACTTAGATACTGTAGCTTCTGTAATACTTTCACCTAAAACTGGAACTAATATTTTTTCACTCATTTTAAATTATTCAAAAACCTTCTTAATAATTTCTTGTTGTTGTGAAATGTGTCTTTTTGCATAACCGGTAGCTGGTGACGCATCTGGACTTCTTCCAATATAAGAAATCTTTTTATTATTAGCCTTTATATTATCTAATGTCCATTGGATATAATCTCTAGCAGAAAACCATGCTCCCATATTTTTTGGCTCTTCCTGACACCAATAAAATTTAGCTTTTTTAGCATAAGGTTTTAGCTCTTTTGCAAGTGCCTTAGCTGGAAAAGGATAAAGTTGCTCGATTCTATAAAATATCAAATCATCTCTTTTAAATTTTTCTCTAGCCTCAAGCAAATCAAAATAAATTTTTCCTGAACATAAAATTACTTTTTTAATTTTTTCCTTTTTTTTCAATTTGATAAAACCTTTTACCTTTGGATCTATTGCATGATCCCATAAAACTCTATGAAATGTATTTTTTTTACTAAAATCGCTTAAGCTTGAAACACAATGTTTATGTCTTAGTAAAGATTTGGGAGTCATTATAATTAAAGGTTTTCTGAAATCTCTATGCATTTGTCTTCTTAGTGCATGAAAATAGTTTGCAGGTGTTGTACAATTCATTACCTGCATATTGTCATTTGAACATAACTGTAAAAATCTTTCTAACCTAGCAGAAGAATGCTCAGGACCTTGACCTTCATAGCCGTGAGGTAATAACATAACTAATCCAGAAGCTCTTGACCATTTTCTTTCTCCTGAAGCAATAAATTGATCTATTACCACTTGAGCGCCATTAGCAAAATCTCCAAATTGAGCTTCCCAAATTGTAAGTGTGTTAGGTTCAACTAAACTATAACCGTATTCAAAGCCTAAAACAGCTAATTCAGATAAAAAACTATCTACAATTTCAAAATTCTTTTGATTTTTAGATATTTTATTTAACGGAACATATCTAGAATTATCTATTTGATTTCTTAATACTGAATGTCTTTGACTAAATGTACCTCTTCCTGAGTCCTGACCAACCAATCGTACTGGGTAACCTTCCTCTAACAAAGATCCAAACGCCAAAGCTTCAGCTGTGGACCAATCAATTTTTTCCTCATTATTAACGTTTGATTTTCTATTTTCTAAGACTTTAGCGATAGTTTTATGAATGTTAATTTCTTTAGGTATTGTATTTATTTTTTCAGAAATATTTTTCAATTTTTTAATATCATAACCCGTGACGCCTCTTTTATCTTTTCCTCTCGCTGGTTTATATCTTGACCATGTACCCTCAAACCATTCAATTTTAGGCTTATAATTTTTTGCATTCTTATATTGATCATCAAGTAATTCCTTAAATTCTTTTATAGATTTTTTAAAATAATCATCAGTAATTGATCCTTCATTTATTAATTTTTCACCATAAACTTTGATGGGTGAAGGGTGTGAACGGATTTTTTTATACATTAATGGTTGAGTAAAAGACGGTTCATCCCCCTCATTATGTCCAAATCTTCGATAACAAATTAAGTCTATAAGTACATCCCTGTTAAATTTTAATCTAAAGTCAGTTGCTATTCTTGCAGCATAAACAACTGCCTCAGGATCATCACCGTTAACATGGATGATTGGCGCTTCAACCATTTTAGCAACATCAGAAGGGTAAGGTGATGATCTTGCAAATCTTGGACTTGTAGTAAATCCTATTTGGTTGTTCACTATAATATGGATAGTTCCACCTGTATTATGTCCTGGAAGACCAGACATTGCAAAACATTCTGCAACAACTCCTTGTCCCGCAAAAGCTGCGTCTCCATGAATCAAAATTGGTATAACTTTATTTCTCTCTCTATCCTTATGGAAATATTGTTTAGCCCTTGTCTGTCCTAAAACTACAGGGTTTACCGCTTCAAGATGTGATGGATTATCTGTTAAACTTACATGCACTTGATTTCCATCAAATTCTCTATTTGATGAAGCCCCTAAATGATATTTGACATCTCCTGTATCGTCCTCTGATTTTGAACTAATCTCTCCAGCAAATTCATTGAAAATTCTTTTATAAGATTTTTGTAAAACATTGGCTAAAACGTTCAATCTTCCTCTATGGGACATTCCTATTTTAACTTCTTTTACTTTTGATTGACCACCAATTTTAATTATTTGCTCAAGGGCGGGGATTAAACTTTCACCTCCATCTAAACCAAATCTTTTTGTACCAACATATTTTGTGTGTAAAAATTTTTCAAAACCTTCAGCTTGAATTAATTTGTTAAGAATGGCTTCTTTTCCATTCTGAGTGAATTTAAAATCATCTGCTTTTTCAACTCTGTCTCTAAACCATTTTCTTTCAGTTGGATTTGAAATATGCATATATTCAAAACCTAAGGATCCACAATATTTTTCTCTTAAAAATTTTAAAATTTCAGAAATGCTAGAGTATTGTTTATTAATGACTCCATCTAAAAAAATTTTATTATTATATTCCTCCCTCTTAAATCCATATGACTCAGGATGGAGTTCTTCTAAATAATCGGCCTTTAAAAGACCTAAAGGATCTAATTTGGCAATCAAATGACCTCTCTGTCTGTAAGATCTAATCATAGCAACAGCTTTTATAGAATTTGCATTAGATTGTTTTGAAACTAATTCACCTTGATTTTCGTTACCATTATTCAAATTTTGTAATTTTTTGATTGATACTTTTTTCGATGGACTCCAGGATGGGCCATTGATTTCATTTACAATTATGTCTGCCTCATCACCGATCTGATTAAAATATATTTTCCAGCTATCAGGCAAAGATGGATCATTATTAACGAACTTAAGATACATCTCCTCAATAAAAGCACTGTTGGATCTGCTTAAAAAAGCAGTCTTTTCAAATTCAAGATTTTTAGAAGATGACATCGCTATTAGTTAATATAGACCTAGAAAGAAATTTTTCAATTAGACAATTTATTTAATAATGTTTTTCCAATCTTTGATGGAGAGTTGGCCATGGTTATTCCACAATCCTCCATTTTTTTAATCTTTTCCTTCGCGCCACCTTTACCACCTGAGATTATAGCTCCTGCATGACCCATTCTTCGTCCTGGTGGGGCAGTAACGCCTGCTATAAATCCAACGATTGGTTTTTTTATTTTATGATTTTTAATGAAATCTGCAGCCTCTTCCTCAGCTGTCCCTCCAATTTCACCAATCATTAAAATTGATTGAGTATCCTTATCTTTTAAAAATAGATCTAGACAATCTATAAAATTTGTACCATTGATAGGATCACCTCCAATTCCAATGCAAGTTGATTGTCCTAATCCATTTTCTGTAGTCTGAGCTACTGCTTCATAAGTTAAAGTTCCTGATCTTGAAACTATTCCAACTGTTCCTTTTTTATGAATGCTACCAGGCATTATTCCAATTTTACACTCATCAGGAGTTATGACACCTGGACAGTTGGGGCCAATCAGTCTACTTTTTGAATTATTCAATCTCTGTTTAACTTTTAACATATCCTGAATGGGAATCCCCTCAGTTATACATACAATTAGCTCTATAGATGCATCTATTGCTTCAATAATTGCTGAGGCTGCAAATTTAGCTGGGACGTATATCATAGTTGCATTAGCTCCCTCGGATTCTCTTGCCTCTTTCACTGTATTAAAAACTGGAAGGCCCAAATGTTTTTGGCCACCTTTTTTTGGTGTCACTCCACCTACTAAATTTGTTCCATATTTGATTGCTTGCTCAGAGTGAAATGTTCCATGGGAACCTGTAAATCCTTGACAGATTAATCTAGTATTTTTATTGACTAAAACTGACATTTACTTGATTGCCTCAACAATTTTTTTGGCTGCGTCATCTAAATTTTCAGCAGATATTAATTTTAAACCTGAATTATCTAATATTTCTTTACCTTCTTTAAAATTTGTACCAGCTAGTCTGACTACCAAAGGAACATTGATTTTCATTTCTTTTGCAGCATCTACAACGCCTTGAGCTAGAACATCACATCGCATTATGCCACCAAAAATATTGATTAATATACCTTTAACATTTTTATCTGACAAAATTATTTTGAAAGCCGCTGAGACCTTTTCTTTTGATGCTCCCCCGCCAACATCTAAAAAATTTGCTGGCTCTTCTCCATATAATTTTATTATATCCATAGTGGCCATTGCTAAACCAGCTCCATTAACCATACATCCAATGCTGCCATCTAATTTGATGTAAGCTAGGTCATGTTTACTAGCTTCAATTTCAGTAGGATCTTCCTCATTCAAATCTCTAAGTTCTAAAATTTCAGGATGTCTAAACAAAGCGTTACTATCAAAGTTTACCTTTGCATCTAAACAAATAATTTTTTTTTCTTTTGTGAGTATTAAAGGGTTTATTTCAACCATATTAGCGTCGGTTTCAACAAACATCTTATAGATTGATTTAATTAAAGATATTGCCTCGATTTTTGGATTGTTCTCTAATTTAAATATTTGAATAATCTTTTCACACGCCTCATTTGAAATTTCTTCTTTTAATTCTACTTTAGTTGTCAAAATTTTGTCAGGTGATTTGCTTGCTACTTCCTCAATGTCCATTCCACCTTGATCACTAGAGATAAAAGCAATTTTTGAAGTAGCTCTATCTACCAAGCATGATAAATAAAATTCTTTCTCGATATCTGATGAAACTTCAACATATAATCTTTTAACTTCTCTTCCTTCAGGTCCTGTCTGATGAGTTATTAATTTTTTTCCTAAAAGCTCTTTGGCTGATTTCTCAAGTTCTTCGAGATTATTCAGAATTTTAACACCTCCCGCTTTCCCTCTTCCACCTGCATGAATTTGAGCTTTTAAAACATATTTTTCTGTTTTTAATGACTTACATTTCTTTAAAAGTTCCTCAACCGTTAAACCAAATACACCTTCTGGTACAATCGCACCAAATTTTTTTAAAATTTGTTTTGCCTGATGCTCGTGTATATTCATTATTTATTTAAATCTGGATCTATTTTAGACGCTGCTTCCCAGAGTTTTTTTACTGCATCAATTGAATGAAGAAATTCAGATTTTTCTTTCTCATCTAAGTTTATTTCCTCTATTTTTTCGACACCGTTCTTTCCAACTATAATTGGAACTCCAGCATATATATCTTTGATACCATATTCGCCATTCAAATACGCAGCACATGGAAGCATTTTTTTTTCATCTCTAAGATAAGCTTTAGCCATCTCAACTCCTGAAGCTGCTGGGGCATAGAAAGCCGAACCCTTTTCAAGAAACTTTACAATTTCAGCTCCACCATCTCTAGTTCTCTGATTTATTTCCTCTAATCTTTTTTGAGAAATTTTTCCTTCTTTAACTAAATCTAATAAAGGTTTTCCTGAAACTTTAGTAAATCTTGGAAGAGGTACCATTGTATCACCATGACCACCCATCACCATTGCCTCTATTTCTTTAACCGGGACGCTAAATTCTTTAGATAAAAATAACTTAAATCTGGAGCTATCTAATATACCCGCCATGCCAACTACTTTATTTGGTGAAAGGCCTGAGAATTTTTGAAAAGCCATTACCATTACATCTAATGGATTTGTTATACAAATTACAAATGCATCA
>CACJJV010000016.1 GCA_902593845.1 uncultured Pelagibacteraceae bacterium | reverse complement strand
AACTATAGAAACTTTTGAAGAGTTTGGAATTACTGGAGTTCATTTAGAAGATCAAATCGAAAGAAAAAGATGTGGACATCTAGATAATAAAGAATTGATATCCACAGATGCAATGGTGAAAAAAATTAAAGAATGTGTTTCTGCAAAAAAAGATGAAAATTTTAAGATTATTGCAAGATCCGATGCAAAAAGTGTAGAGGGAATTGATAAAATGATCGAGAGATGCAAGGCTTATATCGATGCCGGAGCAGAAATTATTTTTCCTGAGGCGCTTCATGATGAAAAGGATTTTGAAAAAGTTAGAAAAGAATTATCGTGTTATTTGTTAGCCAATATGACTGAGTTTGGAAAAACTAAATTATTAAATTATAAACAATTAGAAGAACTGGGTTACAACATCGTTATTTATCCTGTTACAACTCAAAGGTTAGCAATGAAAAACGTTGAGGATGGTTTGAGGGACATTTATGCAAATGGACACCAAAACAACATTATTGATAAAATGCAAACTAGAAAACGTTTATATGATCTTGTGGATTACGAGAAATATAATAGTTTAGATGAAAAAATTTATAACTTTAACACCGATGGTCACGAATAATGAGTGATGATATTAAAAAAGGCTTATTAGGAATTGTTGTAGACGAAACAGAAGTCTCAAAAGTAATGCCTGAAATTAACTCTTTAACTTACAGAGGTTATGCTGCTCAAGATCTTTGTGAATATTGTAGATTTGAGGAGGTAGCTTATCTTATTTTAAATAAAGATTTACCGAATACTATTCAGCTTAGAAAATTTGAAAAGGAAGAGAAAAATAATAGAGAATTATCTAAAGATTTATACTCAGTTATAAAAAAAATGCCTAAAAAATCTCATCCTATGGATGTGGCCAGAACTGCCGTAAGTATTATGGGTTTAGAAGATAAAGAAACAACTGACTCTTCTCCTGAGGCAAATATGAGAAAAGCGATTAGAATCCTTGCAAAAACTCCTACTGCATTAGCTGCTTTCTACAGAATTAGAAAAGGTAAAAAAATTATCAAACCCAAAAAAAATTTAAATATAGCAGAAAACTTTTTTTATATGTGTTTTGGAAAAGTACCTCAAAAAGAAATAGTAAAAGCTTTTGATGTGTCTTTAATTTTATACGCAGAGCATAGCTTTAACGTTTCAACTTTTACTGCAAGAACTATTACCAGCAGCTTGTCTGATATTCACGGTGCAATTACTGGGGCAATAGCAAGTTTAAAAGGTCCATTACATGGAGGGGCTAATGAAGAAGTAATGCATATGATGAACAAAATTAAGGATCCTAAAAACGCTCTTAAATGGATAAATGATGCATTAGATAACAAAGAAGTTGTTATGGGTTTTGGCCATAGAGTTTACAAAAGTGGAGACTCAAGAGTTCCTACAATGAGAAAATATTTTGCTAAGGTAGCAAAAATTAAAAAAGATAAAAAATTTGAAAAAATTTACGACATTGTTGAAAAAGTAATGATTGAGAGAAAAAACATCCATCCAAACGTGGATTATCCTACTGGACCGACTTATCACTTGATGGGTTTTGATACAGATTTCTTTACACCAATATTCGTTATTTCAAGAATAACTGGTTGGTCAGCACATATAATGGAGCAACATGCTGCAAATAAATTAATTAGACCTCTTGCAAGTTACAAAGGTAACAAACACAGAAAAGTTTTACAATTAAATCAAAGATAATTAACTAAAAGCTTCGACCCAAGTTCCTTGTGTAGATGCTTTAGAATACTCAGTTGCACGACCCTCAAAGAAGTTCATGTGCTCAACTGCATTTAACATTGTATCTAACCATCCAAGGGGATTTTTTTGTACATCATAAATTGGTTCCAAGCCTAGTTGAACTAGTCTTCTATTACCAATAAATCTAATATAGTCTTTTACCTCTTTTGCTGTTAATCCTTCCATAGGACCCATTTCAAAAGCTAAATCTATAAAAGCATCCTCATGTTCAATAATGGTTCTGCAAGCTTCATATAATTCTTTTTTTAATTTTGGTGTCCAGATTTCTGGATTCTCTTTGATGAATTCTTTAAAAATTCTAATCATAGAATTACAGTGAAGAGTTTCATCTCTTACAGACCAAGTAACTATTTGTCCCATTCCTTTCATCTTATTGTGTCTTGGGAAATTTAAAAGGATCGCAAAACTTGCAAATAACTGTAGGCCTTCAGTGAAAGCACTAAAGACTGCAACAGTTTTAGCAATGTCCTCTTTTGAATTAACATTAAATCCTTGCATGTAATCATATTTATCTTTCATTTCTTTATACTTCATAAATGCAGAATATTCTGACTCTGGCATTCCGATAGTATCTAATAAATGAGAATAAGCAGCGACATGAACTGTTTCCATTGCAGCAAAAGCTGTCATCATCATTAAAACTTCAGTTGGTTTAAAAACAGTTGTGTAATGTCTTAAATAACAGTTATTAACTTCAACATCAGCCTGAGTAAAAAATCTAAAGATTTGAGTTAAAAGATTTTTTTCGGGTTGTGATAAATTTTTCTGCCAATCTCTAACATCATCACCAAGTGGTACCTCCTCAGGTAACCAATGAATTCTTTGTTGCGTTAACCAAGCGTCATAACACCAAGGGTATCTAAATGGTTTGTAAACGGGATTTTCTACTAAAAGACCCATCTTTTTAGGTTGGATAATTTCTTTTTTTTCTACTTTTTTGATTTTCTCTGCTACTGACATGATAAACACTCCTCGTATTCTGGTTCTTCGTTAGTTTGTTGATTTTTAGATTTATATACATTGGCTGTAATATCAGTTGATTTAGCATTATTGATATTTTCAGCTCTTTGAATTGATTTTGATCTACAGTAATAAAGGCTTTTCAAACCTTTTTTCCATGCATCAAAATGAATTCTATGTAATTCTTTTTTGTGAACGTCTGCTGGTAAAAACAAATTGACTGATTGTGCTTGAGAAATAAATGGTGTCCTATCACCACTCAACTCAATAATCCATTTTTGATTTAATTCAAAAGCAGTTTTAAAAACATCTTTTTCTAAATCAGTTAAAAAATCTAAATGCGAAACTGAACCTTGATTAGTAGTTATTGTTGACCATGTCTCATCATCATTCTTACCGTGACTTTCCAAAATCTCCTCAAGATATCTATTTCTTACATTGAAAGATCCTGACAAAGTTTTGTGAGTATAACTGTTAGCTGCAATAGGTTCTACTCCTGGTGATGCACCTCCACAGATTATTGAAATAGATGCAGTTGGTGCTATCGCGGTCTTATTTGAAAATCTCTCTTTAAAACCATATTCTGCAGCATCTGGACATGCACCTCTTTCTTCAGCTAAATCTTTTGAAGCTTGGTTTACCTTTTCATGAATATTTTTGAAAATCTTTTTATTCCATGACTTTGCCATAACAGACTCGAGTGGAATTCTTTTTTTCTGTAAGAAAGAATGGAAACCCATCACTCCTAACCCAACACTTCTTTCTCTCTCAGCAGAGTATTTAGCATCTTTAAATTGCTCAGGGGCTTTGTTAATAAAATCAGATAAAACATTATCTAAAAATCTCATTACATCTCCAATCATATCTGGATCATCTTTCCACTCATCATACTTTTCTAAATTTAATGAAGACAAACAACAAACAGCTGTTCTATCTCTTCCATCTTTATCGATACCAGTAGGTAAAGTTATTTCACTGCAAAGGTTTGAAGTTTTAACTGTGAGGTTTGCAAGCTTGTGATGTTGCGGTATTTGTCTATTAACAGTATCGATGTAAATAATGTAAGGTTCACCTGTTTCAATTCTCGCTGTTAATAATCTGATCCATAAATTTCTTGCGGATATAGTTTGTTGAATAGTTCCGTCAGCAGGACTCTTTAGTGCCCATTGCTCATCATTTTCTACAGCTCGCATAAATGCATCTGAAACTAAAACACCGTGGTGTAAATTTAATGCTTTTCTGTTAGGATCACCACCAGTTGGTCTTCTCATTTCCATAAACTCTTCTATTTCAGGATGGTCAATTGGAAGATAACATGCTGCAGATCCTCTTCTTAATGAACCTTGGCTGATTGCCATAGTTAATGAGTCCATCACTTTTATAAACGGAATAATCCCAGAAGTTTTTCCAACTTTACCAATCTTCTCACCTATTGATCTTAAATTTCCCCAATAACTTCCAATACCTCCACCTTTTGCGGCTAACCAAACATTTTCACTCCAAAGATCTAGAATGCCACCTAAGCTATCTGATGCTTCATTTAAAAAACATGAAATTGGTAATCCTCTTTTAGTTCCACCATTAGACAAAACAGGTGTAGCTGGCATGAACCAGAGATTACTTATATAATTATAAATTCTTTGTGCATGCAAATTATCGTCAGCATATGTACTAGCTACTCTCGCAAATAAATCTTGAAAAGACTCATTGTGACCAAGGTATCTGTCTTTTAAAGTTGCCTTACCAAAATCAGTTAGGTTTATATCTTTAGATCGGTCAATTTTAATTATTATGCCCTTATCATTTTGAAATAATTCAGTTTCGTTATTTAAAGAGAATAAATCTGGTCTATTGCTTTTTTGGACTTCTTTAACCTCGGGGCTATATTCAGAGACAGCTTTCTTTAATGCCTGCGATAGTATTTTATTCATTTTTTGTTAATATATCTTGTTAATATAGCGAAAACAACTATATGTTGTGTGCGCTTGGTGTTAATATACTAAATATTATGTAAATCAACAGAACATTTATAGAACAGTGAAAAAAAAATTCAACTATAAAAATGAAAAAAATGTAAGTAATTAACAGCATGTCTCAATCAATAAAAATAGACCCCTTCGGCTTTAGAGAATATGACGCAAGATGGATTTACGAAAAAGACATTAATGAGCTAGGAATCACGAATCTTGGAAAAGGTCTAGGTACCCAAATTAAAGAACATACTAAAAAAACAAATCCAAGAGTAATAGTTGGACATGATTACAGATCCTACAGTGAAAAAATAAAGTCAGCTTTAAAAAAAGGTTTGCTATCAACTGGATGTTTTATTGAAGATGTTGGTTTATCTCTATCACCAATGGTTTATTTCGCACAATTTAATTTAGATGCTGATGCAGTTGCAATGGTAACAGCTAGTCATAATGAAAATGGCTGGACGGGGGTAAAAATGGGTATCAAAAAAGGATTAACGCATGCACCCGAGGAAATGAAAGAATTAAAAGAAATTACCTTAAATGAAAATTTTACTAAAGGTAAAGGTAATGAAAAAGAAATTAAAGATTTTGATAAAGTTTATAAAGAGGATTTGATAAGTAAGAATAAGTTAAAAAAGAAAATAAAAGCTGTTGTTGCTTGTGGTAATGGTACAGCAGGGATTTTTGCTCCTGATATACTAAGAGGTATTGGGTGTGAAGTAATAGAATTAGACTGTAATTTAGATTGGAATTTTCCAAAATATAATCCAAACCCTGAAGATTTAGAAATGCTCCATGCAATTGTTAAATCAGTAAAAGAAAACAATGCTGATATTGGTTTTGGTTTTGATGGAGATGGTGATCGTGTAGGTGTAATTGATAACGAGGGGAACGAAATTTTTTCTGATAAAATAGGCTTATTGATCGCTAGAAACTTGTCTAATTCACACAAAAATTCAAAGTTTATTGTAGATGTGAAATCTACTGGTCTTTATTCAACTGACAAAATTTTAAATAAAAATCAATGTGAAACTTTATATTGGAAAACAGGTCATTCTCACATCAAAAGAAAAGTGCATAATGAAAAAGCTTTGGCTGGATTTGAAAAAAGTGGGCACTTTTTTTTCAATCAACCATTAGGTTATGGTTACGACGACGGAATTAATTCAGCAATTCAAGTTTGTCACTTATTAAATAATCAAGATAAGAAAATGAGTGAAATAATTAAAGAACTTCCAACTACCTACCAATCACCAACAATGGCACCTTTTTGTAAAGATGAAGAAAAATACAATGTAGTTGACGAAATGGTAAGGGAGTTTAAAAAAATAAAAGATCAAAAAATAAAAATAGATAATCAAGAAATAAAAGAGATTATTACTGTTAATGGAGTTAGATTTTCTTTTGAAGATGGTTCTTGGGGTTTAATTCGAGCATCCTCTAATAAACCCTCATTAGTTGTAGTAACTGAAAGCCCTACTTCTGATGAAAGAAAATTGAATATTTTTAAATTTATCGATAAAACATTAGTGAAAACTGGCAAGATAGGTGAGTACGATCAAAAAATTTAATAAAGGAAAGATTCAACTAAAAAGTGTTCATAAAACTGTTAAGAATCATTTATTCTAATTTGTGAGGTGATGGAGGGAGACTGAAGTCACCTCTTTTTTTTTATGGCAGACAAAAAAATTAGATCAATAGCTAAAACTTTTTCTTGGAGATTTATCATTTTTGTTTATTGGGTAATTTTTGGATACATTTACACTGGAACATTTACAGGCGCAGGGATACTCGGTGTTGGATCAATAGTTCCACTTTTTTTTTACTATTTTCATGAGAGAATTTGGAACAAGGTTAAATGGGGAACTGGGTAATATTAATTAATTGATAAGTATTCAAAAAAAGATCTAATCGATACAATAATTAAGAATATCCCAAAGATCTTGCTCAATATATTTTTATCTATTTTATAAACTGCTTTTGCGCCTACTCTAGCCATTATCATTGTCACCGGCACGAAAACTAGAAATCCAAGTAAATTCACATATCCAAGACTGTAGGGTGTATTAATATTATCTACAATTTTACCTCCAGTAATCATTGTAATTGTACCAAATACAGCAATCAGAAAACCAACTCCTGCTGCAGTTCCTATTGATCTCCTAATATCGTATCCAAAAGTTCTCATAAAAGGAACCATTAATGAACCACCACCAATCCCTAGTAACACAGATATAAAACCTATAATAATTCCTGAAATATTTTTAGCTGAGTCAGAGATCATTTTTGGATTTTTTAAAAGCTGTTCTCTAAAAAAGATAAAGAATAAACCAACTATAAAAGCCATAATGGAAAAGAATAAAACGAAAGCTGGTGTCTTTAAATTTACTGCTAAAAATGTTCCCCCAATAACTCCAAATAGAATAAATATACCAAAGGATTTTATGAGTTTAAAATCAACTGCATCATACTCCATATGAGTTTTTGTTGATATGATTGAAGTTGGAATTATAATTGCTAGTGATGTTCCAACTGAAAGATGCATTCTTGTTGCAATATCAAAATCTAAAACAGTAAAAGCATAATAAAGAGCAGGTACTATTATAATACCACCGCCAACTCCTAATAAACCTGCCATAAAACCAGCAACTGAAGCTGCTAAAGATAAAACAAATAAAAGATTTATAATTTCATTTATGTCTAAAGTTTCCATTATGAGTTGGCCTGAATTGCCTTTTCATTATTCTGAACAATAGTCATAATATGTTTTGCTTTTTGAAAATCAGAGTCTCTTGCCATCATGTTATCACTTAAATATCTTTTCCATTCTTTTGAACCAACTTGTCCGTGATATAAACCTACTGTATGTCTCATTATATGATTTATTTTTGTTCCTAATTTTACTTCTCTATCAGCATACTCTAAAAGTTTTTCTACAACTTGTTCCCTTGTAGGACTAATCTTTGTTTTGAATATTTCTTTTTCAATATCAATTAAAGAATACGGATTTTGATATATTGATCTTCCTATCATTACACCATCACAAAGCTTTAAATGATTATTTATTTCCTCAACTTTTGTGATTCCACCATTTATAATTATTTCTAAATTAGGATTATCTTTTTTAATATCATAAACCATTTTATAATTTAATTTTGGAATGTTTAAATTTTGTTTGGGAGATAAACCTGTCAAGATTGCTTTCCTGGCATGCAATATAAATGTTTTTGAACCAGCATCTCTCATCTTATGAATAAAATTATTTAAATAATCAAATTCCTCTGTATCATCGAAACCAATTCTTGTCTTAGCTGTAACAGGAATTTTACATGCATTAACCATTGAATTAATACATTCGGCAACCAAATCGGGTTCTTTAATTAAACATGCACCAAATTTATTTTTTTGAACTTTTTTGCTAGGACAACCAAGATTAATATTAATTTCATCATAACCCATATCCTCTGCAATTTTAGCTACTTCTGCTAACTCCTCTTTATTAGATCCACCCACTTGTAGAGCTAATGGTTTTTCTTCAGGACTAAAAGATAAAATTTTTTTTCTATCGCCATGAATTGCAGATTTTGTTGCAACCATCTCAGTATAGAGCATTACATTTTTGCTCATTAGTCTTAAAAAAAAACGATCATGCCTATCAGTACAATCCATCATTGGGGCAACTGATATTTTTCTGTTTATTTTTTTTTTAGAATCCAAGGTCTTTACCCATTATTTTATCAGGTAACCATGTAACAATCTCAGGAAAAATACATAAAATTACTATAGCTAAAGCCATAATTATCATAAATGGTATAGATCCTTTTAAAATTTCTGACAAACTAACGTCTGGGGTAATTCCTTTTATAATATAAAGATTTAATCCAACTGGTGGTGTAATTAAGCCAATTTCCATATTGATTGTAAATACTATTGCAAACCAATAAGGGTCAAAACCTAAAGTAGTAATAACTGGCAATAAAATTGCTGAAGTCATTACAATAACTGCAACTGGCGGTAAAAAGAAACCAGCTATTAAAAGAAATATGTTTATTAAAATGAACACAACCCATTTGTTAGAGCTTAATTCGACCATGCTCTGTGCTAATGACTGAGTTACATAAAGTTGTGATAGAGTGAATGCAAAAAGATATGAGGCAGCGATAATGAACATTATCATTACGCTTTCTTTCATAGAAACTTTAACAATATTCCAAATTTTTTTTGGCTGATAAATTTTGTAAACAACAGCTATTAATACAAAAACTAAGAAAGCCCCTACTCCAGATGCCTCGGATGGTGTTGCAACTCCTCCATAAAGTACATAAAGAACTCCTGCTATAATTGCTAAAAAAGGAAGTATTCTTGGTAAAACTTCAAGTTTTTCTTTAAGAGTTGGTCTTACTCTATTTCTTAAAGCTTTTGCTGCATCTTTATCAATAAAATAACTGTGTATTAGAGCCCATATCGCAAACATACCTGCCAACATAAAACCTGGTACAAGACCACATAAAAATAATCTTCCAATAGATGTACCCGTTGCAATTCCATAAACTATTAAAACAATACTAGGTGGAATTAAAACTCCTAAGGTTCCACCTGCTGCAATGGTTCCTGTTGCGATTTGATCGGAATAACCTCTTTTTCTCATTTCAGGTATTCCCATTGTCCCGATCGCAGCACAAGTTGCAGGACTAGATCCACTTAAAGCTGCAAAAATTGAACAAGCGCCAATATTTGAAATTACCAATCCACCTGGTACTCTCCAAAGCCATCTATCTAATCCTGTATATAAATCTTTTCCAGCAGGAGCTGGTATACAAAGTATGCCTTCATCTGAAATTTACACAGGTTTACAAACAGGTGTATTAACAGGTGCTAACACAAGTTCAGGAAGTTTTGTAAGTTACAAAATTTATGAACAAGTTTCATGTGCAACTCCTCCAGGAAAATTTGGTCTATGGTTTATGTATGAGCCAATTTTAATGTCTAAAAAGTCTTTTGATGCCTTAAATTCTAAGCAGCAAAAAGCTTTAATGAAGGCTGGAAAAGTTGCTGAAAAATACATGACAGCTCAAGTGGAAAACTTAGATAAAAAGTTTGAAGATGCTTATAAAGCTGCAGGTGTTAAATTAGTATACATGGATGCAAAAGACCATGCTGCATGGGTAGAGATTGCGAAGAAATCTTCTCACAAGGCATTTGCTGATAAAGTTCCAGGTGGCGATAAGCTAATGGAAATGGCTTTAGCAGTTAAATAAAATAATATATAAAGAACCCCTATTTATTCTTATTAAATAGGGGTTTTTTTATGAAAAAAAAGTATCTTCAATTTTGTGATCTTATCGCTAAAGCATGTGGTGCTTTCGCTGTATTAGCATTACTCTTATCCATCTTAGTAATCGTTGAACTTGTTTTTGAAAGATATTTTTTTCAAAGAGCAATTACATGGCAAACAGAACTTGTAACTATGCTGTTAGTTGCTTCAACTTTTATAGGGAGTGTATACGTTCTAAGTGAAAAAGCTCATGTAAGCATGGAATGGATTTACGATTTTTTATCCAAAAAAAATATAATTAGATTAAAAATTTTTACATCTTCTATTAGTTTATTATTTTTCCTAATTTTATTTTATTTTGGATTTTTAATGTTTGAGGAAGCATTTACCAAAAATTATTCAACAGGAACTGTGTGGGATCCACCA
>CACJJV010000015.1 GCA_902593845.1 uncultured Pelagibacteraceae bacterium | reverse complement strand
AAAGAAATATTCAAGATGGAATTTGTATCGTAGGTGAACCTACAAAAATGAAAATCATAGATGCGCATAAAGGTTGTTATGAATATACTACTTATTTTGAAGGATTAGCTGGACATAGCTCGATGCCCCACAAAGGTGTTAGTGCAGTTGAATTTGCATCAAAATACGCAAATAAGTTAATCGAGCTTAGGGAAGAGTTAAAAAAAAGAGCTCCAAAGGACTCAATTTTTGATCCTCCTTTTTCAACATTACAAGTTGGAGGAATATTTGGAGGTATAGCTCACAATGTAATAGCTGACAAATGTCGGGTTGAATGGGAGACAAGACCAGTCATCAAAGAAGATGGTGTCTTTCTAAATCAAAGAATAGATGAATATGCAAATGAAGTTTTATTACCAGAGATGAGAAAAGTTTTTCCTAATTCAAAGATAACCAAGGAAATAATAGGTGAAGTCACAGGTTTCGATCGTATAGATAATTCAGAAGCATGTGAGTTAGTCTCAAGTTTGACTGGTGATAATTCTAGAGAAGTTGTATCCTTTGGAACTGAAGCTGGATTATTTCAAGAAATTGGTATCAGCACAGTTGTTTGCGGACCAGGTTCTATTGAACAAGCTCACAAAGTTGATGAATTCATTGAACTTAATGAACTTAAAAAATGTTTAAAATTTCTTGAAGGAATTAAGAAAAAATCTTCTCTTAATTAACTCCACCCACCTACAGATTTAACCTCTAGAAACTCTTCTAGACCATGTTCACCAGCTTCTCTACCAATCCCCGAATGTTTAAATCCACCAAAAGGTGCATCAACAGCAATACCGGCACCATTAACATCAACCATCCCCGATCTAAGTTTTCTAGCAACTCTCTTTACTTTTTCTTTATCTTTGGTTTGAATATAGTTTGTTAATCCGTAGGGAGTATCGTTTGCAATTTCAATAGCTTCTTCTTCCGTTTCAAAAGGCATTACAGATAAAACTGGACCAAATATTTCTGTTCTTGCTATTTCCATTTTGTTATTAACATCAGCAAATACAGTAGGCTTTACAAAATAACCTTTTTCTAATCCATCTGGTTTGCCTGGGCCTCCAGCTATTAATTTAGCTCCTTCATCAATACCCTTCTTAATTAAAGTTTGTATCTTGTTGTATTGAGTTTCAGAAATCACTGGGCCTATATGCTCTCCCTCTTTTTTTGGATCACCAACCTCAAAATTTTCTGTATACTTCTTTAATCTTTCCACAGCATCATTATACATTGATTTTTCAACTAGCATTCTTGTAGGTGCATTACATGACTGGCCAGAGTTTCTGAAACATCTCAAAGCACCTCTCTCTATTGCATCTGGATCAGCATCTTTAAATATTATATTTGCACCTTTGCCACCAAGTTCTAAACTTACTCTTTTGAAATCTTTCGCAGCATTTTGGGAAATTAATGCTCCTGCTCTAGTTGATCCAGTAAATGAAATCATATTAACATCAGGATGACTTGTTAATGCATCGCCAGTTGTTGCTCCATCACCATTAACTAAATTAAACACACCTGCTGGAATTTTAGTCTCATCAATAAGCTCAGCTAATATCATTGATGATAATGGAGCTAATTCAGATGGTTTTAAAACCATAGTGCAGCCAGACGCTATTGCAGGCATTACTTTTAAACAAACCTGGTTCATTGGCCAATTCCACGGTGTGATTAATGCACATACGCCTTTTGGTTCATAAATAAGTCTTTGGTTAGGCGCATGTTCTCCTAATGGTTTTTCAAATTCAAAATTTTTCAAATATCTTATAAATGATTTTAAGTGAGCAGCACCTGTGCCAGCTTGAAGTTTTGTTGCAAAATCTTTTGGTGCTCCCATCTCTATCGTAATTGCATTTGCAATATCTGCCCATCTTTTCTTATAATTTTCGTAAAGTTTTTCTAATAATTTTATTCTCTCCTCTTTTGATGAAAACGCCCACGAACTGTAAGCTTTTTTGGCAGCATTCACAGCATCATTTACATCATCTTTGTTGCCTAGTGTTATAACTGCACAATTTTCTTCTGTAGCAGGATCAATTACTTTGATTTCTTCTTTGCTTTTTGGTGTTACCCATTTGCCATTAATATAAAAATTTTTTTTATTTTCCATTGGAGACTCCTAACCTTTCTTTACTTTTTTGCAAATAGATTTGTTAACTCATAAACTATAGTAGCAGCTGCAAGTGATGTTACCTCAGCATGATCATAAGCAGGTGATACCTCAACAACATCTGCAGAGATTAAATTCATACCAGACAAGCCTCTAATAACATTAACCATTTCTCTAGTGGTCATGCCAGCTATTTCTGGTGTACCAGTGCCAGGTGCAAAAGCAGGATCTAAAACATCAATATCAATTGATAAATATAATGGATTATCTCCTACTCTTTTTTTTATTCTTTCAGCAATTTTATCAGTGCCTTCAGTTTGAAACTCATCACAATGAATTATCTTAAATCCAAAGCTTTCATCATTTTTTAGATCCTCTCTACTATACAACGGACCTCTGATACCAACATGCATTGAAGCATCATCCATAAATAGATTTTCTTCACGTGCTCTTCTAAAAGGTGTTCCATGAGTATAAGGCGCACCAAAATAAGTGTCCCAAGTATCAAGATGAGCATCAAAATGAACTAAAGCAATAGGACCATTGTTAATCTTATTTACTGCTTTTAATAAAGGAAACGCAATTGTATGATCTCCACCTAAACTAATTATACCACCAGTTTTTTTAAGAAGATCCAAGGCTCCCTCCTCAATTTGCTTAATTGCTTCATCTATATTAAAGGGATTGCAAGTAATATCACCAGCATCAGCAACTTGTTGAACTTTAAAGGGCTCCACATCATAATTTGGATGATAATTTGTTCTTAAATGTCTTGAAGCTTGTCTAATACTTTGTGGACCAAATCTTGCTCCAGGTCTGTAACTAGTGCCTGCATCGAATGGTATTCCGACTATTGCAACATCGCAATACTCAACATCTCTTAATTCTGGTAGTCTAGCAAAAGTTGATGGGCCAGCAAATCTTGGAACCTTGGTGCCACTTACTGGTTGAATGGGTTCTTTGCTTCTTTTTTTTTTCATTACAAAAACTCTATCACATTCTAACAAATTGGAATATCTTCAATAATACTAATTATGAAATTATTAAAGCTCATTTTATTGTATTTATTTTTAATTACTCAAACCCAAGCAGATACAATTTACGAATTAATAAAAATTCCAAATCTGGAAATTTATAATCTTAAAACTGAAAACAAATTAAGATACTTGAATGCTAAACAAGCATTTACAATAGGTATTGATAATAATATCAATTGTTTCAAGCCATCAAAACAAGATCTAGATAAAAAATATAAGATTATTGAAAAAAATCTTAATAGATATTCTCAAAACTTTTTAAAAAAAATAAATTTAAAATACATTGTTATGTGTGAAGACTTATCGATCTCAGGTATCAATACTGCTGGGATACCTGATAATGTAATGAAAACTTTAATTGTAGATATTAAATTTAATGATAGATATTTTGAAAGAGTGTTACATCACGAAGTGTTCCACATAATTAATGATAGTTTCAAAGATATATTTAACCAACAAATTTGGTCTAGTTTCAATCCTAAGGAGTTCAATTATGCAGAATGTTCGACATGTACTAAAAAAATAGGATTAGAAACATATTCTAAAACAGCTGGGTTTATTACTGAATACTCTCGATCCACAGCATCTGAGGATATGGCTGAGGTATTTTCTCATTTAATGCATGGGAATTTACCTGCAACGGTTGATCCTATTCTTCAAAAAAAGATTGAATTCATCAAAAAAGGACTCCTAAAAATAGATGAAAATTTTATTTTATGATTAAAAAAATAAAAGCTTCAAAATCTGAAAAAATAATATTTATATTTGTTGTAATTTTAGGTTTATTTTCAATTACTTCATTTGTTTTGCTTAAAGATAAATGTTTGTTTGTTAAGAATTATGACCCAAATAAAATTAATTTTGAAAATCCAAATAACATTGCAATTCTAAACGTTGAGTGTGGAAATGTAATTATAGAATTATATCCGGAAATATCTCCAAATGGAGTAGAAAGATTTAAAACGTTAATTAAATCTTATGCCTATGATGATGTAGCATTTCATAGGGTCATTAAAGATAAACTTGTACAAGCTGGTGATGTAGAATTTGGAAAAAAGGGAAACATCAATTATGGAAAAATTGGAACTGGAAAATCTGGTTTAGGTACAATCAAATCTGAAGTTGATAAGGATTTTAACTACACCAAAGGCAGTGTAGGATTAGCGCGATCTTTAAAATATGATACCGAGGACAGCCAATTTTTTATAATTCTTCAGGATGAACCTTTGTATGAAGGAGAATACACACCCATCGGAAAAGTAATATTTGGCTTAGAAGCTTTAGAAAAAATTAAACACTTAGATAAATCTGAATATGTTTTAAGGCCTGACTTTATAAATACTCTTAGATTGTTTAATTAACTAAAGGTTTACCAGTGGCAAGAGTATGTTTAATTCTATCTTGAGTTTGTTTAGTTTCGATTAATCTCATAAAAGCATCTAGTTCCAATTTAAACAAATCATCCTCTGTAAGAGTTTTATCTTTGGTAGTTTCACCACCACTTAATACATGAGCTAATTCTTTTGCTACAGTCAAACCATGATCCAATATAACTTTATCGTTGTAAAGTTTTTCCAAAATTTTGTTCATATCATCAATAACTGATTTACCAGGTAAATTAAATGTAAGCTCATTTGGTGCTTTAAAGTCCTTGTTTTCATTTAAGATTTTTTTCGATACTTCAAGCAAACTATTTCTATTCATAATTCTTTTATTTTCAGGTAACAAGTATTTCAAAGGCTCTGCCTCAACTGGAGACGTAGCTGTTCTACCATAGCCAATTATATCAAATACTTTTAAAGGTGCATATTTTGGATCTTTCTTAGCCTCTTCAGTATTTGACCATCTAGCTAGCATTTCTTTACATCCGCCTCCAGCTGGAATTAATCCAACAATAGTTTCTACTAATCCGATTACAATATTTGTATGCGAGGCTACGAAATTACTTTGTACTAAAACTTCAAAACCTCCGCCCAAAGTTAAACCTGATGGAGCAGATATTACTGGGTATTTAGAATACTTTAGATGTTTGCAAGTTTCTTGAAAATATTTAATAAATTTTTCTATCGATTTAAAATCATTTTTATTTGCAAATTCCATTGTATAAGTCAGGTTAACACCAGCAGAAAATTGCATACTCTCATTAATTATTATTAAAGGTTTATCAGTTGCTTTCTTAAGTGCATCCATTGAGTCATAATCGAGTGCATTAGCTTTAGTCGTAAACTCAACAATATTAAAATCATTAAATCTATAAATCGAAGCTGAACTATTGCCATCAACACTTGAGGCAGTTTTCTTGATCTTACCTAAAGTTTCAATTGATGTATATTTTTGCCTTTCACCATAAAAATTTTCATCTTTAGAATTCGACAAATTTTCCAAAAAGTTATTGCCTTTATATTCATCAACTTTATCGAAGAAATTTTTAACACCAATTTCTTCTAACATCTCGAAAGGTCCTTTCGCCCAATTAAATCCAAGTCTCATTGCCTCGTCTATGTCATTAAATTCTTTGGTAATTCCAGGAACTAGAGATGAAGCATATTTTATTATCTTTGATAGTACTGACCAAGCATAGTCTCCATACTTATCATTTCTATTAATTAGAGCCTTTAAATCTACTTTATCAGACTTAATATCTATTTTTTGACTTGATGAATACTCGCCAGTTTCAAGATTAATAGCTTCCATAATTTTTCCACTATCAGTCTTCTTCATTCTATAGAAGCCGCCTTTGCCTTTTCTCCCCGTATATCCAGTTTCGATTAATTTTTTAACTAAAGGAATTTCTTTAGCAACCTCATGGAACTCATCAGATTTTGGAAGTTCTTTGATAAAACTTTTTAAAACATCTGCCATTAAATCTATTCCAATCAAATCATATAATCCAAAAACTCCTGTTTTAGGTATACCCATAGGTCTTCCAAAGATTGCATCTGCTTCTTCCACAGAAAGTTTCATCTTAAATGCTTCAGTCATTGCAATTTGCATTGCATAAACACCTACCCTATTTCCTAGAAAACCTGGAGTATCATTACAAACAATCGCACCTTTACCTAACTCAACTTCACAAAATTCTTTTAATTGATTTATCTTTTTTAAATCATTGTCTTCATTCTTAACTATTTCTAAAAGACCCATGTATCTAACAGGATTAAAAAAATGAGTGATACAAAAATCTTTTTTTTGATCTTTATTTAAATTTTGAGATAAAACTTTAATTGGGATTGAGGAAGTGTTTGATGAAACTATTGCTCCATCTTTCCTGCTTTCAAAAATTTTATCGTAAATTTGATGTTTAATATCAATTCTCTCTACCACTGCCTCGACAATCCAGTCAGCATCTTTAACTACATTGAAATCATCAGATATGTTTCCAACTTTAATATTATCGATTTTGGTTTTATCAATTAATAAAGGTGGTCTTGATTTATGTATTCGTTCTCTAGCATTTTGACTTATTTCCGTTTTTAAATCTAAAAGAGTGACAGGGATATTGGCATTACAGAGATGTGCAGCTATACCACTACCCATTGTACCTGATCCAATAACTACTACATTCTTAATTTTCATTTGATTATTTTACTATCGATTAATTCCTCTAAGCCTCTCTGATCGTCTTCTCAAAAGCTCAGCGGTTACTAATATTAATGTTGATAGTATAATTAAACAAGTCGCAACAGCTAATATTGTTGGACTTAATTGTTCTCTTAAACCTGTCCACATTTGAATAGGAATAGTTGTATTTTCTAATCCTGCTAAAAATAAAACAACAACGACTTCATCAAATGAAGTCACAAAAGCAAATAATCCACCTGAAATAACTCCTGGTAATATTAGTGGCAACGTAATTTTCATAAAAGTATTTACTGGATCACTACCTAAACTTGCAGCAGCTCTAGTTACACTGTGATCAAATCCTGAGAGTGTAGCAGTAACCGTGATAACAACAAATGGTGTTCCTAAAATAATATGGGCAAGAACAATACCTGTATGGGTTGCTGCCAAACCAGCTTTTGCCATAAAGAAAAATATTGCAACACCTGAAATAATTAAAGGTACGATCATAGGAGAAATTAAAACAGCCATTATCAAACCTTTGTAAGGCATGTGCCTACTACTCAAACCTAAGGCAGCAACTGTTCCTAGTATTACTGAGCCTATTGTTGCAAAAATTGCGATAATAAAACTATTCTTAGCAGCTAATCCCCAAGGATTTTTAGTTCCATAAATCATATCTTTATACCATCTCAAAGAAAAAGCATCTGGATCAAGCCTTTTCATCCCATCAGAGAAACTTAAAAATTCTTCTGCGTTAAAAGATAATGGAAAGATTACAAATAAAGGGGCAATTAGAAAAAAGAAAACAGCGGCACAAATTGTTAGATAAATATAATGCCAAATTCTATAATGTGGTTCAGTATATTTTGGTAATGCCATCCTAATTATCCCAATTTAATGTTATCAATTCCAACTATTTTGTTATAAAGCCAATAAATCACCAATACTCCACTCAGCAGCATTAGTCCCATTGCAGATGCAAAACTCCAGTCAAGGGTACTTTTCATATGAAAGGCGATCTGGTTACTGATTAAAGTCCCAGATGCACCACCAACTAAGGCTGGTGTAATGTAATAACCAATCGCTAAAATGAACACTAATAAGCAACCTGCTCCTATTCCAGGGATCGTCAGTGGGAAATAAACTTTCCAAAATGCTACAAACGGTGTACCGCCTAACGATTTTCCAGCTCTCATTAAGCTTGGTGAGATAGTTTTCATTACACTATATAGCGGAAGCACCATAAATGGCAGCAGAATTTGTGTCATCGCAACATAACTTCCTGTCTTGTTGTACATCATCTCAGGCCTATTATCGTCAGCTACTAATCCTATTCCAACAAAGAAATCATTTACGATACCTTGTTGTTGTAACAAAATCATCCAGCTGGCAGTTCTTACGAGTAATGAAGTCCAGAACGGCAACAGTACGCAGATCATTAATAAATTACTATATTTCATTGGCAGAGTAGCTAACAAATGAGCTATTGGATAAGCCATCAAAAAACAAAAGACCGTCACAAAGAATGCAATCTCCAGAGTTCTTAACCATAATACTCTGTGAATTCTCCTATCTTCTTCAACGCTTACTATTTTCCCTTCCTCATTTACATACATATCCATTCCTTTTAAATATTTTTGACCTGTAAATTCAGGGGCTCTTCTTTGGATTGCTCTCCAGTACTCAACATCAGCCCATCTTTTGTGTACTGCCATTATTTGTTCTTTATAGTTTCCCTCTTCAAATTTTTTAGATGCTCTTCTTAATTTTTTAATAATACTTTTAAATCCATTTTTAGTGTAATTTAATTGAGTAGATAGTTTACCTTCTCGTTTATCTTCAACTAGTTTTATAAAGTCCTCATGAAATGCTGCAAAAACTTCCTCATCTGGCAACTCTTGACCATCCCAGTTTTCCATTGCTTTAAATGTTTTGGGTAACATTTGTGTTACCATTTTATCATCAACACTTCTGAACAACATGTCACCTATTGGAAAAACATAAGTGATAATTAAAAAAAATAATAAAGGAGCAACGAGCAAGAAAGCTTTGATCTTATTCTTTTTTTCCGCTTTTTTTAGACTAACCTCTAAGGGTATTCCGTCTGTAGTTAAGATTTGTTTTGTTTCTGAGCTCATAAATAAAAAGGGCGGTTATAAATAACCGCCCTTAAATTATAATATATAATTTAGTTCTTTAAAACTTAAATTATAGACCAGCTTTCATAGCTTCCCATTTTTCACCAAGCTCTGTTCCGTTATCAGCCCAGAAAATTGGATCTACTAGGAAGTAGTTTTTAGTGTTAGCCGGTGCAGTTGGCATTTGTGGTACCATGTTAGTCTTACCATCTTTATACCAAGGCTCACCTTTTTCCATAATACCAATTGAAGATTTTCTCCAAGGAGCATATGCAATGTATTTAGCACTTCCTGCTAACATTTCAGAACTAGTCATCATAGCTAAAGCTTTTTTAGCCATACCATTAGAATCGTTTGGTCCACCTTTGACTTGTACGAAATATTCGTAATCAAGACCTTGGCCGTCCCAAACTTGTTTGATTGGTGCACCTTCTCCAATTTCTGCATTGAAGAATCTACCATTCCAACCAGTAGCCATTACTACTTCACCTGATACTAACAGTTCTGGTGGTTGAGCACCTGCAGACCAAAATACACATCCACCTTGTGGATCTGTACATAATTTTTTGATCTTATTCATTGCTCTTTCAACACCTTTTTCTGTTTCTAAAGCTTTGTAGATTTTTGCTCCGCCTTTACCTGGCTTAATACCATCTGCAGCTAAAGCGATCTCTAAATTAGTTAAAGCGCTTTTGTAGATAGCTCTTTTTCCAGGGAATTTCTTTGTGTTAAAGAAATCTTTGATAGTCTTTGGAGTACCTTTAACGTTTTCAGTGTTATAAGCGTAGTTCCAAGAATATAAAATATTTCCTACAGCACATTTACTTGGCATTGCAGTAAAGAAATCTTTACTTGCTGGAGTTCCATCTGGAGCTGGTGGGAAGTCTTTGTCAAAATCAAATTCAACAAATAATCCTTCATCACATCCAGTAATAGTATCCATCGCGAACACGTCCATTATATCCCACGTGATCTTTCCAGCTTCTTTTTGTGCTTTGATTTCTGATAAACCACCTGAATAATCAACCCAAGCAATGTTAATGCCTAGTTTTTTTGCAGTAGGATCACCATAACCTAACTTTTGAGACTCAGTATAAGCCCCACCCCAAGACACTGCAGTTACTGTTGTTGCAAATGCTGAAGTAGTTAGTGAAAGTACAAAAGAAATAGCTAGTAATATTTTACTTAGTTTTTTCATTTTTCCTCCGTTTAAACGTTTAAAAAACTAATTAAAACAACTTCAGGGAAGAGAGTCAACAACCCTTTTTATCTACTTATTCAATAATTGTGGAATGTCTATTTTGGGTCAAGTGCCCGAGCGTCATCACTGTTCCATCCGATATTAATCTCGTTACCAAGTTTAATATCTAAGTTAGATGAACTATTTGGAACTTTTAAAATAAACTCTGGGTTGCCTAAAAGATTTATTCTTACTCTTGTATGGTCCCCATGATAAATTACTTCTTCTATTTTTCCTTTGTGAAGATTGTCCATTTTTGTACTTGGATTAATCAAAGCTCGTTCTGGTCTTAAAGAAACAGTAGTCCGCTCTCCTTTACCTTTGACTGAGATTGGATTAGCCAGTATTTCTGCATTTGCTAATTTTACTTTACACTTTCCTCCAGAAATATCTGAAACTTCACCACCAAAAGTATTATTCTCTCCGATAAACTCAGCGACAAATGAATTTACAGGTTTCTCATATAATTCATCAGGACTTGAAAGTTGTTGAACTTTACCATCATTAAATACTGCAATACGATTGGACATCGTCAAAGCTTCACTTTGGTCATGAGTAACATAAACAACTGTAACACCAATACTTTCATGAATATGTTTAATCTCATATTGCATACTTTCTCTCAAATTTTTATCTAAAGCTCCTAAAGGTTCATCCATTAAGACTAGTTGTGGATCAAACACCAATGATCTTGCAACAGCCACCCTTTGTTGTTGTCCACCTGACAATTGACCTGGCATCCTTGCAGCAAACCCTTGTAGGGATACCATTGATAATGCTTTATCAATTTTTTTATCAGCTTCATCTTTTGGAATTTTTCTCACTCTTAATGGAAAAGCTAAATTTTCATACACAGTCATGTGTGGGAATAAAGCATAATTTTGAAACACCATTCCAATTCCTCTTTTGTGAGGGGGTATGCTGGATATTGCTTTACCATCTAAATAAATTTCACCGTTAGTCGGAGTTTCAAAACCTGCTAACATCATCAAGCAAGTTGTTTTACCAGAACCAGAAGGTCCCAACATTGTTATAAACTCTCCTTCAGCAATATCTAATTGTAGGTCTTTAACAACTAAGACTTTACCATCGTAGCTTTTATCGACTTTATCAAATTTAACGAAATCTTTTTTTGATGCCATAATTTAAGGAACTTTAAAACATTTGTGAGAATAAATATCAACCTTTAATAATTAGCTTTTAACGTGAAGTTCTCTTGAGAAATTACAAAATAATTCTGATCCTTTATCAGTTACTCTAATAGCTTCTGATGCCTCAACTCCCCAATTTCCAAATTGCATTACTGCAATCATATGAAAAGTAACATTGGGTTCTAATAATGTTTTATCATCTTTTGAAATATTTAAAGTGTGCTCACCCCAATCAGGTGGATAACCTATCCCAATTGAATAACCAGTCCTTGAAGTTTTCTCTATTTTATATTTATCTAATATCTTCCAAAATGCTTGTGCAACAGTATCAGCAGTATTTCCTGCTTTAACTTGATCAATTCCCGCTTGAAGTGCTTCGTTAGTTTTTTTCATGGTATCAATTTTTTTTTGGTCAGGTTTTCCAAGTAAAACTGTTCTGGCCATTGGACAATGATACTTTTTATTTACGCCAGATAATTCTATGATTGTGGCCTCTCCTTCAACAAACTTATCCTCAGACCAAGTTAAATGGGATGCTGAGGTTCCTTTTCCAGTTGGAAGCATTGGCACTATTGAAGCGTAATCCCCCCCAAATTCTGAGGTTCCTTTGACTAAAGTTGACCATATTTCTGAAACAGCATCACATTGCCTTACACCTGGATTAATAGCCTCAAATGCTTTTTTCATACCCAGTTGAGTGATCTGCGCAGCTGCTTTCATATATTTTATTTCAGCATCTGACTTAACAAGCCTAACCCAATTTACTAATCGTTTGCTATCTAACAATTTTGCATTGGGTAATCCTTGTTTTATTTTTTCATAACAATAAGCAGTGAAATAATGACTATCCATTTCAACGCCTATAGATAATTTATCCCATTTTTTTTCCTTTATTAAATCTACTAAAGCATCGTATGGATGTAGCGGCCAAGTGTGAATATATTTTTCATGATATTTAACAATATTTTCATCTTTCAAATAAGTTTTTATATAAGCGCCACCAGCATCTTGATCTCTAACAAAACAAATCGGTTCATCAGCATTTGCATGAACAATCACACATTGTGCATAATAAAAAGACCATGCATCATAGCCAGTTAGATAATTCATATTTGAAGGATCTTGTGAAATCAAAATTTCAATACCTTTATCTTGCATTGAATTTTGAACTTTTTTTAATCTAGATTTGTACTCTTCAATTGAAAAATTCATCAACTAATTATTAAATAACACCCCATAACCATCAACCTTATTTTGATTATCAATTTGTTTAAGTGTGTCCCAAATTAAGGTTTGATTACTTGATAATATTACCTTACCTAGTTTTTTTTCGATGTCATTTATGATTGATAATACTGGGAGTGCTGTGCAAGATACAAACAAAGCATCACTATTTGACAAGTCTTGTTTAACTAACACATCAAATAAATGTTGTGGATCAACTTTGCCTATATCTAAATCAGAAGCTATATCAAAATAAGATAATTCAGAAATTTCTATTTTTTCATTCTTAAAATAATTAATGACCGATTGATTAATCTCGTCGGTATATGGAGTAAATATTGAAACTTTGTCTATCTTTAAAGTTTTAAGGGCATTTATGGCAGACGTAATAGGTGTTGTTACTTTTGTATTAGGTTTTGCTAAATTTACTTTTTCATAGATTGATTGGTAGCCTGCAGCAATAGTTCCTGATGTACATCCATAAGCGACACAATCTAATTTTTGATCTGGCAAGATATTTTTGGTTACTTCGGGAATGTCATCTGCCATTTTTTTCAAAGTTTCATTGGTAAGAGGATTGTAGCAATTTATTCTATTTGAATATAAGTCTATATCTTTTCCATAAATTATATCGTTAAAATCTTTTTCAATTCTAAAATCACTAGCTAAAGTTATTAAACCTATTCTTGGATTATTTTTTTTAATAAATTTTGGCTCTATTTTATTCAGTTTCATTTTGAAAAAGAATGTTTGGCTTTAGGAAATTGTTTTTTTAATACTTCGGATTTAAATTTTTTCACGCCATTTTCGATCATCTTTGTTATATCAACAAATTTTTTAACAAATTTTAATTTACTTTGACTTAATCCTGTTAAGTCATCAATGACTAAAACTTGACCATCACAATTGACTGAAGAACCAATTCCTATTGTTGGAATCTTTATATGGTTGGAAATTTTCTTTGATAACTTTGTTTCTACACATTCTAATACAATCGAAAAAACTCCAGCATTTTCTAAAAGTTTAGTGTCTTTAATTAATCTCACACTTTCCTTTAGTTTTTTCCCTTTGAAAGTAAATTTTTTATCTGTCTGAGGTAATATTCCAACATGTCCCATAACTGGTATTTTATTTTTAATTAACCTTTTAACGATAGGAATTATCTTTTTTCCCCCTTCTAACTTAACAGCATCACATTTGGTTTCTTTCATAACCAATCTTGAATTCTTCAAAGCTTCGCTTGGATTTCGATATGTATTATAAGGCATATCAACAACCATTAATGATTTCTTAATACCAAGTCTGACACTTTTAGAGTGATTAATCATGGTTTCTAGGGTTACTTGCCTAGTGGATTTGAAGTTATACAAAACTGATCCTAGAGAGTCCCCAACAAGGATAATATCACAATGTTTGTCTAAAATTGATGCAACATTTTTTGAGTAAGCGGTTAAAACTACAATCTTTTGTTTATCTTTTTTTTTAATTAAATCTAAAATTTTTTTTTTCATCGACTTTTCAAGAGCTAGTATTTTACATTCTTCTTGTTTTTAAAACCAAGCCCTTCACAGATAAACCTAAGTGACTCATTTACATCTTTAATTCTAATCATTTTGTGTAAATATTTCATAGGTATATTTTATATACTAAATTTATTTTTTATTTGCAATTTTACTCATCCAATTCTTAGCAAAAGACGTTGAATGACGTTTGTCGTATTCTGATAAACAATAAAAAGTTAAATCCAAACTATAATAAACGCATGCTAGTAAACCTAATTTTAATAACTTTTCATCGTTTAATGAATGAATTTTTTGTATGTGACGTACAAATACAGCGTCAGACCATATGTGTTGTGACGGAAGATTTGGGTTATTATTGAGCATGATTGGTTTTAAAGCTCTTCCTGATAATCCTAAAAATTTATTGAACATTAAATTATATTGACTCAAATAATCAGAAACTTCTCCAAATAAGGGTTGGTTTTCATAATGTTGAATAAATTCTACCTCACAAACTATTTTTAAAACATTCTTAAGTGTTTTTGATCCTCCCTTAAAAACATCTAATTCAGCACCTTGAACATCTATTTTAATAAAATCAACATCACCAACTTCATGCTTTTCAACGAAATAATCTAAACTTATCGTTTCAATTTCAGTTTCTTTTTTCAAATAAGCTACTTCAAAATTATTATATAATTTTATTAGTTCCTCATTTGGCTTATATAAACTACTACACATAGGATTTTGTGTTATATAAAATTTTCTTTGTTCATTATCTTTGCCCAATGCATGAGAATAATATTTAACTCCCTCTTTAGCCTGAGAGTTCATTTTTTCGCAAATTTCTTTCTCTATTTCAAATCCAATTATTTTGGTTGAAGGAAAATAATCTAAAAGTTCATAAAAAGGCTCATCTTGATCTTGAATTTTTAAAGCTCCGACTTCAATTATTTTAAAATTTAGAGAAATATTACTTTGCTTTAATAATTCTACTAATATTGATAGTGCTTCATTCATTCTAATTCTATAGTGCTAGGTGGTTTGGAAGTAACATCATACACTACCCTATTTATCCCTCTTATGCTGTTAACTATTTTATTTGATATAGTTTGCATAAAAGATTTTTTAAACTCATAAAAATCTGCTGTCATACCATCTTCAGATGTTATTGCTCTAAGCAAACACAAATACTCATAAGTTCTATTATCACCCATTACTCCGACTGTTTTAACTGGAAGTAAAGCTGCATAAGCTTGCCAAATTTTATGATATAGATTGTGATCTCTCAAAGCTTGAATAAAATAATGATCAGCTTCTTTTAAAATATTAATTTTTTCTTTAGTTATTATTCCTGGCATTCGTATTGCTAGTCCAGGTCCTGGAAAAGGATGACGAGAAATAATTTCTTTGCTTAAGTTTAGTTCTAATCCTAGTTTTCTAACCTCGTCTTTAAATAAAAATTTTAGTGGCTCAACTAGTTTAAGTTTCATTTTTTTGGGCAGACCTCCAACATTATGGTGAGATTTTATTTTCGATGTTTGGCTACCAGTGACTGATTTACTTTCTATTAAGTCAGGATAAAGAGTTCCTTGAGCCAAAAATTTTACATTTTTAATTTTTTTGGCATAACGCTCAAATATTTTTATAAATAAATTTCCTATTATCTTTCTTTTCTTTTCAGGATCTGAAATATTTGATAATTTTCTTAAAAATTCTCTCTCAGCATTCACGTATGTAAGATTAATCTTTAATTTTTTTTTAAATGTTGCAACAACTTGTTTTTCCTCATCTTTTCTTAAAAGCCCAGTGTTAACAAAAATACAGTGTAAATTTTTACCAATTGCTTTATTTAATAATTGCGCAACTACACTACTATCTACTCCCCCTGATAAAGCACAAATGACTTTATTATTTCCTACCATTTGTCTTGCATCTTTTATCAATTTTATTTTTTGATCTTTAGAAGACCAATTTTTTCTCATTTTACATATTAAGAATATAAAATTACTTATTAGTTTTTTTCCATTTTCTGTGTGGGTCACCTCTGGATGAAATTGGACTCCATAATAATTTTTAAATTTATTTTCAACTACTGCAAATTTAGAATTCTGGCTTGAGGCAATTACCTTAAAATTTTTGGGTAATTTTGAAACTTGATCAGCATGACTCATCCAAACTTTAATTGACTTTTTTTTCTTAAATAAATTTTTAATTAAAAGACTATTATTTTTTTTTGTAATATTAGCTAAACCAAACTCTCTATGTTTAGATTGTTTCACTTTTCCACCATTTAATTTAGATATTATTTGATGCCCAAAACAAATACCTAAAACTGGAACACCTTTTTGAATTATCTTTTTATCGAAGGAGTATTTATTAATTTGATAAACATTTAAAGGACCACCAGATAGAATAATGCCTTTGATCGTGTGATTGATATTTTTACTTTTAATTTTTTTGTGACTTACTATCTCAGAAAAAATTCCTGATTCTCTAACTCGTCTTGCTATTAACTGTGTAAATTGTGAACCAAAATCAACAATTAAAATCTTATTCAAATTTTGATCAAGACTCATTTTTGGGTTCTAAGTTTGCTAAAGACTCTAAGATACTTTTATTTTCATCACATAAATTTTTGCAAACTTTGACAAAGTCTTCTGAAAGACTCTTTACTTTAGAGTAGTTTGATTTTTCTAATGCTATTTTCATCAACATTAACATTGCTTCTTCATTATTTGGTTCAATCAATAAAGTTGCCTCTAAATTTTTTTCCTCTTTCTTTTGATTTTTTTCCTGATTGTAAATTTTAGCTAAATATAAATATGAATTAGAGTGTTTTGGATTAAATACAATACTTCTCTCAAACATAAATCGAGCGTCTTCAAATTTTTTTTTGTTAAATAACTCTAACCCTTTATTAAAAAAATTTTCACTGCCTAAAGAAAAATTAAAAACATTAATTAAGAAATAAAAAAGAATGGTTATTTTAAAGATTTTTTTCATTAGTATTTATTATCACTTTTGACTATATCAACATTATGGACCATACTTTCGTAAAAACCAGCTTTTGTTATTTTAACAAATTGTGGTTTATCTCTTAGATATTTAATTTGTCTTGATCCTAAGTATCCCATAGATGATCTTAATCCACCAATTAATTTAAAAATTATATTATCAACTTTGCCTTTATATTTTGCAAATCCTTCTACTCCCTCTGGCACATATTTAGACGAGTCCTTTTGCTTTGATTGAAAATATCGATCTGCGGATCCTTTATTCATTGCACCAACTGAGCCCATACCTCTAAAATTTTTAAATAGTTTTCCATTTCTTTTTATCAGTTTTCCTGGCGTTTCATCTGTCCCTGCAAATAATGAACCAATCATAACTGCATCTGCTCCAGCAGCGAATGCTTTTGCTAGATCACCTGAATATTTAATCCCACCATCAGAAATAATTTTTACATTCTTATTTTTTATTCCATTTCTAACTCCTAGTATTGCACTAAGTTGTGGGACACCAATACCTGCAACTAATCTTGTAGTGCATATTGATCCTGGTCCAATCCCAACTTTGATGACGTCAACCCCAAGCTTTAATAGAAATTTTGCTGCAGCAGGTGTAGCAATATTTCCAGCACAAAGAGCAGTTTTTTTATCTTTTGTTTTTTTGATAAACTTAATTATTTCTGAGACCTTTTTTGTATGTCCATGAGCAGTATCAACAACAATCATATTAATTTTTTCTTTAAGTATTGCCTCTGCTCTTTTAAATTCGCTTGGCCCAGCCCCTACAGCTGCGCCTACTAAAAGTTTTAGTTTTTTTACTTTTTTAATTTCAAGAATTTGTTTTTTTATATCTAAATTTCTATGAATAATTCCCATCCCGCCTGCTTTCGCTATCGCGATGGCCATTTTACTTTCGGTAACAGTATCCATAGCTGAGGATAATAAAGGAATATTCAATTTTAAATATTTTGTAAGCTTAATGCTAGTATCAACTTCTGAGGGTAAGATCTCAGAATACTTGGGAACAAGTGTTACATCATCAAAGGTGAGTGCTTCTTTTATAGGAACCATGATCATTTATATACGATTCCTTTAAAATTTAAAGAAACTATCTAATATTTTTACAAATTATAAAACTTTCTTTAGAATCTTTTCTACTAGATTTTGGTTTAAAAACCTTTACTTCCTTAAAAAGTTTTTTTCCCAGTGCGACAATTTCATTAAAGGTACTACCCATAAATATTTTTGAAATAAAAAAACCCTTTTCTGAAATCACATCCTTTGAAAAAACCATCGCCTCTTTACACAATTCACCAGTTTGAATTGAATCGATATTTTTTATCCCAGTGGTGTTTACGGCCATATCAGACATGACCACATCTGGTTTTTTTTTAAGATATTCTTTAATTTGGTTTTGAGTATCAACTAAAGTAAAGTCACCCTGAATTTGTAAAGTATTTCCTATATTTTCCATCTCTTTTAGATCTATAGAGATTATCTTTCCGCTCTTAACTACTTTTGCAACATACTGTGACCAGCTGCCGGGAGCAGCTCCAATGTCTACGACTGACATTCCACCTTTAAATATTTTAAATTTTTCATCTATCTCTTTTAGTTTATATGCAGACCTAGCTCGATAACCGTCAACTTTTGATTGACGCACATAAGTATCCCGTCTTTGTTTATTAACCCAATTTTTTGAAATCTTATTTTTTTTCAATTAAGTATTATATCTTAAACTTTTTAGTATCTTTTTTTTATCTAAAGTATCTAATTCAATTTTAATAGTTTTATCCACTCGCATATCTTTACCGTCTTTCCAAATACCTGCTGCAAGATGCATTATGCCAATTTTATAATTTGGTAAGTATGGTTCAACAAATGTACTTTGTTTCTGATCATATTTTGGAAGTAAATTACTTGTGATCCAATTACAATTTAAAGGAAGAAACTCTGTTTCTAAATTATCAATATAAACGGACATGTTAATTGCTAAACCTTCAGATCCAAAAATATTACCTGCTTTTAGAGTTTTCTCTAAATTATTTTGCCAAGTACTCCATCCTTTAGAGTCTTTTTCTAAGGAAAAAACTCCAATATTAATATGTGGGGCAAAGGCTAATTTCCTAGCATCAGCGTAACTAATTTTTGATTTTACAGCGTGTTTAAAATTTTGAGATTTGATTAACGCCAGCTTTCCAAAAAGCCAGTTTACTTTTGATGTAATCTTATATCCTGGGCCAATTGTTTGAGTAATTCCAAGCTTTCCATCATCACAAGCCTTAAAATATAACTCTACGCAACTCCAATCATTTACCCATGCATCACAATCAATCCACAGATATTTTTCATAGTTAGGAAAGTATTTAGGCAAAAAGGCTCTTGAGACCTGACTTTTCAACCACTCTTTACCTTTAACCTTATAATCAGGCACTTCAATATCCCATTCAGCATTTTTAATTTCATCAACTTTTTTAGATAAACTATCTCGTTGATCTTGTTTTAATCCTGAATCTAAAATACAGATAGCAACATCTTCACTCTGCTTAAAACTTTTAATTGAATCTACTAGTTCATCTAGTAAAGGAAAATAATTAGCATCGGCTAAAGAAACGATTACATTTTTTTTCATTAAAGTACGTCTTCAAGGTCATCTTCATCTTGAATTTTGTCATTTTCGTGTTGTTTCTTAATTTTTTGAAAATGGAAAAAGCTTATTGGTAATAAAAGTACATAAATTGCAGTACTTATCGCAATTACATTAAAAGTATAAATCAATAAAAGACCAAAAAATAGAACTATTCCAAATAAAAGAAATATTGTTGTCTTTCTTGGGATCACTATCTTTTTAAAAGAATAACTAGGGAATTTACTAATTAGTAAAAAAGAAGTCGCAATAAAAAAAATCGGTACCATTAAATCATAATTTAATTGAACAAAGTTAAATCCGCTTAAACTAATAATCAAAGGTGTTAAAACTAAAATTCCTCCAGCTGGTGACGGAACACCCTCAAAAAAATTATCTCTCCATGAAGGTTCTTGATTTGAATTGATATTAAACCGCGCTAAACGTAATGCAACGCAAATTACATATACTAAACAAAGCAACCAACCAAATCTTCCTAGAGTATTGAGCTTCCAGAAATACATTATAAACGCTGGCGCTACTCCAAAACTTATCATATCTGTAAGCGAGTCTAATTCTTTTCCAACTTTAGAAGTACCTCTGATTAATCTTGCTATTCTTCCATCAAGACCATCTATTAAAGCAGCAAAAAGAATTGCTATAATTGCAAGTTCAAACCTTCCATCAAGAGCAAATCGTATCGAAGTTAAACCAATACAAACCCCTATTAATGTAAGCATATTTGGCAAGATCATTCTTGCTCTTTTTTTATCTGCTACAATCTTCAAATTATTTTTTGGTTGTTCCATTTTATTTTTTAGCTAGGAGTGTTTCGCCCGAAATAGCTTTTTGACCTACTTTTACTAAAGGTTGATAATTCTCATAATAAACATCTGCTCTGCTGCCAAATCTTATCATTCCAATTCTATCACCTTGTTTTAACTCTTGATCTTTATTAGACTCACAAACTATTCTTCTCGCTACCAGACCTGCTATTTGAACTACAATAATATCGTTATTATCTATGTCCTTAATTTTAAAATAATTTCTCTCGTTATCTTCACTTGCTTTATCAAGAGAAGCATTAACAAATTTTCCAGGCTTATATAAAATTTCCTCAATTTTTCCAGCGCATGGAGTTCTATTAACATGGCAATCAAATACGTTCATAAAAACACTGATTTTATTAAATTTTTTATTTTCTAAACCTAGCTCTTTTGGACCATCAACTTCTTCAACTTTTATGATTTCTCCATCAGCAGGGCTAACCAGATAATTATTGTCATCAATGATTACTCTATCAGGATCTCTAAAAAAATAATAAACCCAGATTGTTAATACCAAACCAATTAAACCTAAAAAATTACTGAAACTATAAAATACGATTGTAATAATTCCAGAGATAACTAGGAACTTGTATCCCTCAGCGTGAATTTTTGGAAATATCTTACTAAACATGTTCTTCTATTTGATAATTTTTCATTAATATGTATATAAAATTACGAAATTCAATTATTAAGATATAAATAAAGTGAGCAAAATTACTGTAAAAAACCCCATTGTAGAGTTAGATGGTGATGAAATGACCAGAATAATCTGGGAATTTATTAAAAAAAAATTAATCCTTCCTTATCTTGATATCGGTATTGAATATTATGATTTAGGCATGAAAAGCAGAGATGATACTGATGACCAGATCACAATAGACTCTGCTAATGCAATTAAGAAAATTGGCGTAGGTATTAAGTGTGCAACCATTACTCCTGATGAAGCACGAGTTGAGGAATTTAATTTAAAAAAAATGTGGAGATCACCAAATGGAACAATAAGAAATATTATTGGTGGAACTGTTTTTAGAGAGCCCATAATTTGCTCTAATATTCCAAAATTAGTACCTTCATGGTCAGATCCAGTGGTAATTGGCAGACATGCTTTTGGCGATCAATACAGAGCAACTGATTTTAAAGTTCCAGGTAAAGGAAAGATGGAAGTTAAGTGGACATCAGAAGACGGTAAAGATGAAATTAAATACGAAGTATTTAATTTTACTGGACCGGGAGTAGCCCTTTCTATGTATAACTTAGATAAATCCATCGAAGACTTTGCTAGATCTTGCTTTAGCTACGGTCTTATAAAAAAGTGGCCAGTCTATCTTTCAACAAAAAATACAATCCTTAAGAAGTACGATGGACGTTTTAAAGATATATTTGAAGATGTGTTTAATAAAGAATTTAAAGCAAAATTTGACAAGGAAAAAATTACTTATGAACATAGACTAATTGACGACATGGTTGCATGTGCAATGAAATGGAGTGGAAAATATATTTGGGCTTGTAAAAACTACGATGGTGATGTTCAGTCTGATACAATGGCACAGGGTTACGGCTCTTTAGGTTTAATGACAAGTACACTCTTAACTCCTGATGGAAAAATTATGGAGGCTGAGGCAGCTCATGGAACAGTTACAAGACATTATAGAATGCATCAGCAAGGAAAAGAAACTTCAACTAATCCTATCGCCTCAATTTTTGCCTGGACGAGAGGTTTAGCTCACCGAGGTAAATTAGACGGAAATGATGATCTTATAAAATTTGCTACTACCATTGAGCAAGTTTGTATTGATTGTGTCGAAAGCGGTTCTATGACCAAAGATTTAGCGATATTAGTTGGGCCATCAAGTAAGTACTTAACTACAAATCAATTTCTAGATGAAATTGATAATAATTTAAAAAAAAAATTAAATTAAAGACTTAATTTTTTCAAAAGCTTCATCAATTTTGCTCTTATCTTGACCTCCTGCTTGAGCAAAATCTTTTCTACCACCGCCGCCTTTTCCACCAATTGTCTCTGATCCTAATTTTGCAAATTTTACTGCATCATATCTATCAACTAATTTTTCAGTAATACCAACTGCCAAGCCAACCTTATCTTCACTGCTTGCAAAAACAATTACAATACCATCACCTAATTCTTTTTTACCATTATCAACTAATTTTCTTAAATCTTTAGGAGGTAAATCTTGCACTTTTTGAAATCTAACTTTTATATTATTTATCTTATCATCTTTAATAATGTTTTTAGTTTTGTCTTGAAGAACTGAACTAACATTTAGTTGTTCAAGTTGTCGTGAAAGATTTTTTATAATTTCTTTTAAATTTTTATTATCAACATTTGGTTTGCCTCCAAGTTTAATAATTTGCGATGACAAATCTTTAATCGTTTCTTCATCTTTTTGTGTCGATAAAGTTGATAATTTTTCTTTATTCTTAATAAAGTCCTCAAGTTGTTTATCTCTTAAAGCTTCAACTCTTCTAACGCCTGCAGCAATAGACGATTGGCTTACAGTTTTAAATTTTCCAATATCACCGGTATTTTTGACATGTGTACCTCCACATAATTCTGTTGAAAAGTAAGCTTCTTTTTCTTTTCCCATAGACACGACACGGACTTCTTCTCCATATTTTTCTCCAAAAAAAGCTAGCGCTCCTTTTTCAATTGCAGCCTTTGGAGTCATAATTCTTGTTGTTACCTCAGAACTATTTGAAACATATTCATTAACTAATTTATCAATAGTTACTAGCTCTTCATCAGTAATTGGTTTCATATGACTAAAGTCAAATCTTAATCTATCTGGAGCAACTAATGATCCTTTTTGCATAACATGTTTACCTAGAGTTCTTCTTAATGACTCGTGGAGTAAGTGTGTAGCAGAATGGTAAGCTTTTAGATTATCTCTTCGCTCTACATCTATTTTCATTTCCACTACATCATTGATTTTTATTTCTCCAGTTTTCAAAGATCCGTAATGAACAAATAAGTCTCCAAGTTTTTTTTGGGTATCTTCTACTTGAAAAACAGAATTACCAGAAACAATTGTACCTTTATCTCCAAGTTGTCCTCCTGACTCTCCATAAAACGGAGTTTGATTGGTAATGATCATTCCCTCTTCACCAGAAGATAAAGATTTTGTTTCTGTATTATCTTTAATTAAGTTTAATACAACACCCTCAGACTGATTAGACTCGTAACCTAAAAATTCTGTTGGACCAGTTTTATCTTTAATTGAAAACCAAATGGCTTCCTCAGAACTATCTCCAGAACCTTTCCAATTCTTCTTAGCAAGTTCTTTGCTTTTTTTCATTAATTCATCAAATTTCTGATGATCAACTTTTAATGACTTATTCTTTAAAATATCTTCAGTAAGATCCAATGGAAAACCATAGGTGTCATATAATTTGAAAGCGACATCCCCAGGTAAAACTTTCTCTATTTTTGCAATTTCATCATTTAAAATTTTAATACCTCTATCTAGTAAAACTAAAAATTTTTCTTCCTCCATCCTTAAAGTTTCTTGTATTAAAGATTGAGATCTTTCAAGCTCTGGATAATTTCCTGACATTTCATTTTTTAACGAGTCAAAAATTTTGTAAAAGATTGGCTCTTTAGATCCCAACAAATGAGAATGCCTCATTCCTCTTCTCATAATTCTTCTTAAAACATATCCACGACCTTCATTTGAGGGTAAAACTCCTTCGGCTAAGAGAAATGAGCTTGCTCTTAAGTGATCAGCAATTACTCTAAAACTTGATATATTTTTATCTTCTTGTTTGACTTTTGTTGCATCAGATATTGAGCTAATTAATTTCTTAAAATGATCAGTTTGATAATTATCATGTGTGCCTTGTAAAAGAGCTGCAATTCTCTCTAATCCCATCCCTGTATCAACAGATGGTTTTGGCAAATCTATTCTTTTTTCTTTTGAGACTTGCTCATACTGCATAAAAACTAAATTCCAAATTTCAATAAAACGATCTCCATCTTGATCTTTGGTTCCTGGCAATCCTCCTTTTAAATGATCACCATGATCATAAAATATTTCTGAGCAAGGACCACAGGGACCAGTTTCACCCATTGACCAGAAATTGTCTGATGTTGAAATTCTAATTATTCTGTCATCACTAAAACCCGCTATTTTTTTCCAAAAATTAAAAGCCTCATCATCTTCATTAAAAACAGTTACATAAAGCCTATTTTTATCTAACCCAAAATCTTTGGTGATTAAATTCCACGCAAGTTCAATTCCTCTTTCTTTAAAATAATCTCCAAAAGAAAAGTTTCCTAACATTTCAAAGAAGGTATGATGTCTTGGAGTGTAACCAACATTTTCTAAATCATTATGTTTACCACCTGCTCTAACACATTTTTGAGAGGTAGTAGCTCTTTGATAATCTCTTTTTTCTAAACCAGTAAACACATTTTTAAACTGAACCATTCCTGAATTGGCAAACATTAAGGTTGGATCATTATTTGGAACTAAATTGCTAGACTCAACAATTTTATGATCATTTTTTTCGAAGTATTTAAGAAACGTACTTCTTATTTCATTTAATGATTTGTCCGCCATATTTTTAAAATACAGCTTTTTTGTTCTATGTCTAGATAACGATAAGGGGGAAAGGCGCTTATAATAAGCGCCTTTATAATTTAAAGATGACCTTTAATTCTAGTTCTTCTTTGTAGGAGCAGTTTCTTTTGCAGCCTCTTCTTTTTCAGCTACTTTTTTCTCCTTTTCAATTTTTTCAGGACTTAATGGATTTCCTTCAATTTTCTTTGAAATCACACCAGCTTTTTCTCTAATTGCCATTTCTATTTCTGCAGCAACTTTAGGGTTTTGTGCAAGATAAGTTTTTGCATTTTCTCTACCTTGTCCAATTTTCTCACCTTTATAAGCATACCAAGCTCCTGATTTTTCAATGATATCAGCTTTAGCACCTAGGTCGACTAACTCACCCATTTTGCTAATACCTCTTCCATACATCAAATCAAACTCGACAACTTTAAATGGTGGTGCAACTTTGTTCTTAACTACTTTAACTCTTGTAGTATTTCCAATAATTTCATCTTTGTCTTTGATGGCACCAATTCTTCTTATGTCCATTCTTACAGATGAATAAAACTTAAGTGCGTTACCACCTGATGTTGTTTCTGGACTTCCAAACATAACACCAATTTTCATTCTGATTTGGTTAATGAAAATCATCATTGTATTTGTATTTGAAATTGAACCAGTTAATTTTCTTAAAGCTTGACTCATTAATCTTGACTGAAGACCAACATGATGATCTCCCATTTCACCTTCAATTTCAGCTTTTGGAGTTAAAGCTGCAACTGAGTCAATTACGATAACTGAAATAGAGCCTGATTTTACTAATGTATCTGCGATTTCTAAAGCTTGTTCACCAGCATCTGGTTGTGAAATTAAAAGCTCCTCAGTATTTACACCTAATTTTTTTGCATAAACTGGATCTAAAGCATGCTCTGCATCAACGAATGCACAAATTCCACCTGCTTTTTGTGCTTCAGCAACAACTTGTAATGCTAATGTAGTTTTTCCAGAAGACTCTGGTCCATAAACTTCAATAATTCTTCCTTTAGGTAAACCGCCTATTCCTAAAGCTAAATCTAAACTCAAAGAACCTGTAGATATCGACTCGATATCCATTGCTCTTTTTTCACCAAGCTTCATCACAGAACCTTTTCCAAAATTATCTGTGATTTGGCTGATTGCTGCGTCTAAAGCTTTATTTTTCTCTTTATTATCCAATTCTTGATCTTTAGTAGATTTAACTACTTTTAAGTTATTTTTAGTCATTTTTTGCCTCTTTTTTTAATATTTTTGTCACTCGAATCATTCTTATAAATGTACACATTTTGTTCTCATTGGCAAGATTTATTTATTTAAGCCTAAAAAAGCTAATTTTATCTCAATTTAAGATATTCGCTATTGAGCAATCCGATAGATTTTAAAAGATTAAACTGCGAAAGAATATAGTTTCTCTCTGAATCTGCCAAAGAAATCTGAGCATTCAATAATAAAGAGTTAGACTGAATAACTTCTAAAGTGGTTCTATCCGATCCACTATTATATTCAGCTACAATTCCCTCATTTGCGATTTCTGCAGCATTCACCTGAGCTCTTACTGAATCAAGTAAACTTTTGTTTGATTGATAATTTGACCAGGCACTAGCAACATCCGTTTGATTTTTTTTGATCATATTATTTAAAAGAAGATTTTTTTGTGTCTCCAGACTTTTGTTTTTTTTCAAATTTGCATAATTCTTTCCACCTGAAAAAAAGGGCCATGTGACAGTTGCTTTTAATGTATCTTGTTCTTTTTCGTCATAAGTAGAACTTAGATCATCTGTTTTTGATCTATCAAAAGATAAGGTAGCTGTTGGGGCTAAATCAGATCTTGCACTTGTTGTATCTTTTTTTGATTGTTCATATTCAAGTTGAGCTATAATTAAATCTGGATTACCTTTTTTTGATATCTCTATTGCAGAGTTTAATTCATTGGGTAAATTAACTATTACGATAGATGATTTGTCGAGTGCCTCTGTATCATTAATAGTGCCAATCACATTTTCATAATTTAGCTTACTGGTTAAAAAATCGTTTTCAGCTTGGATTAATTTTGCTTGTGCTCCAGCTAAAGAGGACTCTGATTGAGCAACATCCGATAAAGATATATTACCTCGCTCAAGCCTAATTCTATCTGTTTCGACCTGTCGATCTAATAGGTTAACATTGGATTTATTAATCTTAAGTTTTTCGTTTGCTGAAATTAACCCCGTATAAGCTTCAATTGATTTATATAGAATTTCTTGCTCTTTTTTTAAAAGCTTTGCTTTAGCTAATTCAATGCCAATTTTACTTTTACTTAATTCAGCACCTCTTCCAAAATCTATTAATGTTTGGGTAATTGTCAATGATTGCACAGCTGGGTCTACATCTGAAATCGTTGCATCTGTTCCATTCTGATTGGTTAATTTATTGGTGTCCTCTGAGC
>CACJJV010000014.1 GCA_902593845.1 uncultured Pelagibacteraceae bacterium | reverse complement strand
GAAAAAAAAAGACGCTAAAAAAGATAAGCCTAAAGGCAAAGGCTTTAGCTTGTTTAAAAAAAAAGTTAAAGCAGAGGATTTGGTTGTTTTTTCAAAGCAATTTGCAACCATGGTAAAGGCTGGACTTCCAATTTTGAATGTACTTGAAATGCTAAGAGATCAAGTAGAAAACCCAGCGATGGCAGAGGTTGTTGAGGATATAAGAAAAAGCCTCGAGGGAGGTGTTTCATTATCTAAATCATTTGAAAAATATCCTGATCTGTTCGATAACGTATATATCAATATGATTAAAGCTGGTGAGTCCAGCGGTAAACTGGATATTTTTCTATTAAAAATTGTTGATGCCTTAGAGAAAAGAGAAAAAATTAAGAAGAAAATTAAAGGCGCCTTAATGTATCCAAGTATAATGTTCACAGTTGCAATGGTAGTTAGCGCATTTATGTTGGTTAAAGTAGTTCCTGTATTTGCAAATATGTATGACGGAATGGGTATTGCTTTACCTAAGCCTACAGCAGTCATTCTGGGTATGAGTGATTTTTTAAGGGGAACAGGTGGATTAGTAATGCTTATCTCTATTATTTCTTTCGTTGTAGCTTTTAGATACTTAACGACTAAAAATGCAACAATACAATACAAATGGCATAAACAAGTTTTAAAACTGCCAGTATTTGGTGATCTTATTTTAAAATCATTGATTGCGAGAATTTCTTTAATACTCGGGAATTTAAGTGCAGCAGGTGTCAACTTATTAGAAAGTTTGGACATTGCAAAATCAGTTAGTAATAACGTAGTTGTGACAGAGGCAATCGATAATGTAAAAAAAGGAGTTTTTTCTGGGGAAACTTTAACTAAACTTTTTTTAAAAGAGCCCTTATTTCCACCTACTTTTAGTCAATTAATTTCAGTTGGTGAACAAACTGGTCAACTTGACGAAATGTTTAACTCAGTTGCCATGTATTATGAAGAAGAATTCGATGGGGCAGTAGATAACATGTCTAGTTTAATTGAACCTATAATGATTGTATTCATGGGTTTGATGATTGGAGGTTTAATGATCGCAATGTATTCACCAATATTCAATGTTGGTGCATTAATAAATTAGCTTATTTTTTTTGTTAATACTAAATGGTTAACCCAACCTTTTTCGTCTTTTTTAAATACAGCTGCATCCATTATTTGCTTTATAAAAAAAGTTCCTAAGCCCCCAGGTTTAATATCATCTAGTTTTCTATGTTGTACATTTCCAGGAACAACAGCTTTACCTTTATCAAAAAAACCTATTTCTAATTCTGAGTCTTTCATTGAAATTTTAATTTGCATTCTGTCAGTTGTACTATCTACACCTTTATAGCCATGCTTAACTATATTTTGTGCAGCCTCTGCAATTGCCAAAACTAATTCGTCTTTTAAGTCTTGTTCGAGTTTTAATTTTTCAAATACTTCTCTAGAAAAAACTCTCACCTCTTTTAGACTTGCTGTGCTGACTAGAAAATCTTTAGACTCTTCTATATTCATTATTCAAGGTTAAGAATCTGTTCAAGTTTTGCCATCATAATTACTTTTAAAACAGATTTACTTACTTCTTTGACTATAACTTTAGTATTATTTTCTAGAGCTTTTTGATGGCTTTCAATTAAAACAGAAATTCCTGAGGAGTCCATGTATGAAACATCTTTTAAATTGAGATGCACCTCCTTACCAGACTCCACTAAGGGTAAAATTACCTCTTTAGCCTTTTCGGTTACATCCATGTCAATTTCACCATTCAAAAAGACAGTGTTGACATTTCCCTCTTCTGTTACTTTATATGTCATAATCTCTAAATTTTTTTAGTGATAACATAAATTAGTCATAAAATGTATAATTTTTGCTCAATCTGGGTGAAATCTTTTGTTTTTGTTAGATTATTTGATGCTTATAAAGTATTTACATATCAAATAAATTATTATTTATTATTAGTTAATAATTAAAAAGAGGAAACAAAATGAAAAATAACAAAGGTTTTACACTTATAGAATTATTGGTTGTTGTAGCAATTATCGGTGCTTTAGCTGCTGTTGGAGTTGTAGCTTATAACGGTTACACTGCTGCTGCTAAAAAAAATGCATCAAAAGCAATTCATGCTAACGCAGTTAAATATGTTTCAGCTGAACTTGCAAAATGTAATTTAGATCCAGACTCAACAATATTGGGTGGAGCAGCAAGTTGTGGTAATGATGCCGCTACAATCGCGGCTGGATTGATTGGAGCTAGCACTCCTTTTCAAGATAAGGATCCATTTGACTCTGGTAATGCAATAGTTGGAACCGCACCTACAGATCCTGAGGGTAATGTAGTTATTACAGGAACTGCAGAGGATGCTGATGGTAAATCAACTTTAACTTTTGCAACTCAGTTTAGTAAGTCATCAAAAGACACTTTAACGAATACGATAGATATAGAGTAATTAAGTTGTATTTAGGTGAAGGTAAAAAAAAAATTAAAACTTTTAAAGGTTTTACACTTATAGAACTATTAGTTGTTGTAGCCATTATAGGAATTTTAGGTTCAGTCGGCACTATTGCTTATAATGGCTATACTAAGGGTGCAAGAATTACAGCTGCAAAAAATACTTTAATGCAAATATCATTGGCTCAATCAGAACATTTTTCTAATGCTGGTTATTACTGGACAAGTGGCGAAGATTGCGCAGACTCTTATACAAAAACCGCGGGTGAAGCTGTTAATGAAGAGGTTGGAGACGGCCTTTTTGATAATGCAGATTATATTGACAATACGATTCAATTTTATTTCTGCATTGAAGAAGCAGGTGGAGCTTCAGGTTTTGTAGCAAGCGCAGTATATAGGGAGGGTTCTTGTAAACTCACAGTTAATGACTCCAACGTTGTTGATGATAGTTCTTGCTAGTTTTTCCTTACTATCTTAATAGTTGAAAAAAAATAATATACCAAATATCCTCCAGTGTTTATGTTTTTAAAGTTAAACAGATTTAAGCTAGTTTTAATATCAACCTTTTTGTTGATCACGACTTCCGTATTTTCTTCTGAAAAAAATATTACCTATATGCAAATTTTACAAAAACCAAATGATTTGGATTTGAATTTAAAATATGCACAGCAACAAGGTAAAGTGGGAAATTACAAACAAACCATCTCAACCCTTGAACGATTAACGATGATTTATCCAGAAAATATTGAAATCAAGTTATACCTATTATCTGTTTTAGTCCAAGTAGACTCACCGGAGAAAGCCAACACAATTATTGAGGAGATGAAACTAAGAACAGATCTTAGCCCAGAGGATTTAGAAACTTTAAAAGAAATTGAAGAGGAAATGTCAGATAGAGAACCTAGTTTATGGAATATTACAACAGATATTGGTTTTGGTTTAAACTTTACCGATAATATTAATAGTGTTTCAAAATCTAGATTTAAAATGGAGTCTGATGCAAAAGCAGAATTTAATTCAGCAAAATTTGATAGAGTAGAAAGCGCATCTATGGGAATAACTGCAACAAGACCTGTTGGTGAAGAGTCTTCTTTATTATTAAATTTAGCTCATACAACATCTAACCAATATAAAGAAGCGGATGATGATTTCCAGAGTTATGGATTTACTTTAGGCTTTGATACTACTTTAGGAAATCAAAGTTTAAGTCCTTATTTAATAGCTAATAAATCTGACGCTCAACATGATGCTGATAGTTTTTCTTTTATGTATGGAATTGGAGGATTTTTTTCAGTGGGGGAGAGAAATTCTTTTAGTTATGGATATTCATACTCAGATTCAAAAGCTAATCGTAATTCAGAGGACGATACTGCACATGAAACTAATACAATATCACACAGTTATTCTCTCGGTTATGATTTGATCATTACTCAAATAATTTCTTCTTCTTTAAGTTTGGGTTATACGGATAATGACTCTGTTGTTGATGCAGGAAATGATGCAGAGACTTATGATATTGGCCTTGTATTAAATTTTGCATTTCCTTGGGCATATATATCTGTTGGCAATTCTCATAGTTTTAATGATTATAAAAAAGTGGATACTTCCGTAACTTCAAGTAGAATTAGATCAGATTATTCTATGACTTCTGATATTATGATTACAAAAGCTCTAGGAGATTTTTTCCCAGCATTAGATCCAAATAGAACTCTTTTTATGAACTTATCTTATGAAAAATTAATATCTGAGGCTAATATATTAAATTACGATTATATTGCAGATTCTTTTGCAGTTAGTTTTACTAAATCTTTAAATATTAATAAGTAGATTCTGCAGTTTTTTTTTATAAAATCATTAAAAATGGTTATTTTAAGCCATTTTAAAAGACCCATTTTGAATATAAAATATTTTATTTTTTTAAGAAGTCTGTTACTTTTCAACCGTATGAAGAAAATTTTATCAATAATTTTAGCTTTATTGTTTTTTGGAAGCTTAAGCGCTAAAGCGAACGAAGAGCTCACTATAGAAAAACAGTTAGTTGGAATTGTTGGAGCAATATCAGGTACGGTTAAAACTGAAACCAGAGAATTAAAAACTGGTGACAAAATTTATTTAAATGAGACTATTTTAGCAGGTGCAGGCTCTGGTACTCAAATTTTATTATTAGATCAATCAACATTTACTATTGGTGAAGACTCAGAAGTTGTAATGGATACATTTATATATGATCCAGCTACTAATGATGGAAAAATAGTTGCGAGTGTAAAACAAGGAAGTCTAAAAGTAATATCAGGACTAATAAGTAAGAAAAATCCTGATAGCCTAACTGTAGAAGTTCCAGAGGGCACTCTAGGTTCTAGAGGAACTGAGTTCCAAACAATTGTTTCAAGTGGAAGAACTGATACTTTATTAATCGGTCCAGGAAAAAATAACACTCTAGGTATGAGACCTGGTGCAGTTCTTGTTGGAAACAATTTTGGGTCTACTCTATTGGATAACCCTTACAGCATTACATCAATGTCAAAAGGTAAAGCTCCTGGTCAGGCAAAAAAGATTACTAAAAATCAGTTAAAGAAATTTAATAAGAAAATGAAGGCATTGCGAGTTGCAAAATATACCTCTGACGACCCAAAAGCTGAGAGAAAAAAGATTAAAAAAGAAAAAAGCTAAAGCAGAAAAGAAAAAAAATAAAAAGAAAAAAGCTGTAAAGAAAAAAGGGTCTAAAAAGAAAAAAGCAGTTAAGAAAAAAGGCTCTAAAAAGAAAAAGGCTGTAAAGAAAAAAGCTTCTAAGAAGAAAAAAGCAGTGAAGAAGAAAGCTGCTAAGAAGAAAAAAGTCGTTAAAAAGAAAAAAGTTGTTAAAAAGAAAAAAGTTGTTAAGAAAAAGAAAAAGGTAGTTAAGAAAAAACCTAAGAAAAAGAAAAAAATTCAAAAGAAAAAAAGAACAGCTAAGAAAAAAGCTAAGAAAAAGAAAAGAAGAAAAAAGAAGTAATCTTCAATAAATACTCAATACCATTTACTTTACTATAATTAGAGTTAAATTCCTTTTGTGAAAGCTTTTTTTCAAAAACATACTAATTATTTTGTCTTTTTAATCTTATTAGTTTTCCTCATTTTAATAAAAATAATTAATCCTGCATTTGTTAAATCAATTTCATACTTAAGTTTTGATTTATATCAAAAAGTATTTGCTGAAAAAAAAGACTCGGATGTTGTCATAATAGATATTGATGAAAATAGTTTGGGAAAGTTTGGTCAGTTTCCTTGGAATAGAAAAGTTTTTGCAGATATTTTGGATAAAATAAATGAGTCCAATCCAAAAGCGATAGGTTTTGATATTTTTTTTACTGAGAAAGATAAACAGTCTCCTGATGAAATTATAAAATCTTATGGTTTAGTTCCATCCGATATGGCAGAGCTTCAGAATTTACAAAGTCCAGATGAAATTTTTTCTGAGAAACTTAAACAATCAAAATCAATAATTGCAGTTTTAGGGAGCAATGTTCCCTCACATTCCAACTATGACCGAAAAGCTAAGGCGAGATTTTTATCTAAAGGTGGTGATCCAAAGAAATTCACTTATTCATATCCCTATTCAATTGGTTCACTGGAGGTATTAGAAAAAGATGTAAAAGGTTTAGGTTCAATTTCTTTTTTAGATCAATTAGACGGTATCATCCGATCATTACCATTAGTGGTTCAGTTTGATAAGAAGATATACCCAACCATGGGACTAGAAATGGTTCGAGTTGGCTCGAAGCAGAAAAATATTTATGTTGAATTAAACGAAGTTGGCATTCAAAGAATTAGTGCGCGACCCTATAAAATTAATTCAGACCCTAATGGTATAATTTGGATTAAGTACAAAAAGTCAGATAAAAATCAGTATATATCTGCTGGTGATGTTTATGATGGAAAATTCCAATCAGATTTTTTTACAGATAAATACGTTTTAATTGGTGCCTCTGCACAAGGACTTTTCGATTTAGTCAAAACTCCTCTTGGGATAACTATTCCAGGAGTAGAAGTTCATGCCAATGTTATTGAGAATATCTTAGATCAATCCTACTTAATTAGAAATCCTAATACGTATATATTTGAGTTGTTATTTTCTATTATTGTAGCTCTGATTACGTTCATTTTATCTCAAAGAGTAAAACCTAAATTAAGTTTATCTATTTTTTTTGGAAATATTCTAGCCATAATAGTTATTGGTTTTTATATTTATAAATTTAGATCCGAATTAGTAGATATGAGTTATCCAATTTTTATTGTAACAGTTACTTTTTTAACCGGTTTATATTTTAGATTTATTGAGGAAAACAAAATAGCTTTAGATAATTTACAGAAAGAAGCTAAGCTTTTAAAAGAGCGTGAGCTTGCAGCAGGTGTTCAAAAAAGCTTATTTCCAGATATATCAAAATTTGAAAACTTTATCTTTGCTAAAAACGTGCCAGCTCGAGATGTATCTGGAGATTATTTTGATGTCGTAAGAGCAACACCAGAAGAATACTTTTTTACTTTAGCTGATGTATCAGGAAAAGGAGTTAAAGCTGGTATGTATATGGCAAAAGCATCTTCAATATTTAGAACGCTAACAAATTTAAAGTTTCCGTTAGAAAAAGTAGTGTTTGGAGTAAATAATGAACTTGTTGAGGCAAAGTTTAAAGGAATGTTTGTAACTGCGGTCTTTGGAAAATTAAATATTAAAACAGGAGAACTTGTCTTTATCAATGCAGGGCATGAAAGTATTTTAACTTTCGATCAAAATAAAAATTATGAATACATTAAATCAGAAATGCCGCCTATTGGGATTGTTAAATATTTCACTGAGTCGATGGTTAAATCAAATACTATGAACCTTAAAGATAAAACATTTGTGGTTTATACTGATGGTGTAACCGAGGGTTATTTAAAAAATGGTGAGGAATTAGGGGCCGAAGGAGTTCAAAAAATTATAGATGGCATGTCAGATGTGACACCAAAAACTATAGTTGAGTCCATTGAGAAAGAGTTAAATTGGGGTGCTGAAAAATTAAGAGACGATATTACTTGTATGGCTATAAATATAAATAATACTGAATTAATAAAGAAAAAATAATCTAACATGATAAAGAGTTTATTTTTAAAAGTCTCAATTATATCTTTTTTCATAATATCTAATCTTTTTGTTGGAATTGCTCATGCTACTTTTTATACAAGTGGTCAAATTATCACTAATGATTATGTGAAAGAATTAAATGTTTCAGCTCATGAAACTGAAACAAGAAGTGTTCAATTTAATAATGATGGTACCAAAATGTTTATTACTGGTGATAGGCATTTAAATCTAAAAGATGTACATGAATTTAGTTTATCAACTCCCTTTGACATATCGACAGCAACGCATGTCGTTACTATAGAAATCAACGAGGTTGTTCGAACAATGCAAATAAAATTTAACAATGATGGATCAAAAATGTTTCTTGCTGGCAGACTACCTAATAAAGTATTTGAATATTCACTCTCTATAAATTTTGATATATCAACAGCGACTTATTCTGGAAATGTTATTGATGTTAGTGCTCAAATAACTGAAGATTTGTTTGGGTTTGAGTTTAATAATGATGGAACAATGATGTACATATCTGACACTCAAAATAACGGGACATCTACTGAAAAAATATATCAATATTCTTTAAGTAAAAGCTTTGATTTTTCAAGTGGGGCTACTTTAGTTAGATCAGTAGATTTAGAGGCCCTTCACGACACAACTAATCCAGCTAGAGGTGAAAGAGAACCAGCTGGAATGCATTTTACAAAAGATGGTCTTAGATTGTTTGTAGTAGGAACACAAGGTAATGATGTTAATCAATATACCTTGTCTGAATCTTTTAATATTGCAACAGCATCTTTTGATGGGGGTATTCGACGAGGTGGTAACCCTACTGGTATTGCATTTAACAATTCTGGATTAAGTATGTTTATAACCGGTACTAGCGACTTAATAAGAGAATATAAAATGCCTTGCCCGTTTAGTCTTTTCGCAAGTAAGTGTAAGTCTATTAATGATGGAGATAGAATTGGAATGGCAGAAGCTCAAATTAATATAGCAAAGAAAACCATCGAATATTCAACATCCGCAGCCTTAAATCGTTTAGAATGGATTAGAAGAAATAAAGATCTACAAGATTTAAGTTTTCAAAATATTAAGTTTAATTTTTCAAATGAAATGTTAGCCTCTCTTTCTGAAGCTATTCTAATTTCAACAAAATCTAGAAAGAAAGATAAAAATAAAGTAAAAGATATCTTTTATTGGTCAGAGGGTAGTTTAGCATATACTAAAGTTCAAGAAACAGATATCTCATCTAAGAAAAGAATATTTACTGATGGAATTACTATTGGAGTTGACAGTTTTACTGAGGATAAAGGAATTAAAGGTTTAGCGTTTAGATATAGTCAAAATGACGTATTAGTAGGCACTACTAACAAGTTAGATACAGATACTTATAATTTAACTTATTATTCAACCACTCCAGTAAAAAATGAGAGCAAATTTTTAGATACAGTTCTGGGAGTTGGCTTTCTTAATACAAAAACTTCAAATATTATAGATAGTATAGATGGAGATAGATTTGGAGAACAAATTTATGGAACTTTGAAATTAAAAGATGAAATTAAAAAAGATAATCTTACGTTAATTCCTGCTGGTCAGATTGATTTAGGCTTTACAGTACTTCGGAGTTACTCTGAAAGTGGAATAGGTGCAACGAGATTTGATCAACAAAGTATTCAATCAAGAAACTTAAGATTATCCATTGCTTCTGTTGAAGAGCTCAATAATAAAAAATTTAAAATGAAAAGACATGGGAAAATGGAATATCAGGCTAACTTAGATCGTTCTTCTAAAATGAAATATTCTTATATAGGAGATAGCCAGAGTAAATTTGAAACTAAGTTAAAATCTGGAGCATTACATAATATTAATAGCAAGTTAGGCTTTGACGTTATTTATGATGAAAATTTAAGTTTATTTTTTATTTTAGAACATAATTATGCACACAAAGTTGGTTATACAGGTAAAGTGCACTTTGCTATCGGCTATTTACCTCAAAAAAATACAAATTTATCTTTTAAAATTGAGGGAGATGATATTTTAAAATCAAAATATATTTACAGTAAAAATATAGATGGTTTAGATATTGAATTTTATTTGATGAATAATGATGTAATGAGACCCAAAACATTTGATGAAATAGCTATAAATTTAAAAAAAGTTTTTTAAAATTAAATTCTGGGATATAGTGCTAACATTAAATTATCAGGAACTTTTTAATAAATCTTGAAGTTTATTTTCTTTTTCTAAAGCTCTAACTTCATCATAACCACCAATATGCTGATCATCAAAAAATATTTGTGGGATAGTTCTTTTGCCGTTCGCTTTTTTAATCATCTCATCCTTTGCACCATCAACTGTTGCAATATTAATTTCTTTAAAAGGAGCTTTATTGCGCGTAAGTAATCTTTTTGCAGCATCACAGTAATTACAAAATGGTCCTGTATAAATTACAACATTTTTCATACTTTAAAGATAGTCACCTTTTTTTAATTTACTAGTAATTAGTTTTCTAGAATATTCAAATTTTTTTCTATGTTTGATGCTTTTTTGATTTACTCTTTTTCTCCAGAGTCTAAATGAAGAGGGTTTAATTGATCTTCTCATAATTTTGATAACATCAGACTCCTTGTACCCAGTTTTTTTTTCGATCTCCTCAAAAGTAATACGATCTGCCCAGGCAGCCCAAATGACCCAATCTGGATCTTCAATATTTGGCTCTGGATTTTTGACCCTAGTGATAGGCCTGTGACCTTTTTTTTTCATAAATCCTTTATATTTGAAAAAAAATGATAATGCATTTTTTTCGGAATATGCTATTATAGAATTGATAGTCCTTCTTAGCCATCTTTAGCTCCCGGTTTTTAAGGACTATCTTTTTTTGAACTTCATAAAATATCTTTTTAAAATAATTTGATTAAATTTGGAGTTTTTCAATAAATTGATTTATAAATTATTATAAATCTTCTAAAAACCTAAACTTTGATCATCAAAAAATTTACGTAAATTAGTTTTTGAATTAATACAATTCAAGCGAGTATAAAATCCTTTACTATCTTAAAATCTCTCGTAATTTTTAATATTTTGATGATTTATTTAAAAAAGTTAACTTTTAATCAATTATAAATAAGATATAAAAAAGCTAAATAAATGTGGTTTTTTTTGTTGTATTAATACAACATTTGTAAAAAACATTATAATTCCTTAATAATTAAAAGCATTAAACTAGTAAAAAATTTAAGTTTATGCTAATTAAACTCTAATTAATTAATTAATTGGAAGATAATATGAAAAAAATACAAACAATTTTAATAACTTTGCTATTTGCAGGTTTTTCTACTTTCTCTTATGCTGAAGGTAAGATGGGTCTTACAATCACGGGATTAGATGCACATGCAGATGGTGAAGAGGTGTCAAGAGGGGCTAAACAGGTTAGAGGTGAGGACATTCAAGGTGTTTTTGCTTCTTTCTTTATCGAAAAAGATTTAGGAACAATGTCTGTTGGTCTTGATATAAATCCTATGGATATTGCAAGTGGATCAGTTACTAACGTAAGAACTTGTGGTGGATCTTTTAGCTGTCAGACTAATACTGCTGAAGTAGAAATTACTGACAATATAGGTATCTACGGAACAATGGATCTTGGTGATAACGGTGCTTACGTAAAAGCAATGGTATCTTCTCATAATATGGAAGCAACAACTAATATTATGAATATTCGAGAAAAGGGTACATCTTCAACAAACTCTACTTACCCTGATGAAAGATTTTTTGGTGGACATTTAAGTCTTGGTTATGAAAGAGACCTTGGTGATGTGTTTATCAGAGGAGAAGCTGGTGTAAGTGAATACGAGAAAGTAACAAGTAAATCTAGTTCTGGTAATACAACAGTAACTGCTAAGATTGAAAGTGGAATTCACGCAAGAATCAGTATTGGTAAAGCTTTTTAATTAAGTTTTATTAAAAATTTAAAAAAGACCAGCTTTAATAAGCTGGTCTTTTTTTTTATATTGAAAAGTATATATTGCTTCAATGAACCTAGGCTTTATAGGAACAGGAAATATCGTTTCAGATGTAATAACTGGTATAAGCAAATCAAAAATTAAATATAAAAAAATAATAATTTCACCAAGAAATAAAAAAAAAGCGCTTTACTTAAAAAAATATTTCAAAAAGGTTATCATTGCTAAAGATAATCAAGATGTTATCGACATGTCAAACTGGGTATTTCTTGGGGTTTTACCTAAAGTTGGAGAGGCAATATTGCCTAAACTTCGTTTTAGAAATAAGCAAATAGTAGTGAGCTTTATGTCTACTACAAATTATAAAAGATTAAAAAAATTAATTAAAACAAAATCTATCATTATTAGAGCCATCCCCATGCCTCCAATTAGATTGTGCAAAGGTCCGGTCGCGATTTTTCCACCGAATAAAAAAGTAAAAAGTTTTTTTGATAAAATTGGTACGACTATCCAGATAAAAAATGAAAAATTATCAAAAAATTTTTGGGTAATTTCAGGAACTATGGCTTCGTTTTATGAGCTATTGAATATCTTATCAAAATGGTTGATAAGAAAAAAAACAAATAAACTAGACTCTCAAAGATATGTAACTTTATTATATTCTGCTTTGGCAGAGCTGGCACTGGCTAATTCATCTAAGCCATTAAAGAATTTGGTAAATGAACAAACACCAGGGGGACTTAACTGGCAGGGTGTTAATGAACTTAGAAACTCTGGCTATTATAGATTATTGGAAAAATCTCTTAAGAAGATTTATAAGAGACTATAGTCTAATTTGGAGATGCAAGATAATATTTTAGAAATTAAAAACTTATCAAAATATTTTGGTGGATTAGCTGCGGTATCAAATTGTTCATTAAAAGTAAAACAGGGAACGATAACTGGTATAATTGGACCAAATGGTTCGGGAAAAACAACTTTGTTTAATCTTATTGCTGGTAATTTAAAATCATCTGCTGGCAGTGTTCTATTTAATAACCAAAATATTACTGACGTTCCGTCTTATGAATTATTTTCAAAAGGATTGTTAAGAACTTTCCAAATAGCTCATGAATTTACAAATTTATCAGTATTAGAAAACTTAATGATGGTACCAGGCAATCAATCTGGTGAAAAGCTGATAAATGCTTTGCTAAAGCCTGGTTTAGTTGCAAAAGAAGAGAGTCAAATAAAGGAAAAAGCAATTGAAGTAGTTGATTTTCTTAATTTAAGTCATTTAAAGAATGAATTAGCAGGAAATTTATCTGGAGGACAAAAAAAATTATTAGAATTAGGTAGAACAATGATGGTGGATGCTAAATTGGTTTTATTAGATGAAGTTGGTGCAGGGGTTAATAGAACTTTATTAAAAGATTTAGGTACTGCTATTGAGAAATTGAACAAAGAGAAAGGCTATACATTTTGTATGATTGAGCATGATATGGATTTTATAGGAAGATTGTGTGATCCAGTAATTGTTATGGCAGAAGGATCTGTTTTATTTGAAGGTTCAGTTGAAGATGCAAAGAAAGATGAAAGAGTAATTGAAAGTTACCTAGGTAGAGGTTCAAAACTAAAAGATAATTAAGTATGGCATTTTTTGAAGGAAACAACATGACAGGTGGATATGGCAAGGGTCCAGATATAATTAATTCATGTAGTGTTAATGTTGAAAGAGGAGAAATAGTTTCAATTCTAGGACCCAATGGAGCTGGAAAATCTACTGCGATGAAAGCCATGCTTGGTTTATTAAATTTAAAATCAGGCTCTGTAATTATTGATGGCAAGGACATTTCAAAACTTTCTCCACAAGATAGAGTGAAAGAGGGGATCTCATTTGTGCCTCAAACAAAAAATGTATTTGCAGGAATGACAGTCGAGGAAAATTTAGAAATGGGTGCTTTCTTAATCAATCAAGACTACACAAAAGTAATCGATGAAATTTACAATTTATTTCCAATTTTGGCTGAAAAAAGAAAACAATTTGTGGGAGAATTGTCAGGTGGTCAAAGACAACAAGTTGCGTTAGGAAGGGCTCTGATGATCAAACCATCTGTGCTCATGTTGGATGAACCAACTGCCGGAGTTTCTCCAATAGTGATGGATGAACTTTTTGATCATATTATTAAAGTAAAAAAAACAAACGTTGCAATCTTGATGGTTGAACAGAATGCTAAACAAGCTCTCAATATTTCTGATAGAGGATATGTATTAGTCACTGGTGAAAATCGTTATTCAGGAACAGGAAAAGAATTACTTAACGATCCAAGAGTAAGAAGCTCTTTTTTAGGTGGTTAAATGGATTATCTTAACGCGTTAATTCTTTTATTAAATTATATTTTTGTTCCTGCTCTTGCCTACGGATCTCAATTAGCTATTGGAGCTATATTTGTAACTTTAATTTATGGAATACTCCGTTTTGCAAATTTTGCAACTGGAGACATGATGTCATTTGGCACAATGGTTGCCATACTTTTTACATGGTACTTTCAGTCATTTGGTTTATCCCTCGGGTTTTTACCCACCGCTCTTTTAGCAATACCATTTGCAATTCTCTTTATGGGTTTATACATGCTAATAATTGATAAGTTCGTATTTAAATATTACAGGTTAAACAAAAGTCCCCCTGTTCAATTAGCAATGGTAAGTATAGGGGTAATGTTTGTTACTCAGGCAGTAGTAAGAATTATAATTGGGCCATCGGATAGAAGATTTTTTGATGGTGAGAAATTTTTGATTAAAGCTAATGAGTTTAAGGAAATGACAGGTTTAAACGAGGGACTTGCAATTAAGTCAACCCAAGTTATTACAATTGTTGTCACAATAATTTTAGTTTCAACTTTATTTTGGTTTTTAAATAAAACAAAAACTGGAAAAAGTATGAGAGCTTATTCTGACAATGAGGATTTAGCATTACTTTCTGGAATAGATCCAAAAAAGATTGTTATGATAACTTGGATGATTGCTGCAATTTTAGCGACAATAGGTGGAGTTTTATATGGTTTAGATAAAAGTTTTAAACCATTTACTTATTTCAATAATATGCTCCCAATATTTGCTGCTGCTATAGTTGGAGGAATTGGCAACCCTTTTGGAGCTTTCCTTGGAGGTTACGTAATTGCTTTTTCTGAAATACTTCTGACTTATGCATATAAGAAATTCTTTATGTATGTGTTACCAGAAAGCATGGAACCTGATGGTTTAATTCAGTTACTCTCAACTGATTATAAATTCGCAGTATCTTTTTCAATATTGGTAATTGTATTGCTTTATCGCCCATCAGGAATATTTAAAGGAAAGATATTGTGAGAAAAAATTTAAATGTAATTGCAGCTTACAGTATTATGATGGGATTAATTATCCTTGTAGGTATATTTCAATCTTGGAATATTGCTTTATCTATCTTTAATCTTTGTTTGATCTCAGCTGTTATGACGATGGGTGCTAATATTCAATGGGGTTATGCCGGCTTAATCAACTTTGGAATAATGGGCTTTACTGCATTAGGTGGTCTAGCTGTAGTTTTAATTTCTGTAAATCCAGTTCAAGAGGCTTGGAGTGCAGGGGGTACCAACATTCTATTAAGTCTATTTCTTGTTATAGGAATTGTTTTAGCTGTTAGATTTGTTCTTAAAAGATATCAAAAATCTAAAATTAGAAATTATATAATCGCTGCAATCATCATTTCAGGAATAATTATTATACGACTTGTCTCTGAACCTGGTATTGAGGCAATTGAGGAAGTAAATCCGGCTAGAACTGGATTTCTAGGTGGGCTAGGGCTTCCAATAATTTTTTCTTGGATTGTGGGTGCTTTCTTTGCTGGGGGATTAGCTTTTGTCATAGGTAAGGTAGCATTAGGTTTAAGAGCTGATTATTTAGCAATAGCCACATTACTAATATCTGAAATAGTTATAGCAATTATAAAACATGAAGATTGGCTAACTAGAGGTGTTAAAAATGTAATTGGATTAAAGCGTCCTGCTCCATATGAAGTCAACTTACAAGAAACAGAATGGTTTATAAATCTAGTTGAAAAATTTAATTCAGGAAAGCTAGCTTTAATTTCTGATATTACAGAAAGACAAGCAGCACTTAATCAATTTGTAATTGAAGGATCATCAGTATTTGTAAAACTTTGTTACTCAGGTTTGTTTTTAGTTGTTGTGATTATTCTTTTAATTTTAACTCAAAAAGCTCTTTACTCTCCTTGGGGACGAATGATGAGAGCTATCAGAGATAATGAAGAAGCTGCTAATGCTATGGGGAAAAATGTAGTCAAACAACATTTGTTAATTTTTGTTTTAGGATCTGCAATAGTTGGAATTGCAGGAGCTATGCTTGTAACTCAAGATGGATTATTTACACCAGGGAGTTATAGACCTTTGAGATACACTTTTTTAATTTGGGTAATGGTAATTGTTGGTGGAAGTGGAAACAATTTTGGAGCAATTCTTGGAGGTTTTGTAGTTTGGTTCTTATGGATTGAGGCAGCACCAATTGGATTATATTTAGTTAATCTTACAACAGCAGGTTTAGAAGATACTCATTTTTTAAAAGTTCATTTAATTGAAAGCGTTCCTTATTTCAGATTTTTAATGATGGGAATAGGTTTATTATTAATTATGAGGTACAGACCAAAGGGTATACTTCCTGAAAAAATAGAAATAAAATGAAAATATGAAATATATTATAACAGGTGCTGCAATAGCTTGGGCTTTGTATATAGCTGATAAATATTTTTTTTTTTAAAAAAAACCCCCAACATCGAAGATGTCAGGGGTTTAATTATTTTAAGATAAAAAATTATCTTTGTTTTTTAGTTTTGAATTTTCCGCCTTTAACTTCTTGTTCTAAGAAAGAACCTTCAGCCTCACCGACGCTAGTAAAAGTAACTCCAGTTGCACCTTCGTAGTCAACTTTTTTACCTTTAGCTAATAAATCTAAACCTTTTTTAAGTTCACCTGGATAAATCTTTGTTCCAGGACCATTAGCAACATCCATTACATTTTTTGCAATTGAAGCTCTATCAGTTGAGTTACCTGCTTGCATTGCTAAAACTATTAAAGCAGCTGCATCATATGACTCACCTGTGTAAGGACCAGAACTATCTATACCAGCAGCACTTGCTACTTTAGCAAATACTCCAGCTCCTTTTCCAGTTGAACCAGGTAATGAACCAAAAGATTTATTCAAATCTTTTCCGAATGCATCAACTAAAGATTGGCCGATCATACCGTCTGATAAAATAAATCTATCAAATGCACCAGAGTCTAAAGATGCTTGAATAATTCCTTTACCGCCTTGGTCTAAGTAACCTATTACTGCTACTGCATCACCACCTGCTGAAGCAAGCGTTGCTACTTCAGAAGAGTAGTCTGCTTTACCATCTTCGTGTGCAGTTACTGTAGTAACTTTAATACCATGAGCCTCAACAGCTGCTTTATAAACATCTGCTAAACCTTTTCCATAGTCGTTGTTTGTATAAGTAATCGCTACACTTTTAATTTTTCTATCTTTTGTAACATCAGCTAAGATTTGGCCACCTCTTGCATCTGAAGGAGCTGTTCTAAAAAAGTATCCTTTATCATCAAGAGTTGTTAATCCTGGAGATGTTGCTGAAGGTGAAATCATTACAACACCATTTGGCACCGCAACATTAGATGCAATCGCACCCGTTACACCTGAACAATCAGCTCCCATAATTGCTGCAACACCTTGTGCAATAACACCTTCGGCTGCTGCTGTTGCTGCAGCTGAATCAACACAAGTTGAGTCTGCTCTTACAACTGAAATTTTTTCACCACCAAGTAATGATCCAGAATCTGATGCTTCTTTAAAAGCAAGCTCAGCAGATGCTGCCATTGCTGGTGTAAGGGATTCAATTGGACCAGTAAATCCTAATATAATTCCCATTTTTACTTCTGCAAAAACATTTGTTGTAAAAGTAGAAACAAATATAAATGCAGCCACAAATAGTTTTTTCATTATTATCCTCTTTTATTATTAACAATTTTTAAAAACCAAATTAAATCTGATTTATAAAAAGTTGCAATAAGCAAATTATTTAATTTTGTGTAAAAAAAACACCGAAGTGATCACAATTATACCACCCAATATGAACAAAATAGTGGGCACTTCACCGAAAACTAGATAAGTGAGAATAATTCCAAATATTGGAAATAGTGAATAAAAAGGAAAAATCTTACCGACAGTATAAAATTTATATAGATAAAACATCAGCAGGTGTGCGCATAAAGATACTATCACTGCTTGATACGATATGAGCATCCATGACTCAAAATCTATTTGTTCAATATTCTCTTGAACATTACCTTCAATGAAAACTGAAATAATTAGGAGTATTACAAAACCAAAAATACCTGTGCTAGCATTTATCATACTTATTGGCAGCTTTTTTAGTTGCCTAGAATAAACTTGCGCAAGTCCAAAAAATAAAGCCATAAGACTAGCAAAAAATAAACCCAAATAGTTTTCTGTTAACTTAGGATCAAAAAAGATTATGACTATTCCAATAAAGGAGGTGAAAATCAAAATCCATTTATTTTTACTTATATTTTCATTTAAGAGAAAAGCACTTGCAAGTATTCCAAAGGGTATCGCAAGTTGAGATCCTAAAATTATAGGAGCAATTATTGAGGAATGAAATAATGATAGATTCATAAATACATAAACCAAAACACCCATAGATATTGAAAATAAAATCAACGGTTTAAAAAATTTTTTATTTGGGAGTTTAAATTTCCAAAAAGGTATTAGTAACAAAAAGACCAATCCCATTCTTAATGAGGCCATTAAGATGGGTGGAACAGAATTATTAAGAGCTAACTTAGCTACAGGAAACGCACTCCCATGAGCTATCATTATAAAAATTAAAATGAGTAAGTGTTTAAGTGGCAATTTTTTTGATTAGAAGTATTTTTTAAAGGTTTCATTAATTGATAAAACACCATAATCATTTAATCCACCAATAATCAACTGTAAAGCAACAAGCAAAATAAAACCTAAACCAATATAGGCAATCCAAAGATGTCTTTGTATATAATTAGCTAGATAGGTAGCTAATGCACCAGTAAGAACAACTGACAAGATAAGTCCAAACATCATGTACCCAAAATTTCCTTTTGCAGCACCCACAACCCCAATGACGTTATCAAAACTAATAGTTATGTCTGCAAAAAGGACTTTATAAATACTTTTAATAAAAGAGGGCTCTTTTGATTTTTTAGTAGGTGATTTGATCTTTTTAATTTCAAATAAATCTTTTCTTAAATCATTAACAATCCAGATTAAAAGAAGACCACCAATTATTTTAACCCAATAAAATTGAAAAAGGTAAGTAGCAAAAACAGCAAATAAAACTTTAAAGACAAGTGCACCGACTACACCCCAAAAAATGATTAATTTTCTATTTTTAGGTACAAAATTTGCAGCGATTAAACCAATTATAATTGCATTATCTGCAGCCAAGATAATATCAATAAATATGATCTGTAAGAGTATGAGTGATTCTTCTAACAAGGTAATATCATTTTAAAAAAAACAATTATAATTGTTAGTTTCGTGTTGTCTATTAATAGTAATTAATATTTCGATTTTTCACCAGCTATAACTGCTTTTAACTGGTCATATTCTTTACAATTACAATCTTTTAAAACTTCAAGTCTTTCAACTGCAAGATTATGTCTATTTGTGGCTACGTATAGTTCACCAAGGTATTCATTTATACCAGTATGCTTTGGATCAATTTTTAATCCTTGTAGATAAAATTTTTCCCCATTCTCAAAATCACCAAGCTTTCGAGTTGTAAAACCAAGATAATTTAATGTATCAGCTTTATTCGGAAAATTTTTATTAGATTGAACCAATAATTTTTGCGCTTTCAAATAACTTTTTTTTGCTTTTTCTAACTTATCTTTTTTTTCAAAGTTTTTTGCTGCTTTAATATGTGTAACAGCCATATCATATTTTGTTTTAGTTTTAGAGGAACCACTATCGCTCGATCCTGCAGCATATGAGCTTGAGACTACTAAAGTAGATATAAATAGTGAAATAAGTAAATTTTTAATCATATAAATTTTTTCATTTTATTTAATGTTTTAAGCTTAAGCCCATTATCCAATAAATTTTTTTTTATAAATTTAGCTGTCTCTAATGAACTGATATTATCGCCATGTATACATACAGAATCAATTTCACAAGGTATTTGTTTCCCACTGTGACAATTAAGTGACTGATTTTGCACCATTTTTAACACATGTTTTTTTGCTTGTTCTGGATCAGTAATTAAAGCATGAGGTTTTTTTCTTGATACAAGATTTCCATCATCCTCATAATTTCTGTCAGCAAATATTTCACAAGCAATTTTCATATCTAATTTTTTAGCAGCTTGTTCCATTTTAGATCCAGTTGGCACTAAATAAATTAAGTCTGGATTTATTCTTTTAATTACTTTTGCTAAAGTCGTTGCTAAATCAATATCTTCACACGCCATATTATTTAAAGCTCCATGTGGTTTTATATGAGTTACATTTTCACCATGGTTAGATGAAATTGTTTGAAGAATTTCATATTGATCAATTATTAATTTTTCTAATTCAGAAGAGGATAAATTCATTCGTTCTCTCCCAAAATTTTCAGGATCATTAAAAGATGGATGTGCACCAATACTGACACCATTTTTTTTTGATATTTCTACAACTTGATTCATAGTTTCCTCGTCACCTGCATGATAACCACATGCTATATTTGCTGAATTAACTATTTCAAGTAAGTCAGGATCATGCTTGTTAGAATGATGTTTAGATTTTTCGCCTAAATCACAATTTATATTAATTTCAATACTCATTATTCTTCAGTATAACATGGCATGATAAAAAATATATCAAATCTTGGTGACGCAGCTTTATATTGTGATTTTGGTAAAGAGGTAAATAAAGACATTAACACTCAAGTAATCAAATACTTTAAAACTATTCAAAAAAAAAATATTTCAGGGGTAAACAATATTACTCCATCTTACAATAAATTGATTATTTCTTTTGATCTTAAAAAAATTAATTTTAATAAACTAAAAAAGATTATTGATAATATTGAGATTATTGATGGTGATAGTATTCAAAATAAAAAATTTGAAATTCCTGTTTGTTGTGAAAAAGAATTTTCTCTAGACATAAAAAGATTAGAAGAAAAACTTAAGATAAAAGAGGAAAAAATATATGAGAGTTTTTTTGAAAAAGAATTTTTTTGTTATATGACGGGTTTTATTGCAGGAATGCCTTTTCTTGGAGATTTAGATGAAAATCTTAGAGCAAAACGTCTTGATACCCCGAGGGTTAAAGTGCCAAAGGGTTCAATTGGTTTGACTGAACAATTTGCCAATATCTACACTTTTGAAAGCCCAGGGGGATGGAATATCATTGGAAATACACCATTAAATATTTTTGATAGCACTAAAGAAAAAGAACCCAATTTAATTAATCCAGGTGATTTAATTATATTTAAGAGAATTACCAAAGAAAAATACCAAAATTATCATGAATAAAAATTATTTTGAAATTATAAGGGCAGGTATTAATTCAACTTTCCAAGATCTTGGAAGAAACAATCTTTATCATATAGGAGTCCCTTTCAGTGGAGCTATGGATAATAGAAATTATTTATTGGCTAATAAACTTGTTGGAAATGATTATGATGATCCAGTAATAGAATTTGCATATCAAGGCCCTCATTTAAAATATCATGGAGATAAAATTAATATTGCTATTACTGGCGATGTCAGTTTTAAAATTAAAAATGGTGATAATTTAATTGATGGAGAATGTTATCAATCATTCATTCTAGAAAATGGTGACGAGTTAGATATTATATCAACTAATAAATCCGTTTATGGATATCTAGCAATCAGTGGTACATTTGATTTAAAATTTCAATGGTCCAGTTGTTCAACTAATACTAAAGCAAAGATAGGATCTAACAATGGAGAAAAATTATCTGATAACCAAAAAATTACAATCAAAGAAATTAATAATAACTTCGTGAATAGAAAATTAAATTATGTTAATACAAAAATAGAAAATATTAGAGTAATTAAAGGAACAAATTTTAATTATTTTTCTGAAGAGGGTAAGAAAATTTTTTTTAAAAATGAGTTTAAAGTCTCTAAATTATCCGATCGCATGGGAATGAGATTAGAGGGAAAAAAAATAGAAAATATAGTTGATACTAATATTAGATCTGAAGGCTTAATTAAGGGCGTGATACAAGTGCCGGCTGATGGCAATCCAATAATCATGCTCTCAGATCATGGTACTATAGGGGGTTATCCTAAAATAGGCGTTGTTGTGAGTGCCGATTATGACAAATTGGTTCAATTAACTCCTGGCTCAAAAGTCAAATTTCAGGAGGTCGATTTAAATAGTGCAGAAACTCTTTTTAAATTGTATGACTTAGAGACTCAAAATTTAATTTCACAAATATAATGAATATTTTAAAAAGTTTACCAGGCCCATTACTGATATTTTTTGGTGCTCTTAGTTTAAGCTTTGGCGGACTTATAGTAAAATCTTTTGAGGGAGCAACATTGTGGCAGATATTATTTTGGAGATCCTTATTCTTTTCTCTTACCGTTTTAACTTTTTTGATAATCACCTACAAAAGCAAAGTTTTAAAATCGTTTCATGACTCTGGATTACCGGGTTTTATTGGTGGATTAATATTATCTATTGGTTTTTGTGGTTACGTTTTTGCTATGTATAATACTACTGTTGCAAATACTAATTTCATCATATCACTTCAAATCTTATTTTTAGCTATATTTGGTTTCTTTTTCTTAAAAGAAAAAATTAATCTAATTACTTTAATCTCAATTATTTTAGCAATGTCTGGAGTGCTGTTAATGGTTGGAAATTCATTATCTCCAGGAGAATTATCTGGAAATTTAGCAGCTTTCACAATGCCAATTACCTTTGCAGTTTTGATAATGATCGTTAGAAAATTTCCATCTGTTGATATGGTCCCAGCACAGTTTGTTGCAGGTGTAAGTTCATGTCTTATTGGTTTATCACTTTCACCAACTATAATGATTTCACCTCATGATATTTTTTTAGGTTTTTTAGCTGGATTTTTTCAAATAGGTTTTGGTTTTATATTTATAACAATTGGTGCAAGAACTACACCTTCTGCAATGGTTGGGATAATCATGTTATCCGAATCTGTTCTTGGTCCTATTTGGGCTTTTCTTTTTGTGAGCGAAATACCATCATTATATGGGTTGATAGGAGGAGCAATAATACTTTTTGCTGTATTACTTCAGTTTTATACCCTTTTAAAAAAACCAAAGGCAATCGTTTCCAATTGACATTTTAAGTTACTTATAGGACTATTGAGCTACGGGAGAGACTACAGATTATCGTAGCGCCGAAGGAGCAACTACCCGGGAATCTCTCAGGCAAAAAGGACCGTAACATATTAACTCTGGAAAGAGATTTAATTCTCGCCGAAGGAGCAAAACTCTCAGGCAAATATACAGATGGGTATAAAGAGTTAATATGGAAACAAAAAAAACATCGCTTTATCAATTACATCAAGATTGTAACGCAAAGTTTGTTGAATTTGCAGGTTATCAGATGCCAATCCAATATTCTGAAGGTATTGTGGAGGAGCATAAATTTACAAGAAATCACTCTGGTATTTTTGATGTTTCACATATGGGTCAATTATTTATTTATGGTGGCGATGAATTAATTAAAGATTTAGAAAAAATTTTTCCATTAGATTTAAAAAATTTGAAACTAAATCATTCTAAATACAGCTTCCTAATGGATAAAGATGCTGGGATACAAGATGATTTAATCATTACAAAAATTGATGAAGGTTTTTTGATAATTCTTAATGCAGCGTGTAAAGACAATGATTTTAAAATTTTAAAGGAACTTTTAAAAGAAAAGTACAAAATGGTTTTGGATGAAAATAGATCTTTAATAGCAATTCAGGGACCTAAATCATCACAAATCTTAAATGAAGTTGTTGATGGGGTAAAAGATTTAAATTTTATGTCTGGAAACTGGTTCTTATTTGATAATCAGAAAGTATACATTACTAGATCTGGGTATACAGGTGAAGATGGTTTTGAAATATCAATTCTAAATAATTACGCGGATAAATTGACCAGAGAATTAATTAATAAAGGATCTAAATTGGTAGGCTTAGGAGCAAGAGATACTCTAAGATTAGAAGCTGGCTTATGCTTGTATGGTCATGACCTTGATAAAGATAAAACTCCAGTTGAAGCGAATTTGAAATGGGCAATTTCAAAAGAAAGAATTTCCAAAGGTGACTTTATTGGTTCGGACATAATTATTAAACAATTAAATGACGGTGTCACCAAAATAAGAGTTGGGATTAAACCTGAGGGAAGAATAATTGCCAGAGAAAAAACAAAAATATTCAACCAATCAGATGTTCATATTGGAGAAATTACTAGTGGCACATTTGGGCCAAGTGTAAATGGACCTGTAGCAATGGGCTATGTGGAAAACAAATTTTCAAAAAAAAATACTAAAGTATTCTTAGAGGTACGAGGTAAAAAATATGCAGCAAACATTTGCAGTTTACCATTTTATAAAAAAAGTTACGTAAAAGGAGTAAATTAATGAGTGAAGTAAAATATTCTAAAGAGCATGAATGGATTAAATTAGAAGGTGATGTTGCAACAATTGGGATAACAAAGCATGCAACAGAAATGCTAGGAGATATTGTGTTTGCAGAGCTTCCAGAAAAAGGTTCTAGTGTAGAAAAAGATGGAACAGCAGGAGTTGTAGAGTCTACTAAAGCTGCAAGCGATGTTTATACTCCAGTGAGTGGTGAAGTTGTTGATACAAACCAAGAGATTGTGGATGATCCATCAAAAATAAATCAAGATCCTGAAAATTCTGCTTGGTTCTTCAAATTAAAAATAAAAGATAAATCTGAAATGGACTCTTTAATGAACAAAGATGACTATGATAAATTTGCAAAGGAGAATAATACCTAATGTTACATAATTCTGAAAAAGATTTTATAAAAAGACACATTGGTCCATCTGAAGATGATCAATCTAAAATGTTAAAAAAATTAAATTATAAATCATTAGATGATTTAATTGATAATACAGTTCCAGAAAAAATACAGTTTAAGGGTGAACTTAATATTGGAGAGTCTAATTCAGAATACGAAGCATTAAGAAAATTAAAAGCAATTTCAAAAAAAAATGAAATTTACTCAAATTTTATTGGTATGGGCTATTATGGTACATACACACCTTACGTAATTTTAAGAAATATATTGGAAAATCCAGGCTGGTACACATCATATACGCCTTATCAACCAGAAGTGGCTCAAGGAAGACTGGAGATGCTTTTAAACTTTCAACAAATGATTGTTGATTTTACAGGAATGGATATTGCAAATGCATCTTTATTGGATGAGGGTACAGCTGCAGCAGAAGCTATGGGTTTAAGTTATAGACTTGATAAAAGTGATAGTAATTTAGTTTTTGTCTCAGAAAATTGCCACCCTCAAACTGTTGAGGTTATTAGAACTAGAGCAGAGCCTATGGGTCTTAAAGTTCTTGTTGGAAATGAAGATAAAGTTTTAGAACAATTAAAAGAGGATATTGTTTGTGGAATATTACAATATCCAGGAACTTTGGGAGATATTAAAGACCCAAGTGAGGCAATAAGCAAAATTCATAAGAAAAATGGTAAAGCTATTTTAGCTTGCGATCTTCTTGCGCTTGCAAAACTTAAAACACCGAGGGAACTTGGAGCTGATATTGCAGTTGGTAGCTCACAAAGATTTGGTATTCCAATGGGTTATGGAGGACCACATGCAGCATTTTTTGCAACAAAAGATGAATACAAAAGATCTATGCCAGGTAGAATAGTTGGTGTTTCAGTAGATAGACATGGAAGTAAGGCTTATAGATTATCACTACAGACTAGAGAACAGCATATTAGAAGAGACAAAGCTACAAGTAACATTTGTACCGCTCAAGCATTGTTAGCCATAGTATCAGCAGCCTATGCCATATATCATGGTCCAGAAGGAATTAAGAAAATTTCTGAGAGAGTTTCTCAATTAGCAAAAAATTTCGCTGATAAAATAAAACAATCTGGATATGAAATATATTCTGATTACTTTTTTGATACTGTTACAATTATTACCAAAGAAAAGACTGATCAAATTTATAAAAATGCTTTAAATCAAAAAGTTAATATTCGAAAAGTAAACTCTGAAATGCTTGCTGTTTCTTTTGATGAGAAGAAAAATGTTTATCGAGTAAATCAACTATTAAAAATTTTTAATGCAGCAGAGTCTATAAAAAAAGAGGATCCAACAGTAAGTTTACCCAATTTACCAAAAAGTTTACTGAGAACTTCTAAATATTTAGAACATCCTGTTTTTAACTCATATCGTTCTGAGACTGAAATGCTCAGATACCTTAAAAAGTTAGAGGATAAGGATATAGCTCTAAACAGAACCATGATAGCATTAGGCTCTTGCACTATGAAATTAAATGCTACTGCAGAAATGATACCTATCTCATGGAGAGAATTAGCTGAGCCTCATCCATTTATACCTATTGAGCAGATGGAGGGATATAGGACATTATTCACCGATTTAAAAAACTGGTTAAGATCAATTACAGGTTTTTCTGGAGTTTCACTTCAACCAAATGCAGGTGCTCAAGGCGAATATGCAGGACTAATGGTAATTAGAAAATATCATTTAGATAGAGGTGAAAAAAATAGAAACATATGTTTAATACCAAGCTCTGCACATGGAACCAATCCTGCTAGTGCACAAATGGTTGGAATGAAAGTGGTTGTAGTTAATTGTGATAAAGAAGGTAATGTTGATTTTGATGATTTAAAGAAAAAAGCAGAGCTTCATTCAGAAAATCTAGGAGCCTTGATGGTCACATATCCATCTACTCATGGTGTATTTGAAGAAAAAATTATGGATATATGTGAACTAATTCATAAACACGGTGGGCAAGTGTATATGGATGGGGCAAATTTAAATGCACTCGTTGGAATAGCCAAACCTGGAAATTTTGGTCCTGATGTTTGTCATATAAACTTACATAAAACATTTTGTATCCCTCATGGTGGAGGTGGACCAGGTATGGGACCTATTGCATGTAAAAAACATCTACAAGTTTATTTGCCCAATCATCCAGTTGTTAAAGATTGTGGTCCTGCAACGGGGATCGGAGCTGTCTCTGCTGCTCCATGGGGAAGCTCAAGCATTTTGTCAATTTCATGGATGTATATAAAAATGATGGGATCAGAGGGACTAAAACTAGCTTCTAAAGTTGCGATACTAAATGCAAATTATATTGCTGAAAGACTGAAAGATCATTACCCAATTTTATACAAAGGTTCAAATGGTAATGTTGCTCACGAGTGTATAATTGATATTAGGTCAATCAAATCAGAAACGGGAGTCACTGAGGAAGATATCGCAAAAAGATTAATTGATTTTGGTTTTCACGCACCAACAATGTCTTGGCCTGTGGCTGGAACAATGATGATTGAACCTACAGAAAGTGAGAACTTGTCAGAGTTAGATAGGTTTTGTGACACCTTAATTAAGATTAAACAAGAAATAGATCTAATTAAAACTGGTAAATTTGATAAAGTTGATAATCCAATTAAAAACGCTCCTCATACTGACACTGAGTTGGCTTCTGATAATTGGACACACAAATATTCTAGAGAAGAGGCTGCTTACCCAGCAAAATTTTTAAAAGTAAACAAATTTTGGCCACCAGTTGCAAGAGTAGATAATGTTTATGGTGATAAAAATATTTTCTGCACATGTCCTAGCATGGATGAATTTAAAGAAGATGCGGCATAATTATTGATGAAAATTGCTGTAGTTGGTTCTGGCATCTCAGGATTAAGCGCTGCTTATTATCTTTCAAAGAAAAATTACGTTGATCTATTTGAAAAGGAAGATCACTTTGGAGGTCATTCCCACACAATTGATCTAATGATTGGAGCCAAAAAAGTTCCAGTGGATATAGGCTTTATTGTCTTTAACTTTGAAACTTATCCAAATCTAATTAATTTTTTTAATGAAAATAAAATTGAAATTGAAAAAAGCAATATGTCTTTTTCTGTATCAGTAGAGGACTCAAACTTTGAATACTGTGGAAAAGGATTAAATGGAATTTTTTCCAACAAGATGAATTTATTTAATATCAAATTTTTAAAAATGTTTTTTGATATTATAAAATTTTATAAAAGATCCGACAAGCTAGATAATATAAATGAGAAAATCACATTGGGTGATTATTTGATTAAAAATAATCTTTCAAAAGAATTTATCAATTATCATTTAATACCTATGGTGTCAGCAATCTGGTCGATGCCACCATATGCTGCGAATAAGATGCCTTTAAAATTCTTTTTAAAATTTTTTCAAAATCATGGATTATTTAAACTTAAAAATAGACCACAGTGGTACACAGTCTCAAATAGAAGCAGATCATATGTAAAAACTATTCTATCAAAAATTAGTGGAGAATATTTTAAGAATTATAAAGTTAATAAAATCATTAGTAAATCAAAAGGTATTGATTTGTATTATGGTGGAAAAAATGAATTTTTTGATTACGACAAAGTAATTATCGCAACACATGCGGACGAAGCATTATCAATGATTGAAAATCCATCTGATCAAGAGAAAGAAGTTTTGTCAAATTTCAGTTATAAAGAAAATTTGGCTTATATACACACAGATGAGACAGTTATGCCAAAAAA
>CACJJV010000013.1 GCA_902593845.1 uncultured Pelagibacteraceae bacterium | reverse complement strand
TCCTAGAACAAAGAACATAATTATTGCTCCTAAGAACATACCCAATGGATTTATTGATGCATAAGTAGTTCCGTCCCACATAGCTCCAACACTGTAACCAGATGATGGATAACCATTTAAAACAAAACCACAAATTACAAGACCTATAAATCCTGCATAACCGTGTACTGCTACAGCACCAACTGCATCATCAATCTTGAACTTACGTTCAACCCAATAATGTAATTTGTACGATAGCACAACTCCGATCATACCTATAATCATTGATTGAATCGGATGATATAAATCATTTCCGGCTGAAGCACATATAATACCAGCTAGTCCACTAGAGTAAGTCCAGAATGGATCACCTTTTGCAATCCAGTATCCAGCTAATAATCCTCCTGATAGTGACATCAAGAAGTTAAAAGTAATACCGCTAAGTGTAGTAGGCGTTACATAAATGTTTGTAGCCGTCCAATAAGATATACCTTCCATGCCGTACTCCGGGCCAAGATCAAATATTGGAATGTTACATGCCGCATAGAATCCCCAGAAACCAGTATAAATTAGAAATAATCCAATTGTTACTAGCCAAGGATTTCTTGGTCCAATATTTCTTGGTTCACCACTTGATGAGAATTTTCCAATTCTTGGACCTAAAACCATTAGTACACCTAAAGCAAATCCACCAGCAATCGCGTGAATTACTCCTGATGCATAAGCATCATGGTATCCTAAAATTTTAAGCATCCAACCATCAAAATGCCATCCCCAAGCAGCATCAATTGTCCAGAAAACTGAGCCGATTGCTATTGCTAAAATTCCAAAAGCAAAAGTAGTTATTCTTTCAATTATTGCTCCAGAAACGATAGATGCAGCAGTCCAAGAAAATAATAAAAAAGCAGCCCAGAAAACACCATTAATGTGATCTCCAAGGTTAACTGCCATTATACTACTTGTTGCCACCTGAAATTTTGCACTAAACAAACTATCATCGGTGATTAAAGCTGTACTTTCGTTCATTATTGAAGGTGCTATCCCAGGTCCTGTTGGGAAAGCCCAGTAAATCCACCAACCAAATAAAAACCAAGTCACTGTTACCAGTGGTATCAGCATTGTGTTTTTCATAAGAGTATGTTGATGGTGTTTGTATCGAGAAGCTCCAACTTCATACATACAGAAACCGACGTGAATTAAAAACATCAGCACCACTGTTATCCAGTAGTAAAATTCTGTAAATATAGTAGTAAGAGCACCTAACTGATCAGTCATATTCTCTCTCCATATTAGTTTTTTAAACCCTATAAAATTTCGAAAGTTGTTACAAACGAAACAATCTAATAAAACCTAATATTGACAATAGGTTTTAAAAAATAATCAACTTTAGATTGTGTAATTAAAATTTAAGGTAAGCTTTTTTCAAATCAACAAGAGGGTGTTTTGGTGACATTTGAAATTTTACTAAAAGTTCTCTTGCTATCATATCTCTGTCTTGTTGGTTATCAGGTAATTTAATTGATGATGGAATTGTAACCCAACCATTTGCATTTCTACAAAATACAGCTGGTCTTCCTTCTTCGTAACCCATGTGAACGTCCTCCAACCAATTAAGATCATCCCAACCCATTGCCTCAACATATTTTTTTAAAAATGGTGTCATTTTCTTGTAATCTGGAAGTAGATTTACGTCATATCGATAACCGATTGACTGACCAATCATTTTTTCTCTAGCAGTCTCTTTCTTTTTACCCAGTTGGAGAGAAACTGCTTTTGATTTTGTTTTTTTCTTTTTAGCCATTAATACCTTTAAATTTTATGAAAGTTATCAACTCCAACAGTGTAATTAGTACCCGCTAAAGGAACTTTCGCTAAAGCTGAAGCCTCTGAGGTAAGCGCTGCTAAATCCTCAGGTTCTAAAGAGTGTATATTTGTTTTTCCACACGCTCTAGCTAATAACTGGGCTTCAAGTGTCATTGAATGTAAATAATTATAAACTCTTAAAGCTGCATCATCAGGGTTTAATCTTGCTCTTAATTTTGGATCTTGTGTAGCAACTCCCACAGGACACCTTCCAGTATGACAGTGATAACACTCACCAGCTTTCACACCCATTTCTTTTTCAAAATTTGCCTCTGGAATATCTTTGTTACAGTTTAGCGCAATCATGGAACCTGTACCAATAGCTATTGCATCTGCACCTAAAGCTAATGCTTTTGCCATGTCAGCACCATCTCTAACGCCACCAGCATAAATTAAAGTAACTTTTCCAGTTTTTCCAACATCGTCCAAAGCTCTTCTTGCTTCTCTAATAGCTGCGATGCCAGGAATACCGGTGTTTGCAGCAGCGATGTGTGGACCTGCTCCTGTAGATCCTTCCATTCCATCTAAATAAATAGAGTCAGGATCACATTTTGCAGCCATACGAACATCGTCATAAACCTTTGATGCACCTAATTTCAATTGAATTGGAACTTTATTTTTTGTTAGCTGTCTCAGTTCCTCTACCTTTAATGCTAAATCATCTGGACCTAACCAATCAGGATGTCTTGCAGGAGATCTTTGATCAATACCTGAAGGCAATGATCTCATTTCAGCAACTTGGTCAGTTACTTTTTGACCCATTAAGTGACCACCCATACCAACTTTTTGTCCTTGTCCGATAAAAACTTCTATTCCATCAGCCAATTGTGCGTGATGTGGGTTAAACCCATATCTTGATTGAATACATTGATAAAACCATTTTTCAGAATATCTTCTTTCATCAGGTATCATTCCACCTTCACCTGAACATGTTGCGCTACCTGCCATTGTAGCTCCTCTTGCTAATGCAGTTTTTGCCTCATAAGATAAAGCACCAAAACTCATACCAGTAATATAAACTGGAATATCTAATTCAATTGGATTTTCACATCTTGGTCCAATAACAGTTTTAGTTTCACATTTTTCTCTATAACCTTCAATTACGAACCTAGTAAGAGTTCCTGGTAAGAAAACTAAATCATCAAATGTTGGAATTTTTTTCATCAATGCCATTCCACGCATTCTGTATCTTCCTAATTGAGATTTAATATGAATATCATCAATTACTTCTGGTGTGAAAATAGCATTATGACCTAATAAACTTTTATTTCTGCCACCGTTAGAACTTATATGGACGTCAGCTTTTCCACCTACGTTACCATTAGTTTTTAATTTACCATTTTTTTTCTTTTTTTTCTTAGCCATTAAATTGCTCCTTTTTTCTCAGTAGGTTCTAAGTTATCATAATTCCAAAGTTTTTTACCCGCTACAATTTTTTTCATTTTACTTACATCAAAATTTTCACCGATCTCAGCAACCTTTAATTTTCTCTTTAACCAATCTTGATCACTTTTAGTCAACTCGGCATCTACAGCATCACTACCATAAGAGCCAATTTCTCCACCTACGAAAATTGTCCCATCATACATCGAGTCGCCCAAATTTATACCGACATCACCTAGGATGATGATTCTCCCTCTTTGCATCATAAATCCAGTAAATGCACCCGCATCACCACCAATAATTATTGTGCCACCTTTCATATCAATACCTGTTCTTGCACCAACACTACCTTTACAGATTAAATCGCCACCTCTGATAGCAGCTCCAAAACAAGATCCAGCATTTTTCTCAATTACAACTTTACCTGCCATCAAATTTTCTGCACAAGACCATCCAACTCTTCCATTGATTCGAACTATTGGACCATCACATGAACCCATTCCAAAATATCCTAAACTTCCCTCAAAAATTAAATTTAATTTATTTAAAATACCAACACCTAAACTATGTTTTCCTTGAGGGTTTTTAATTACAATTGTTCCATAACCTTGTCCCATTAAATTATCTATTTCTTTATTTGCTTCTGCAGCGGTCATATCTTTAACATCAAGGTCGGTTCTTTTATTAAAATCAACATCATGGGTTCCAAAATAATAGAAATTTTCTGCTTCATCAGGATTGAAAAATTTTTGTTGTGTTCGTCCTGTTAAAACCTCAGTGTGCATTCCCATAGCTTGAGCTTTAGTTTTTTTGGAAACACTTTTTATATTTGCCATACTTTAACCTCCCCATCGAATGGGTCATAAGTATCAATTTCTTGTGGTAAAATTGATCGAATTGCTATTTCCTCTGAACCCATTGCCACTAAATCATCAGACTCATATAAAACTAAAGGTTTAGCAGCCATAGTGTCTTTCGCCATACCTAAAGAATCTTTTGTAGCTACAAAATAAGTAAAGACACCATCTAATCCAGTTAGAGACTCTTTCATACCTTCTTCTAAAGATGCCCCATCTCTCATTTTTTCTGCTAAATAAACAGCAATAAGTTCTGAGTCACACTCAGACATAAATCTCATTCCTTTATTTTCTAAAGCTCTTCTATTATTCCAATAATTTGTAAGTTGACCATTATGAACAACTGATACATCGCTAAACGGATAACCCCAAAACGGGTGAGCAGATTTGATATCTACACCAGACTCAGTTGCCATTCTCGCATGTCCAATTGCGTGCGTACCAACAAGTTTATCTAAATTATATCTATCACAAACCATCTTAGCATTTCCAAGATCTTTAATTACTTCTAACGATTTACCCATTGAAAGTATTTCTACTCCGGGAATACTCTCAATCTTTTGTGAAAATTCTAATAAATCTTTTTTATTATATTCTATTTCATATCTTAATGAGTAGGGGAGTATTCTTTCCTCTTTGATAATTTTTGCACCCATTTCATTAAGATAACTATCAACAATTTTTTTTCTTTCATCATAAACAGACACATCTTCAGCAATTGATGTACTACCTTCACCAACATTTTCTCCAACTTTAAAACGCATAATAAAATTTTTTCCATCAGTATCTCCGTATAAAGCATAACCTGTAGAGTCTTCTCCTCTATGTTTCAGAGCTTGCAACATACCTTGAAGCTCATGACCAACTTTCGAAGATTTCCCTCTATGAATTAATCCCGCAATTCCGCACATATACTTTTCCTCTTTCCGTATTTTTTATGGTAAGCAATCTAGATAAGTATCCAGATCCCATTGAGTTGTTGCTCCTAAAAATCTTTCCCATTCATCATTTTTATACCAATGAAAAACTTTATACATTTCATCAGGCATAGCTGATTTAATTACCTCATCTTCTGATAATCTTTCTAAAGCTTCACCTAAACTTAAAGGAAGTTTTTTTACATCCTTACCAGCTTTTTGTGCTTCATAAATATTTCTAGATTCAGGATCAGCTGGTTTCATTTTATTACTTATTCCGTGATCACAAGCTTTTAATAATGCAGCACCCAACAAGTAAGGATTATGCATTGAGTCAACAGACCTGTATTCAAATCTTCCTGGCGCAGATACTCTTAATCCACAAGTTCTATTTTGGTAACCCCAGTCAGCATAAACAGGTGCCCAAAAACCTTGATCCCATAATCTTCTATAAGAATTTACTGTTGAAGATCCTAAGGCCGTTAAAGCAGGAAGGTGTTCCATGATACCTGCTATTGATTGTAAACCAATTTTACCTGGCAATTGCATATCTTTCGTATCAGGCATAAATGTATTAGTTCCACCTTCAACATAACCAAAAACTTCTTCAACTCCTGGTAAAGATTTGTGTCCAAGTTTGTTTGTTTTAATCTTTCCACCTTTCCATAAAGACATATTTGTATGACAACCACTTGCAGAAACTCCCATAAATGGTTTGGTCATAAAACATGCAATAAGATTATGTTCTCTAGCAACCTGAGCACATATTTGTCTATAAGTTGATAATCTGTCTGCATTTCGAAGAACGTTGTCGTATGTCCAGTTTAATTCTAATTGTCCTGGTGCATCTTCATGATCTCCTTGGATCATATCTAGACCCATAGCTTTTGCGTATTCAATTACTTTCATGAATACTGGTCTCAATGACTCAAACTGATCTATGTGGTAACAGAATGGTTTTGAAAACCCTTTTCCTGTAGGAGTACCGTCATCATTTTTTGTTAGCCACATCATTTCAGGTTCAGTTCCAACTCTTAATTCTAAACCATGCTTTTTCTGGAATTCATCCATAAAAATTCTTAAATTTCCTCTACAGTCAGAAGTTAAATGTCCGCCAGGATTATTTCTCTCTTCTCTGTTTCTAAAACATGTTACAAAAACTCTTCCTACTCTTTTGTCCCATGGTAATTGACAGAAAGTTTCTGGATCAGGAATACCGACTAATTCCATTGCTTCAGGTCCATAACCTATATAATTATTATGACGATCTAAAAATAAGTTTGCTGTAGCTCCGTATACTAATTGAAAACCTTTTTCTGCTGTTCTTTCCCAATGATCTGCAGGTATTCCTTTACCTACAACTCTTCCTGTTACAGAAATAAATTGATAATAAATATAGGTAATTCCTAATTCGTTAATTTTTTCTCTAACTTTTTTGACTTGTTTGTCTCTACCAGGTCGGTTAACGTGCTTTTCTAGATCCGTCATTTTTCCCCTCAATGAATTATAATTTTATTCAAGCGTAACTGAAAAATTTATTAGTGTCTAGGCTAAGAGTTTAACTCCAAGGAAACGGACTGTTCGAAGTAGGGTGAAGTTCGCCCTTCTCGTAACGGTTGAATCTAAACGGTTTTAATAAATCACTTTCGGTACCAAGAATTTCTTTAGCTACAAGTTCACCAACACCAATCATTTTATATCCGTGGTTAGCATCAGCAATCATGTATACATTTTCAAAAAATCTATCAAAGATTGGAAATGAGTCAGGTGTCATGCATCCAAGACCACCTGATGGACCTTTTCTATATAAATCAGATTTTCCTTCAAATCTTTTTTGGCAATGAGCTAAAGCAGAGCACCACATATCACTAAATGCATCAGTAGTTTGATACTCTTGAGACTCAATTCCATAAGGATCAACATTTACTTGATCAAAATGCTTTTTAACAATGTAAGGAGATGTACCACCTTGAACTCCCAAACCTTCAATATCAGGTTTATAATAGATTCCCCAAATTTTATCTGTAATTAATTTTTTTGTTTTATCAGAATATAGTGGTGCAGTTGAATCTACGTGAACCACAGGTGGCTGTTTTCCATCATTTGTTTTTAAGTAATCTGGTTCGACACCAATAACCCCTTCTTGAAGCATCCAGTAAGTCCACATATCAGTTACATGCATTTTACCATCTTTACCTTTTATGTTTGCTGTTTTAGGAAGTTCAAGCATATTCCAAAAATCTCTAGCCCACGGTCCTGCTCCAATTACTACTTGCTCACAATCAATTGTGCCTTTATCTGTTTCAACTCCTGTAACCGCTTTACTGTTACTTCCTCTTTTAAATCCTGTAACTTTTACACCTTTCATCACTTGAACACCATTAGAAGTAGATTTATTTTCTAAAGCTTTAATAGAGTCTTTATTAAATGCGTATCCGCCCTTTTTTTCATGAAGAATTGAAGTTATGCCTTTAGCTTGCCAGTCATCAAACATTTCCTTCATGTATTTCATGCAATCCTTTTCACCTTCTATAAAATCAGATTCATACCCAATTGCTTTTTGTTGCTCATAAATACTTGCTACGTCTTCATGCATAACTTCAGGTGATATTTGTAAATAACCAACTGCATTATATTTAAATGCTTTTGGATCACTTTCCCAAACAGACACTGAGTGGGCCATCAATTCTCTCATTGCTGGTTGAAAATAATTATTTCTAACTACTCCACATGCAATTCCACTTGCTCCAGCAGCAGTGTCTTTTTTTTCAAGGACTATAATGTCACCAGGATTTTTATAAGTTTCAGATAATTTCCAAGCAGTGCTTAAACCGTGGATACCCCCACCGATTATTACTACTTTTGCTTTTGTCGGTAATGACATATACAAACTCTATTTTTCGTGCGACTTAAATATATAGTTTTTTATATATATATAAAATATAAGTAAAACTTGTATAAATATTAAAAACTCAGATGTTTTAGTGTTTCTATATAATTATTGAACTCGTTAATAAAACTCTCACTTGGTTTAATGTGCTTTTTTCTTTGATCATTTGAGGTTTTTTCTAAAAAGAAAAAACCTTTTTCACAAGCCTCATTTATCATCAAAGCTGACTTTGGACGTGAAGTTTTAAATAGTTTAGTCTTAAGTTCCTCAACAGTAAGATTTTCTTTATATTTATACGCATGCATCACTAAAAGCATCATATGATAATGTGAAGGCGATTTTCTAAAAAAGTAATTACTAGAAGTATGAGAAAGTTTCATCTGATCTTCCCAAAATTCCAATAAATCCTTCGCTGATTTTGGCATTAGGATCTGACTCGTGTTTTCTTCGGATCGAAATGAGGAAACCCAACAACTTTTGCAGCAATTCTTTTTTGATGACCATCAATTTTACCAACTTCAACTTCAGTCCCTTCACTTGAGTACTGAGTATCGATTCTACATAAAGCTATATTTTTATTCAAAATCGTGGATAAACAACCACTAGTTATCACACCTACTTGAGATCTTCCAACGTGTACGCAATCACCATGTCCAGCTGCTTCTTTTCCAATAAGTTCTAAACCCACAAGTTTTTTTTGAGGATTTGCTTTTCTTTCTTTCAAAACCTCTTTACCAATAAAATCTTCTTCTTTAGTTTTTAATGGAACAGCAAAACCTATTCCAGCCTCAAAAGGATCTTGTTGACCATCAAATTCATTACCAAATAAAATTAAACCAGCTTCAATTCTAAGCTTGTCTAAAGCTGCAAATCCAGCAGGAATTAAGCCTTCATTTTTTCCAGCTTCCATAAGTTTATCCCAAACGTCAGAGGCATGACTCGGATGACACCATACTTCATAACCAAGTTCGCCAGTATATCCTGTTCTTGAAACAATCAATGGAATACCTTGAAGGTTTTCAATTCTACAAATAGTAAATCTGAACCATTCCAGTTCATCTATAGATGGTTGTGTTGGTGGAGTAAAAATCATTTTTTTTAGTATCTCTCTACTTTTTGGACCTTGTATTGATACGTTACTAATTTGATCTGTTGAATTTTTTACATTGACCTTAAAGTTTTTCTTTTTAGCTATTTCTTTAAGCCATTCACCACCATATTCGTCTCCACAAATCCATCTAAAACCAGTTTCACTTAATCTCAATAATGTACCATCATCAAACATCATTCCGTTTTCATAACACATCGCAGAGTAAACAACTTGACCAACAGCAAGCTTTTTAATATTTCTAGTTAATGTATAATTCATCAATTCCTCAGCATCAGGACCTATTATTTCAAATTTTCTTAAAGCAGATAAATCAATTAAGACTGCTTTTTCTCTACAAGCATTGTACTCCTCAACAACTCCATGCTTTGTGTAATCATTAGGTAGCCAAAAACCTCTAGCATCAATAAAATTTCTAGTAAGCTTAGAGGTTTTTTCATGAAAGCCAGAGTTTCTAGTAAGTTTTTTTTCAGAGTCTGTTTTCATTCTAAATGCAAAAGATTTTGAAAATTCTTTTTTTTTGTCATAGGTTCTAACAAAAATATCTGTTGGATTCCATGAATTACATGCATCGATGTCACTAGGACAAGCGGTTGTTCCAATTGTTAAATCTTTTAAAGCTCTGAACATTACATAATCTCCAGGTCTTGCATATGACTCATCTGAAATTACTGAATTTAAACCTGTTGCTGAAGTATTAAAAAATAAATTGATAGCCTGCCATCCTTTTTGTTTTTGAACACCATATTTTGCCATTGCATTATTTAAATTTTCAGAGCAATTAGGATGACCAAAATAGCCAGCATCTTCATAATATTTTGAAGTACAAGCCAGATTAAATGTATCATGTTTTCCAACAGTATCTCTTATGACTTCAACTAATGGTTCATGATCGGTGTCGTAAAATTTTGAAAATAAACCAGGACCTGGAAAAGTATTTCCCATAAAAGTCCTTGTTGTTTGCCAATCAAGACCTTTTTCAACTTTCTTATCAAGTTTTTTTGTATCAAACGCCACAAAGTCAGAACATTGTCTGCCCGCTGGACTTATTACTTGAATAAAATCTCCCTCTTTAACTTCGAATGAAATTGCAGTTTGTCTCTCAATATTTTCCTCATAATTTGGCTCATAAATAGGATCAGGAATTATTGATAATTCTTTATCATTAACTATTTTATATCTTTTAATGAATAACGTTAAATCACTTGAAGGATTTTGCTCAGATACCAGCATATTGTTTTGTGGGGCTGCAAAAATAGCGTAGCATTTATCTCTAGATTTTATCTTAATTTTTTCACCACTTGGAGTTTGTTCATCAAACAAAATTGATGATTTTGATTTATTAATATCTAAATTTCTTTTTTTTAATTGTAGGTTTGTTATTAAAGAGCTTTCATCTTTACCTTTTAGCAATTCTTTAATAAAACTTTTTTCACAATTTTCTTTTTGATTTAAAATTCCAAGCTCAGATTTTCCATCTTTATCAAAACAAATGATTTCACAAATTTGATTTCCTTCCTCATTAATGATTTCTATTTCATCATCTGGAAATATTTGCAAACCTGTAAGACCACCAGCGCTAACGACATGTCTTTCAACTCCAGGTGGTAAAACATTCAAACCAGGTTCTTTGATATCTAAAGTAGTTTGCGACATTTTTATAAATCTCTCTACATAATATATATAAATCTTGTAGTTGACTATCATTTTACTTAGGCACATACTCAATGCACTTAATATTAAGAAAGGGGAATAAATGCGAAAAATAATATCTTTAATTTCTGCAGTTATAATCTCAGCAGTAAGTTTTGCTGGCTTATCAAACGCAGATAGCAAAAAACCCATCGTTATCCCAACTCATAACTGGTCAAGTCAAATTGTAATGGCTTACGTTATTGGTGGAATAATGGAAAGCATGGGTAACAACGTTAAATACGTAAATGCTGACTCACAAGCAGTATACGAGTCAATTAGAATTGGTGACGTAACTATCTCTCACGAGGTATGGGAATCTGCTTTTGGTAAATCATTTACAACAGCTTTAGATAAAGGTGGTTTACTTGACTGGGGTGATCATGAAGCTAGAACTCTAGAGGATATGGGATATCCTAATTGGGTTGCTGAAAAAGGTTTATGCCCAGGACTACCAGACTGGACTGCTTTGAAAAACCCAGACTGTGCTAAAAACTTTACAACACCTGACTCTCCGAATGGAAAAGGAAGAATGTTAGAAGGTCCACAAACTTGGCACGGTGACTTAATCCCTCAAAGGGTTGACGCTTTAGGTCTAGGAGATCTTTGGTGGGTTAAATTTGCTGGAAGTGCGGACGCACTTTGGGCAGAGTTAGCAGCAGCTGAAAAAGAGGGAAGAGGAACAATTATCTTTAACTGGACACCAAACTTTACTGATGGTGCTGGTTTTACATTTATCGATTTTCCTCCGTACACAGCAGGTTGCAGACCTGAAGATGGTGGAGATGGAAAATGTGGTTCGCCAGATGGTTATTTGAAAAAAGCAGTTAACGCTGATTTTCCAAAAACTCATCCAGATGCAGCTAAGATGTTTAAAAAACTTTCTTTCTCAACAAGTCAAATTGGAGCAATGGCAGCTTTAGTGGACATTGATAAAATGACACACGAGGATGCAGCTAAAAAATGGCTGAAAGATAACGAGAAAGTTTGGAAAGCTTTTACTAAGTAAGGTAAATAGCAATTAAAACTTTAAATCTCTCCCAACTATGTTGGGGGAGATTTTTTTTTAAACAAATTAAAATGATCAAATATTTTTTTACAATACTGATAAGTTTATTATTTTTTAATCAAACCTTAGCAAAAGATATAAGTATAAATGAAAATATTGATCTTGAGTTTGTTTGTGATTTAGAGAAAAAAATAATTAAAAATTCAGAATATAATTATCAAACTTTTCTAGCTAAGGATTTAAATGATAAGGGTTTAGATAGTTTTAAAATTTTATCAAAAAAACCAGAAACACTTTTAATCAATGGATTATCATCATTTCTCTCAGTTTCATCAAAACTTAATGTCAAAGTAGTCAATAAAGATGTGGTTTTATTTAAATCAATTGATCAAGAAAAAAATTATTCTGAGTCAGGTATTATTACAAGGAAAACAGGTGAATTAATTCATGAAATTACGAAAAATATGAAAAGTGAAAACTCTGAAAAATATATTTCTATTTATTCATGCAATAAAGATGACAAAAAAGTATAATTTTTTTTCTAACAATTTTGTGTAAAATATTTTTATGAAAAAATATTTTCTAGCAATAATTTTAAGTTTATTTATCAGCACGATTGCAATAGCGCGAAGCACAGGATGCAAAGAAGGAAATTGTGAAAACGGTTTTGGTAAATGGGTTTACACAGATAAAACTACCTATGAAGGTGAGTGGGTAGGTACTAAGAAAAACGGCCAAGGAGTTGAAACTTGGCCTAACGGATATATCTACAAAGGCGAGTTTAAAAATAGTGAATGGAGTGGTGTAGGTGTTTTAACTTTTCCTGATGGTTCAACCTATGAAGGTGAATGGGCAAAAGGTTTCATGAATGGCAAGGGAACTTTTACTTGGTCTGATGGCACTCAAAAAACAGGGATATGGGAAAATGGAAAGCTACAAGAATAAATGTCAAAAGAAAATTTTTTAAGTAAAATAAAATATTTGCCCGAGACTACAAAACAGTTTGGTGGCCTGGTGCTAATAATTCTAATAATATCATTTTCATTTTTTGTTCTTAACATAATGTTTGGCGGTGGCGATGAACTTGTTAGAAAAATGAAATTAGAAGAAGAGAGGATTGCTCAAGAAAAGAAATTGAGTGAATTAATATCTAAATTACCTTCAGGAATACTGGTAACTTTTGATGGCACAGATCACTTTAGATTAACAGACGAAGTTTATGAGCAAGTTTGTAAAGCAACAAAATTAATTCCACAACGTGCGATTATGGGGGCAAACTTTTTAAATTTTAGAGCGCATGAAATTTACACAATTAATGGTAACAAAATAGATAAGACTTTTGTTAAGTGGGATGAGGAGAAAAATAAGTGTTTCGCAGGCTTTACAGTGAGTGGAAATAATGTTGGAGTTGACGAGTCAATTACTGTCAGTGGTGAAGCGTTAAGTTTTCTAAGCACTGGAATAGATACAAGGGTTTATTATATTAAAAATTTTTAAAGGGGAAGTATCAATATTATGGATTTAATTTTATCCTAATTTCATATAACTTAATTGAAATTTATGTCTGAGCCAGTAATTAAATGTGAAAATGTATATAAAATTTTTGGAGCTAATGCTCAGAAGATGCTTCAAGATTCAAATGGAAATGTTGATGCTAAAGTTTTTCAAGAAAATGGTTGTATAGTTGGGGTGAACAACGCTTCTTTTGAAGTTGCAAAAGGAGAAATGTTAGTCGTTATGGGTTTATCCGGCTCAGGTAAATCAACTTTATTAAGATGTATTTCAAGATTGACTGATGCAACAGGTGGTAAAATTTTCATAGAGGGCCAGGACTTATTACAATTGAATAATAAAGATCTAATAGATCTTAGAAGAAATAAAATGGGAATGGTTTTTCAAAGCTTTGCTTTACTTCCACACAAAACTGTTGTTGAGAACATTGCCTTTCCCCTTCAGATTAAAGGGATCAAAACTGAGGACAGCATAAATAAAGCAATGGATATGGTTAAATTAGTTGGACTTGAAGGTAGAGAAAATTATTTTCCTAGAGAACTTTCAGGAGGTCAACAACAAAGAGTAGGTATAGCGAGATCTTTAGCAGTTGAGCCTGATATTTGGTTTTTAGATGAACCTTTTTCAGCTTTGGATCCATTAATTAGAAAAGAGATGCAAGATGAGTTTTTAAGACTTCAAGATAAATTACAAAAAACAATTATGTTTATTACACACGATTTTGATGAGGCTTTAAAACTTGCTGACAGAATCGCAATTATGAAAGATGGAATAATTGAGCAGTTAGATACACCAGCAAATATTGTTTTAAATCCAGCCACTGAATATGTCAGAAAATTTACTGAAGAAGTACCGAGAGAAAAAGTTTTATTGATTAAGGATGTTATGGATATATCAAAAGATAATTTAGGTGATTTAAAAGTCTCTCAAAATGAAATCATCGAGAATGTTGCAGAAAAAATTCTTACACAGGAAAAAATAGTCGCCGTAGTTAATAACAATAACGAAATTATAGGCTCTATCAATCCAACAAAAATAATCAATACAGTCTTTGGGGGAAGAAAAAATAATAATTAAATTATGGAATTTTTAAAAAAATATCCAAAAACTTTTCAGTGGTTATTTTTGTTGATTGTATTCTTTGCTTTATGCTTTGCGATTGATGTTCCTGAAACATATAAATTTATTAGGGGTCAAGCTGAATTTGTTAAAGATCCTAATCAAAGTAGTTATGTTTTTTTAGGTAAGGAAGTAAGATATTACGCTTTTGATGTCTTTTGGAGATTACCTCCATTGCTTGGGTGGTTACCCATCTGGATTAATGACTCATTATTTTTCTTAATGAACGAATGGATGCCAATTGAAGTTTGGAATGAAGATACCCAAGAATTTAAAAGTCGGCCTATAGTTTTACAAATTAGTAGAAATTTGACTGCCTTTATGACTTTTTTAATAGAATTAATAAGAGAGATTTTATTGGGGGGTCTTGAAACTATTGTTGCCTTCACCAGTTGGGATTGGATAGATAAAAACCCATGGGCTGAATTACCAGGATTACCCTGGACTATCGTTGCAGCAGGTGCAGCATTACTTTCTTATAAATTAAGCGGTAAAGGTCTAGCTTTGTTTGCAGGTTTAACTATGGTTTACATTTCTGTGTTTGGTCAATGGAAACCTTCCATGCAAACTCTTTCATTTATATTAGTTGCTGCTCCATTATCTTTTATTTTTGGACTTGGATTAGGAATATCAGCTTTTAAAAGTAAACGTATAGAAAAAGCTTTATATCCAATTTTGCTAGTGATGCAAACGATGCCACAATATGCTGTATTGGTTCCAGCATTAGTTCTTTTTGGAGTAGGTGACCATGCTGCTGTGATTATTACTATGGTTGTAGCAATACCACCGATGATATTATTAACTCTTTTAGGTCTAAGAGCAGTACCTCCAGAAGTTATTGAAGCTGGAAGGATGAGCGGGTGTAATAATTTTCAATTAATGTTTAAAGTATTAATTCCAACTGCTAGGAGAGATATTTTAATTGGGGTTAACCAAGTCATCATGGTGTGTTTTTCAATGGCAGTTATCTCAGCTTTTATTGGAGCAAAAGGTTTAGGGTTTAATTTATTGTTAGCTCTAAACCAATTAAACATTGGACTAGCTTTAGAAGCGGGCTTATGTATCAGTTTAATTGCAATTCTTTTAGATAAAATGTCTTTAGCTTGGGCAAATAAACAAACAGATTATTTTGGTAATCTTACTTTCTATCAAAGAAACAAAAATCTTTTATTTTTTGGGGTTATATTTGTTGTTGGAATAATATTAGCTTACATTGGAACTTTTTTATTCAAAGATACTTTCAATTATTTATTTGAAATTCCACATAACAAAGGAATATCAACTGCTGATTTTTGGAACAAAGGAGTAGATTGGATTTTTGAGACTTTCTTTGTTTATATTAAAGCATTCAATACGTGGTTGATACAAGATGTACTTCAGCCAATGAGAGCATTGTATTTAAGAATGCCTGCAATCGCTACGATAGTTTTAGTTGTTGGTGCAGGATATTTAATTGGTGGCTTACGTTCAGCATTGGTAGTCTGTGCTTTGACACTTTTTATTGCATTCAGCCCTTGGTGGGATAGAGCTTTAGTTACAGCATATATGGCAACTTTTGGAGTTGTTGTTTCTTGTATCATTGGATTTACAGTAGGAACTTTGTGTTTCCAAAATAAACATTCAGCAAACTTTATGCTGGGCGTTTGTGATATTTTTCAAACATTCCCTTCTTTTGTATATTTAATTCCAGTAATGATGTTATTTGGCATAACAGATACTTCAGTGCTTATTGCAGTTATAGTTTATGCAACGATACCTGCCACAAGATATACAATCGAGGGATTAAGAAGTGTTCCAGCTGGTCTACATGATGCTGCAACGATGTCGGGTGTAAATAAATTTCAAAGATTGACTAAAATTGAATTTCCTTTGGCGTTCCCACATATGATGCTTGGTATAAATCAAACAATTGTTTTTGCCTTATTCATGGTAATTATCGGGGCATTTATTGGAACAGAAGATTTAGGTCAATATATATTAAAAGCATTATCAGATAAAAAAGGTGCTGGAATTGGATTAACACTTGGTATCTGTGTAGCTTTCATAGCTTTAATATTTGATAATTTGATTAGAGCCTATGTCCAAAAAAGAAAAAAACATTTAGGTATTGATTAATCTTATATTATTTGTCTAAAAAAGTTTTTGAAGAGTCGTCCATAGCAGTTGCCCATGGCGTATGATGAATAGGAGCTACTGAGCCAGTTACAGGAGATGAAAAAGATTTATTTCTATATGTTGAAATATCCTCTACTTTATGATGTTCCCATTCTTTAAAGTGTTTTCTTATCAACTCAAAATCAATTTTTGGATAATCAGACATTTCATGAAGCTCTTTTGTATACTCAGTTTGAAAATCAATCATTTGATCAGGGTTCTCTAGCTTTTCTTCCATTGCAACCCATTTATTAATATCTTTTTCAACTTCATCATTACTAGGTATTTTGATTTTATTCATAATAACATCTCTTGCGTACCAAGCTTGGCAGTCAAACATATTGAATGTATGGAATTGATCTTGCATACCAAGATATAAAAGTTTGTGATTATCTTGCCAAACCACCCCTTTATATAATTTTGGTGGATAAAGTCTGTTTCTAGTTTTTAATTGTAAATTTTCCTCTAGAAATGGAAAATGATGAAGATAACCAGTGCAAAGAATTATAACATCAGCCTCTTGTTCAGTGCCATCTTTAAACATTGCTTTTTTTCCTACTAATTTGTCAAGATAATGAACCTCTTTCATTCCATCAGGCCATTTGAATCCCATTGGGTTATGTCTATAACCAATGGTAACACTTTTAGCTCCATATTTATTACACTGAAGTGCGATATCTTCTGCTGAATAACTACTACCTAGTACTATTACATTTTTATTTCTAAACTCTTCTGCATCTCTAAAATCATGAGAATGCATTATTCTTCCAGGAAATGTATCCATTCCTTTGTATTCTGGAATAAATGGAACAGAAAAATGACCAGTTGAAACAACAACAAAATCAAAATTATCTTTTAATACTTTATTGTTAACTTTATCTTGATAACTAAGTTCAAATTTGTCGTTTTTAAAAATAGTATTTATAACTCTCGTGTTAAATCTAATCTTTTTTTTTAAATTTCCTTTACTTACTCTTCCAACAATATAGTTATATAAAACTTCTCTAGGTGGAAAGGATGGTATTGGCTTTCCAAAATGTTCATCAAAGGAATAATCAGCAAATTCTAAACATTCTTTTGGTCCATTTGACCAAAGATATCTATACATACTGTTAGGTATAGGGTCCCCGTATTGATCAGATCCTGTTCGCCAACTATAATTCCATAAGCCACCCCAATCTTCTTGCTTTTCAAAACAAACAACTTCAGGGATTTTTTCACCATTTTTTTCCGCTAGTTCAAAAGACCTTAACATTGATAGTCCACAAGGTCCTGCACCAATAATTGCTACTTTTGTCATTAATCTACTAAATTAAATAATTTATTCTGTATTTTACTAACAAAATGATGACAATTACAATAAAATAATTATTTGTTATGAAAAATATCTTAGTTATTGGTGGAGGTGCAATGGGCTCTGCATTTACAATCCCAAGTTTAGAAAATAAAAATAATGTTACAATTACCGAGCCTTATAGCAAAAGATTTATTAAAGATTTATCTTCTAAAAAAAAGTTTCATTCTGCTCTTAAGATAAAATTACCAAAACAATTAAAGTTTAGAAAATTTTCTAAAAATTTATTTAAAGAAAATTTTGATTTAATAGTAATAGCCTTAAGTCTTCCAGGTATAGACTTTATTGGCAAAGAATTAAAAGATTTAAGAGTTAAATCACCAATTTTGGTTTTGACTAAAGGATTAAAATTTGAAAAAAAAAAGAATAAGATCTTAACAATTTCAGAACAGCTTCAGAAAAACTACAATCTAAAAAATATTTCAGTACTAAAAGGACCTTGTTTGGCAAAGGAATTAGCCAGAAAAAATCAAACTAGTGTAGTCATAGCAAATAAGAATATTAATATCGCAAAATCTATAGGAAGAAAAATTTCTACAAAATATTATTTAACAGAGTACTCCCGGGATGTAGTAGGAGTAGAGGTCTGTTCAGCAATAAAAAATATATATTCAATGATCATTGGAGCTGGTCAAAGCCTTAACTCTTCATCTAATCTATTTCAAAAAGCAGTTCTTGAAATGAGATATTTAAATAGATATTTTAAAGGTAAGGATGAAACAATCCTTGGGCTTGCTGGAGTAGGTGACCTTTACGTTAGTGCTGCTGGTGGAAGAAACAGTAAAATGGGTAGTTTTTTAGGTAAAGGATTTACGTTTAAAACTGCAAAAAAAAGATTTATGCCTAGAGAAACTGTTGAAGGTGAAGAACTCGCAAGAGAGATCGCACCATTTATTTTAAAAAAAATTGACAAGAAGAAAATTCCACTAATGATCAATTTACTCAAGACAATTAAAGAAAATAAAAAACTTAAGATAAAAGTTTAAAATAGACCTTCTATATCACCGTCTTTATTTAGCTTAATAGAGTCAGCTGCTGGTACCCTTGGAAGTCCGGGCATTGTCATGATTGCTCCACAAACAACAACAATAAATTCCGCGCCAGATGATAACCTAATCTCTCTAATTGGTAGCGAATGACCAGTGGGAGCGCCTTTCAGATTTGGATCTGTTGAGAAACTATATTGAGTTTTTGCAACACATATAGGTAATTCACTATAACCAGCATCTTCAAAGTTTTTTAGTTGATCTCTGATTTTAGTATCTGCAATAACTTCATTAGCTCTATAAATCTCTTTTGCTATAGTTTCTATTTTTTTGAAAAGTGGAGTTTTACTCTCATATAAAAATTTAAATTTAGCTTCATTCTTTTCACATAAATCTGTTACATGTTTAGCCAAATCCTTTGTTCCTTCACCACCATCAGCCCAATGCTTACAAATACTAGCTTTAACACCTAGCTTTTTACAAAATTCTACTAAAGTATTTACTTCTTTATTAGTGTCTTTTATAAAATGATTTATAGCTACTGCCACAGGTAAACCAAACTTTTTTACATTTTCAATATGTCTTTCAAGATTTATTAATCCTTTTTTTAGTGCATCAACATTCTCATTCTTTAAATCATCTTTTGCAACACCACCATGCATTTTCAAGGCTCTAACAGTTGCCACTATAACAACGCAACTTGGTTTTAAATTTGATTTCCTACATTTGATATCTAAAAATTTTTCAGCTCCTAAATCTGCTCCAAAACCTGCTTCAGTTACAACATAATCAGCTAGTTTTAATCCAGCTTTAGTTGCAATTACAGAATTACATCCATGAGCAATATTTGCAAATGGTCCACCATGAATTATCGCAGGATTATTTTCCAGTGTTTGTGTAACATTAGGTCTGATTGCCTCTTTAAGTAAAACAGTCATTGGTCCATGTGCATTTAAATCTTTAGCGTAGATTGGTTTTTTTTCTCGAGTGTATGCTACTGTAATATTTCCGATCCTTTTTTCTAAATCTTCAAGATTATTAGCAAGACAAAAGATAGCCATTATCTCAGAAGCAACCGTGATATCAAAACCATCTTCTCTTGGAAAACCATTAGCAACACCGCCAAGATTAATATTAATTGATCTTAAAGCTCTGTCGTTCATATCCATAACTCTTTTCCAAACAATTCTTCTGACATCTATGTTTAATTTATTCCCCCAATAGATATGATTATCAATTAAAGCAGACAAAAGATTATGTGCTGATGTTATTGCGTGAAAATCTCCAGTAAAGTGAAGATTAATTTGTTCCATTGGGACTACTTGAGCATATCCTCCTCCTGCAGCACCACCTTTCATACCAAAGGATGGACCTAGACTTGGTTCTCTTAAGCATACAATAGATTTTTTTCCAATTTTATTTAATCCATCATTTAATCCTACTGAAGTGGTTGTTTTACCTTCCCCAGCAGGAGTTGGAGTTATTGCTGTAACTAAAATCAATTTACCGTCTGGCTTATCTTTTAATGTATCTAAGTATTCCAAGTTTATTTTTGCAATATGTCTGCCCATCGGGCTGAAAGCTGAACTTTCGTCTGGAACATTTACTTTCGCTAAGATTTCCTTTATTGGAAGCATTTTTGCTTCACGAGCAATTTGAATATCTGATTTTATGTCGCTCATTGAATTCTATATAAAATAATAAAAAATTGGTCGATTAGTATCTCTTTTTAAAGCCTTTGGAAATATCTAAAAATTATATATAAAAAAAATATGAACTATTTATACTTATTATTATAAAATTTATTCATGCAAAAATATTCAGTTTTTAGTCTTGTTAAAAATGCCCTTTCAAATCATGAAAATTGGGACTTAGCTTGGAAAGATCCAACTCCTAAAAAAGAGTATGATGTTGTTATTATTGGTGGTGGCGGACATGGTTTAGCAACAGCATATTATCTAGCTAAAGAACATAATATTACCAATGTTGCTATAATCGAAAAAGGTTGGATTGGTGGAGGTAATGTTGGTCGAAACACTACAATAATTAGATCAAATTATATGCATGATGACAATGCATTATTCAGCGAATTTGGAATGGATCTTTGGAGAAAAATGAGTCAAGATTTAAATTACAATGTGATGTTTTCTCCAAGAGGAATAATAAATCTTGCTCACTCAGATGCACAAATGAATACTTATGCTCGAAGAGGAAATTCAATGAGATTAAACGGTATCGATGCAGTTCTCTTAAATAGGGAAGAAGTAAGAGAAATTATTCCTATGGCTGATTTTTCTGAGAATGTGAGATTTCCAATCTTTGGTGGATTAATGCAGCCAAGTGCGGGTACAGCTAGACACGATGCTGTAGCTTGGGGTTATGCACGTCAGGCAGACGATATGGGTGTAGACATAATTCAAAATTGTGAAGTAATTGGATTTGATGTGTCTGCAGGAAAAATTAATGGAGTGAGAACTTCTCGTGGAGACATTAAAGCAAAAAAAATTGGATTATGTGTTGCAGGTAGTACAAATATTTTAGCTGAAAAATTAAATATGACATTGCCAATTGAGACTCATCTACTACAAGCATGTGTATCTGAGCCAGTAAAACCAGTTTTAGATAAAGTAGTTACTTTTGGTGCTGGACATTTTTATATAAGCCAGTCTGATAAAGGTGAAATGGTTATGGGTGGAGATCTTGATGGCTACAATAGTTATGCACAAAGAGGCAATCTTCCAACTCTTCAACATGTTCTAACTGAAGGGATCGCAATGATGCCTTTCCTAAGTAAATTAAAAATGCTTAGAACTTGGGGTGGGATAATGGATATGTCTATGGACGGCTCACCAATAATAGACAAAACCCATATTGAAGGTTTGTATTTAAATTGTGGTTGGTGCTATGGTGGATTTAAAGCAACACCTGCATCTGGTTGGACATTTGCACATACGATCGCGCAAGATAGAGTTCATGAATTAAATGCTGGCTATAGTTTAAATAGATTTAATACTGGTCACTTACTTGACGAAAAGGGACTTGGTACCAAAACCTGGATTTCATAAATGCTTCATATAAAATGTCCACATTGTGGAATGAGATCACAGAATGAATTTTCATATGGTGGCGATGCAACTGTCAAACGGCCAGAATTAGGAAAAGAAATATCCGATCAAGATTGGGACAATTTTGTTTATAATAGAAAAAGTTTAAGAGGGAAGCATTGGGAGCTATGGCAACATTTATCAGGTTGCAGACAATGGATAAAAGTTCAGAGAGATACAGCTACTCATGAAATTTTTAAAACACTAAAAGCAAACGAAGAAATTTCATAATGACACAAAGTTTTAGATTAGAAAGTGGTGGATTTATAAATAGAGATAAAAAAATTTCTTTTAAATTCAATGGTAAAAATTATTTTGGTTATGAGGGTGATACCCTTGCTTCTGCATTAATTGCAAATGGAGTTCATCTTATTGGAAGAAGCTTTAAATATCATAGACCCAGAGGTTTCTTTGGTGCCGGAGTTGATGAGCCGTATGCGATAGTTCAATTATATAGAAATGGTGAAACAGAACCAAATATAAAAGCTACTGAACAGGAACTTTTTGAGGGTTTAAAAGCAAAAAGTGTAAATTGTTGGCCAAGTGTGAATTTTGATGTGGGAGCTATAAATAATTTTTTAAAAATATTTCTCCCAGCTGGTTTCTATTACAAGACTTTTATGTGGCCAAAAAGTTTTTGGTATAAAATTTATGAGCCATTTATCAGAAGAGCTGCTGGTTTGGGTACAGCATCTACAAAACATGACAAAGAAAGATATGAACATAAATATGAGTATTGTGATTTGTTAATAACAGGCTCAGGTCCTTCGGGATTAGCGAGTGCCTATTCAGCCGCAAAAAATGGTGCAAAAGTTATTCTTGCTGAAGACAAATCACGTTTTGGAGGAACTTTATTAACTAGTGAAGTAAATATAGGGAATCAATCAGGTAAAGAGTGGGCAGATAGTATCATTTCAGAGCTAAAAGAAATGCCTAATGTTACTGTAAAAAACAGATCTCAAGTTTTTGGTTATTACGATCATAACATGTTAGTAATGTCTGAGAGAATTAGTGACCATTTACCAAAAACAAAAAAATTTCATCCAAAGCAGAGACTTTGGTATATTAGAGCAAAGGAAGTATTAATCTCATCTGGATCAATAGAGCGACCCATTGTATTTGGTAACAATGATACTCCAGGCGTAATGTTGTCTTCAGCTGCTAAGGAATACTTGAAAGTATATGGAGTATTAGTTGGAAAAAAACCGCTTGTTTTTACAAATAATGACAGTGGTTATGAAACAGCAATTGAATTTAAAAAGAATGGTATTGATCCAATAATTTTAGATACAAGAAAAGAGCCTCAATCAGAGATTATCGAAGAAGCAAAAAATATGAATATCAATATTAAAAATTCATATGTAGTTGTAGCTGCTCAAGGATATAAAAAGGTAAAATCAGCTGACGTAGCTAAAATTTCAGATAATAAAGAAGAACTCGGATCAATTGAAAATATTGAGTGTGATTGTATTTGTGTTTCTGGGTTTTGGACACCTACAATTCATTTGGCATCACAATCTGGAAACAAAACAAAATTCAATGAAGATATTGATGCATTTGTTCCCGGCATATCTAAACAAAATGAAAAAACCTTAGGGGCTGCAAACGGAATTTACACTTTAGAGGAGACATTAAAAGACTCATTTGAAAAAGGAAACCTATTATCAAAAAAAATAACTAATAATGAGAACAAGATTTCTTTCCCTAATGTTGTTGAAAAGAAATCTACAGTACATGATAAATTTTGGTGTGTGCCCTTACCAAAGGGAAAAAACTACAAAAGATTTTTAGATTTCCAAAATGATGTTGCAGTTTCTGACATAGAGATAGCTCTTAAAGAAGGGTATAGATCTATTGAACATGTAAAAAGATATACTACACTTGGTATGGCCACTGACCAAGGTAAGACAAGCAATCTTAATGGTTTACAACTAGTGTCGAAAATTGAAAATAAAGTTGTACCAGCAGTCGGGCACACAACCTTTAGACCACCTTACTCACCAGTTTCCATTGGAGCAATTGTTGGAAGGGAAGTAGGAAAACATTCAAAACCAACAAGAAAATCTCCAATGCATTCATGGCATGAAAAAAATAATGCAGTCTTTGTTGATGCAGGTGTATGGTTAAGACCAAGGTATTACAAACGCGGTGAGGAGAATTTATTTGAGGCGTCAAAGAGAGAGGCTAGAAATGTTAGAACTAATGTTGGTGTTTGTGATGTAACCACTTTAGGTAAAATTGATATTAAAGGACCAGATGCAGCAGAGCTTCTAAATAGAGTTTACACAAATGCATGGTTAAAATTACCAGTTGGCAAAGCAAGATATGGTGTGATGCTGAGAGAAGATGGAATTGTTATGGATGATGGAACAACAACAAGAATATCAGAAAATCATTACCATATGACCACAACAACTGCTCAAGCTGCTAATGTTCTATCGCATCTAGAATATTATCTACAACTTGTTTGGCCAGAATTAAATGTAAATGTAGTTTCAACAACAGAACAGTGGGCGGGAGCAGCGATTGCTGGACCAAAATCAAGAGAAGTATTAAAAAAACTTTTTCCTAAGTCTGATGTTTCGAATGAGGGCCTTCCTTTTATGGGTTACATGGAAGCTGATTTATTTGGAGTAAAAGCAAAAATTTTTAGAATTTCATTTTCTGGTGAACTTGCATACGAAGTAAATGTTGAGTCAGACAATGGATATTTTATGTGGGAAAAAATAATAGAAGCTGGAGAAGAGTTTGGAATTCAACCATATGGAACAGAGGCACTATCAACCTTAAGAATTGAGATGGGGCATGTTGCGGGTTCAGAGCTTGATGGTAGAACTATTCCTTATGACAATTCACTTGAGGGACTATTGAGCAAAAAGAAAGATTTTATTGGAAAAAGATCTTTATCAAGAAAAGCTTTTGCAGCTGAAGATAGACAAAAAATTGTTGGTGTTGTCCCATTAGATAAAAAAACAAGTATACCCGAAGGATCTCATTTAGTTAAAGATTCAAATGCACCACTTCCAAACCCAAAATTAGGTTATATTTCAGCTTCATGCTGGAGTGTTGAATATGATAATCCATTTTCTTTAGCAATTTTAAAGGATGGAAAGAATATGATCGGAGAAAAGTTATTTGTTATGTCCCCGCTAAAAAATAAAGTAATCCCAGTCGAGATAGTGTCTTCACATTATGTTGACCCAAAAGGTGAACGAGTTAGATCATGAGTTTAATTTCTGCACTAGCCAATGTTCATCATCAAGGACAATTTGGAGATTTTGAGGACAAAAAAGGGGATGACCTTTTAAAAATCTCAGAGAAAAAAAATTTATTAATTGTGCAAATTGCACAGTTCAAAAATTCTAAGATACCAATTGAAAGTATAGATATTGACGGTTTAAAACTTAAAGACTCTCCTTTAAATGTTAGTTTTAATGATAACACAAGAATTTTATGGAGTGGTCCAAAAAATTGGTTATTGGTCTCCTCCAAAAAAAATTTAATCAACGATATTTCTTCAAGATGTAAAGAAACAGATTTTGCAGTTACTGATTTATCTCACTCAAGAGCTGTAATTGATATAGAGGGCAATCATGTAATAGAAGTATTAAAAAAAGGATCACCATTTAATTTTAATGAATTAAAGAAAAATAATTCAATAAATTCTCTTTATAATAATATTGCGTTCACAGTAGACTTACTAAATGATAAACCATTTAAAGTAAGATTATTTGCTCTAAGAAGTTTTGGAGAGTCGTTATACCATTCTATTACTGATGCAGCATTAGAGTTTGGTTATGAAAATAAATAGCTTAGATTAATCTCTAGTAGCTATATAAACTCCTATTGACGTTATCAAAAAACCTAAAAGATCAATTGCTGTTAAACTTTCTTTTAAAAAGAACCAAGCCATTAAAGCAGATGTTGTGGGAATAAGAAAAAAAATTGAAACAGTCTTACTTGCAGAATTTTTTTTTATCAAAAACATTAAAATTGTAAAAGCACCAAAAGACACAAGAAATATTTGATGACCCATTGAAAGAAGAAATGTTTTTGTAAAGGCTATATATGGTTTTGCAAAAAATATAACCACAAGAATATGAAAAAAACATCCTCCTACAGCTTGATAAAAATTACTAACTGACAAAGGTAAATTATTACTTAATTTTTTTTGCCAAATTGTTGATGCTGTTATTGAAATTAGTGCTATTAATGTTGCAACTAATCCCAGTAATGGAATCTTCGATCCTAAATCTAAACCCAAAACTAGTGTTGCTCCAAGAAATCCAAGTAAAACACCAATCCATTGTTTTAAAGTCACCTTTTCATTTAATATTGGTCCACTAAGAATATTTGTCAAAATTGGTTGAAGAGTTACAATTAATGCCGCAATGCTTGTGGGCATGCCGATAGAAATTGAATAAAAAACCCCTCCTAGATACAAACCATGAAAAAGAATACCACTTAGGACCGACTCAATTAAGTTTTTTCTTTTTATTATAATTGAATATTTAGAATAAAGTGAGAATAACAAAAACCCAACTGCAACAAAAAAAAATCGAAAAGCCAAGGCGGCAAATGGATCACTATTGTCGATGATTGGTTTAGTAGTTATAAATGCAGATGACCAAAGGATAATAAAGATGAAAGGAAAAATTTTAATCATGTTAAAAAATGACTTAAAATATGTTGAATTACCACAATATTTTATCAATATTAAAACTTATTTTGGACAATCTATTAATTGTAGCCTTTGATTAAATCAAATAACTTAGTCTTGTGATTTTAAGGTTTTTTAAACTTAGTTTTTTTCTAACGTCGTTTTTATTTTTGACAGGTTTCGTCCCTCTACCAGCAGTATTGGGTCCTGCAATCACAGTAGCCACTTCAGGAAACTTGGTTAAAGCAACTGCTCAATTGGTATTTGATAATGAATTAAAAAGAAAAACTGGCAAAAGCTCTTTTAACTATATAACTGAGGAAGTATCTAAAAATAATAAAGAAAACCGCTTTAACAAAGATTTTAAAGACTTAATAGAAAAAAGAGTAAAAATAGTACACCAAAAATTAGTTGATCAAAATAACGAGGCAAAAGTAATAAAAGATTTTAAGCTATTAGTTGAAACAAGAGTGAAATTGACTCACAATAAGTTAATACAACAAAAAATTAATCGGTAAGATTTAAAAGTATCAATTTTTTTTGGTTAGTTTCTTTACACCATAATTCGTAACTTTCACACATTCTCCATAAGTGATCAAATGCACGTTGAGAAATTTCTAGAGGAAAATGACTTTTAGTGTAATAAAGTTCCGGGTATTGAATTAATTGTTTGATCATCATTTCTCTTTGTATTTTCAGTAATCTCATTGTCTCCTCAGGAATTTTTTCATTTTTTTTCTTTAATTCCTCAAACCAATTGTCATGAAATTTACCACTACTTACTTCTTTATAAGTTTCAGATCCAATAAAACCATCTATGGCATCTATATTAGAAAAACCATTATTTTTTTTTTTAATTTCTGAAACCTCTATATATATTTTTTCAGCTACATATAAAATATATGGTTTATCTTTTGATTTCATTATTTATGATATTTTTTCATTGCCGAATTGGCTAATATCAAATTTGGATCTAAAAAAATTTTTGAAGTCTTTACCTTTTTAAAAGATTTAAATGCGAATATGGCTATCGGTAATTCGGTACACCCTAAAATTATCTTTTTACATTTTTTTTTAATCAAATAATTTATGGCTGGCTTAATAACTTTGCTGGCAGCTTTTACATTTCCCATTTTGACAAATTTTATTGCTTTATTTACGGAATTTTTTTGTAAGGAAATATTTGGAAAAACAAGATTGTAATTCTTATCGAAAAATTTATTGTAAACACCAGTGTCTAAAGTACCTTCTGTTGCTAGTAGTCCAATTGACGAATTTTTCTTACATGTTTTTTTTGTGTGAATAAATACCTCTTTTGGCATGTTTATAATTGGTAATTTTATTCTTTTTATTAAATCATCATACCAATAGTGTGCTGTATTACATGGAATAACAATGAACTTACATTTACTTTTTTTAAGTATATTACATCCGTGTAATAAACTTTTTAATACCAATGAGTATTTTCTTTCAATTTTTTTATTTTTTTTCCGATTTGATAAATTCTTAGTTTGAACACCTATTGACTCTGGTCTTCCAGGAATATTTGATTTGTTGAAAAGTAGAAATAATGGATATTCTTGATCAATTTTTCCTCGATAAAGGATTGCAAGTTTGTTACAAAAGTCTAGGCCAGCTTGTGTGCCCATGCCACCTAAAATTCCAATCATTCTACTAATATTTTATTGATTTAAATTTTTCTTATTGGCTACAAATATACAAATATTATCGAATTGTAAATCTTATAGCCAATAATCTATGTAATGAAAATTATGCAGTTTTTAAGTTAACTGCTGAAGGACCTTTGGGACCATCTTCAACATCGAAAGTCAAAGCTTGACCCTCATCTAAACCGTTCATACCAGCATTTCTTACAGCTGAAACATGTACAAACACATCTTTTTCTTTATCATCTCTTTCAATAAAACCAAAACCTTTGGTTGGATTGAACCACTTTACTTTTCCTTGTAGACTCATATTTTTCTTCTTACTTTTTGTTTGTTAATTTATTACTTATATTTAAGTAATGATGACTTTCTTTATAATTTAATCAGTTTTGTCAACAAAATAGATCAATACTTAAAATTTAATTTTTAAGTGTTGTTTATTAACTTTGATAAATAAATAGAATTTTTATCCTCTTTATAGTGAGCAAACGGTTTACAAGGCTTAAATCCACATAAATCAAATAATTTTCTTGCTGGTTTAAAGAATATTCCTGCTCCGGTTTCTATACTAATTCGTTTAATATTTAATTTTTTAGCTTCATCAATCAAATGATCTATAAGTTTTATTCCATTCCCTTTACTTCTAAAATCATCATGTAATCTTATTGATTTAAATTCACCATGATCTTTTTCTAAAATTTTAAGAGCACCACAACCTATTAATTTATCATCATCCCACAAGCTCCAAAACTTAATAGATGGTACTTTTAAACCCTCGATATCTAAAACATGAGCACTTCCCTCAGGAGAAGCCGCCCTTAGTTCTATAAAATGTTTTTTTAAAAGTTCATTAACATCTGAATTTTCGAAGTTTCCCTCAACAGTTTTAAACATTATAAAATTTTTGTTAAGTGACCCATTTTTCTTTTATCTTTTATTTCTTTTTTTTGATAATCGAAAAAAAATTCATTATCATTTAAATTTATATTTTGTCTATATGGAGTAATTTGATTACCTATAAGATTTATCATTTCTGCATTATGTAATTTCTTTAAGGGGATTTGCTCTAAAGAACAAACTGCTCTTATGTGATTTTCAAACTGGCTAATATTAAAAGCATTAATTGTTAAATGGCCAGAATTATGAACTCTGGGTGCAATTTCATTCACATATAGATTATCATTTCTATCAATAAAAAATTCTACACAAAGTGTGCCAATGTATTTTAATTCCTCAGAAATTTGTTTACTCCACTCTCTAGATTGATCAACAAGTTTATTGTTGATATCAGCAGGGATTTTAGATTTTTTTAAAATTTGGTTTTCATGAATATTTTCGATTGCCTCATAAATTTCGTATCTGTTATTTCCAAATCTTGTAATTATAACCGAGATTTCTTTTTTTAATTTAACTAGTTTTTCAAGAATATATTCTTTTGAAAAATCTATATTTAAACTATTTAACTCATTTGGTGATTTAATAGGATATTGACCTTTTCCATCGTAACCCATAGTTGCTGTTTTTAAAATTCCTGGCAAAAAATCACCAAGG
>CACJJV010000012.1 GCA_902593845.1 uncultured Pelagibacteraceae bacterium | reverse complement strand
TGCAAACAAATGTTTATTTAAACTTTAGCAATTGATTTGTAATCAATAGGTCCGCGGTTCGAATCCGTGCGGGGGCACCATCATCTAATAAAATCAACGTTAAATTTTTTCACTATTCTAATTTTTTTGTTAAATTTATTATTGATTGTGACGCTAGTGTGACGTGAGTGTGATACAATCAAGTAGTCGTATATAAACTATTGAAGTCCTGATTTATCAGTTTGAGCTTTGTCAAATTCTTCATTATCTTTAATAACTTGATTAAGATTTCTATGATCCATTAAATAAATATCTGGTCTGACACCAAATGGATCTTTTTCATAGAGTTTAATTGGCCTGGAACAGTCTGCCTGAATAGAAAATTTAATATTTCCGTTTTCTCCATAATCTATTTTATCACCCTCAAAAATATAAACTGAACTTGTTACAGATGTATCGTATTCATTATAATTGTTATTAAATTTTTTAAATTGTTCTCCTTCAACAATCAATTCGACAAATACCTGAGTATCCATTTTGCATTTTTTTTGGATAATCATAACTTTATCTAACTGTTCGTCTGTTATTCCACTTGAGCTAATTTCAATACCTAAGGGATAAAAATCTTTATGATAAGCACCTGTACCAACAATTTCATTTGTTTTTTTATTTATTGATGCCCAATACAAGACAAAATTTTTATTTGGTTTTGGTGGATCTATTATTAAACGCTCCACAATGATCCCCGATTTAGGATTATATTTATTAACATCGTCTCCTATTATAACTCCAAACAAACTATATTTTTCTGCACTCATTGAACTATTCGTACATAACAACAAACCCAGAACCACGATCCCTAAAAGTTTTTTCATTATGAAAACTCTACCATTGTTGCAAGATTGTTGCCAAGTCAAAAGTATTTTAAGATTATTGCTGCAAACAAATGTTTATTTAAACTTTAGCAATTGATTTGTAATCAATAGGTCCGCGGTTCGAATCCGTGCGGGGGCACCATAACTTAATAAACAATCCATTCTTCATACAATCTTGTAGTTTCACCGTAACAAGTTGATACCCGCACTAAAGTACCACCTCCATTTACATCTATATTGCTAACTAAGATACCCCCACTATTATATCGAACAATACAAACTCCGTTTTGATGTGGAGCCTGCGCTGCAACAACATTTTCTTTATAAGGGACAAATGGATTAAGAAACTTTTCTTCAAAGGCAGCTTGTGTTGCAGCTCCTATTTTATTAGCTATGAGACGTTCAGAACAATTAAGATTACCATTCATGACTATTTTATCTGCAATTTCACATTTTAGAATTTCTGCTTTTATAAATTTTATAGTTTGAGCATGCATTGATTTTACAGCATTTTTTTTTGCTGAAGACGTATACCCATTATAAGCAACCACTCCCACTGTAGCTAGAGCACCGATAATCGCCACAACTACTAATAGCTCTATTAATGTAAAAGCATTACGCTTCATAATTAGAATTTATTACTTAATGATATCTCAGTATTATGATTTTTTTCTTCACTTAAAAAATCAAAATTTGAGTTAATTTTAAAATTATAATTATTAATTTTGTTAACAAATCCTAAAGTTGTTGTATTTGAGTTATCAATCTCAAATGAAAATTTCATATCATCAATTGGTACATATCCTATTAATAAATAAAGCTCATTATAAAAACCTTTTCCGCTAGCTCCAAATCTTTCAAAATTAGTTACAACAGACCAGCCTGATATTGAAGTTATATCGAAACCATAACCTATCCTGTAATTATGTTTGGACTTATTATTTGTACTATAATTATAGCCAGTCCCTTGATCATTCCTATAAATGAACTCTGCATTAGATGATGGACTAAAATCACCAACATATTCAATTCTTCCGTGATGATTGGTTGTTCTTTCCTCTTGTTCATTTTCTGTATCAAAAAGAAAACCAATTGTAGCTAAAGCTGTTTTGATATTTTGATCTTTATAAATTAATGCATCTGCTAAACTATCACCTATTGTAGTTTTCTCTCTAAATTCTCTTAATTTTGTGTACCCTAAATCTATTTTAATCCCTGGGCTCAAATTAAGTTTTTCATCATGTAATCTTTTTCCAAAATTAATTGATCCAAATATCTGTTGTCCTGCTCTATCCCCTTTTAAGGTATTGTTATTAATTACTCTTCTATGATTGATGTCTAGTAAACTAAATCCAATAATACTATCAGTAAAAGACTCATTATCTCTAAATTTCGTACTATACATAGCGATGCTGTAAGTATCGGTACTTAAGTTTGTGCCTTTGTTCCCAATGTCAACATCATCATTTCCATATTGAAAAACATAGCCATACATTTCATCTCGATCCTCTTCTTTAATTCTATCTGCACCAATAGAAATGCCATATCCATGAATATCTCTAGATGACCCGCTTTTTGCACTTTTTCTACCTAAGCTTACTCTTCCTTCGCTCCACTGAAACCAATCATTACTACTATAAGTTCTATCTTTATCTTTTTTAAGAGTTTCTAATGCACTAACTAATCTTGCAATTTTTTCATTTGTAAAATCTATCTCTGCATTAAGGTTATTTAGATTATCTTTATTTTTATATCTTCTTAACCATTCAGTTCTATGAAATATCGGAAGAGTATTATTTCTAATTATACGTTTTGCAGACTCAACATTCGCCTCGATGATTGCTTTTACATCATCATTAGTTGATGGATCAGCACAAGTTATTGTACCTGCACAATCAATATCAAATTCATGAATTTCATTGTCTCCAGATGATTCATCAGTTGTAACAAATAATTTTGTAAAATTTACAGCAAAAATAAAACCCCTTAATTTATTTACCAGATTTGTATCTGACGGTGATGTTAAAGAAAATGTTTCAGTAGTAGAGGATAAAGTGGTTATATCGTATGGAGTACTTAAACTAAATTTTTGCATCAGTCCACTATCTCTCTCATCACCAGTTAAGAACATTTGAGTTCCATCTGGATTAAATTGAATATCTCTCATATTATCCTCAAAACTCTCTAATGAGTCTGAAATTCCTCCTGGGGTAACTCCAGATCTAAGATCAAAAGGAGTTGCTAAATCATATTGTCTTAATTTATGTGTTCTCTTTCCACCTACAAACATTCGTGTGCCGTCTGGATTAAAATCTAAAACTCTTACTTGATCTTCATTCCCTGAACCATCGACGTCTACTTCGTATATTTTTTCACAAACTAATGTGGTCGAGTCCCAGGGAGTTGTTAATTTAAATTGATATACCCCGACACCAGGGTTTCCGCTGAAATCCTTATTAGTAGTTATAAACATCCGAGTACCGTCTGGTTTAAATTCAACAGCATGGGGTAATTCCATTTGATCAGCTGCTCCTGCTCCATCACAGGTTAATGGAGTGCCTTTTGGTGAACCTCCTGAAAAAGAAATTGTTGCTGTACTAATATCGAATGGTTTGCTAAGTGAATATTCGATTATATAACCCTTGAATTCAGGATCATCCTCACGACTAGTGATATACATTCTGGTTCCGTCTGGCTTAAAGTTTATTCCTCTAATACCAGGGGTATCTGATGAAACATCTTTTGTTTGTACAAAAGTAAATTCAGCAAATGAATTAGAACTCAATAAAGTGCAAAAAAATAAAACAAATAAAAAAACCTTTTTCATTTTTAAATTTTACTTTAAATCAAGATGTTTCACGTCTTATTTGTTCTATTTTTATTTTCTTTTGTAAACTTCTATTTTTGTCATATAAAAGATTAAATTTAATATTCTTATTTGTTCTAATAATTATTTTTTTAGCATTTCTTACTTCAATATTATCAGCCACTGCACTAATAGGTCTTTTTTTTGGATTTAAATTTTTAATTATTATTTTTGAACTATCACTCACTATTTTGCCTTTCCATCTTCGTGGTCTAAAAGCACTTATGGGTGAGATCGACAACTTTTTTGAATTAAGACCTAAAATAGGGCCATGAACAGATAAATTATAAGCTGTACTTCCAGCAGGTGTAGAAACCAAAACCCCGTCAGAAACTAAATTCTTAATTAGTTTTTTAGATCCATAATCTATTGATAACGATGCTGCTTGACGGCTTTGTCGTAAAATTGATACCTCATTAATTGCTATGTGTTTTTTTCTTTGATTATTCTTGTTACTCACTGTCATTTCTAATGGTGAAATTGAAATCATCTTAGCTTTTGATAAATTTTTAACTAAATTATTTGATGAATATTTATTCATTAAGAAACCATAGTTTCCTGAATTTATTCCATAAAAAGATTTTTTTGAATTTCTATTTTTTTTTAAAGTTTGAAGCATAAAACCATCACCACCAATAACAATTGTTAGATTTGGTTTTTTTATCTCATTTCTTTTTAATATCTTTATTAATGATTTTTTTATATTTGATGATCTACTATTCTTGTCAGAGATAATTTGTGTCTTACTCATTTTAATGGTGCCCTCGGCCAGACTCGAACTGGCACTCCGCAAGCGGCAAGGATTTTAAGTCCTTTGTGTCTACCAATTTCACCACGAGGGCATTAATGAATTTCATGAGTGTTTATGCCAATATTTATAATTGAACAAGAGGAATAAGTAAATTTTTTTATCTTATCCTATCTAGATCCTAGAGAGATCTTAGTTTGTTAAAATGTACTTACAATTTCTAGGTTTGCACCATATTCAGGTATTTGACTCATCAAGCTATAATTCGAACTCATTCTGATATCGAAACCATTTAAATTTCTCTTATAACTCAAAGATGCTTTGTCATTATCTAAAGTCATAGCATATTCAATATTGTCTGTTGGTATATAGCCAAATCCTAAATATAAAGTATCGCTATGAGAATTGTCACTTTGATTTCTCTCATAAATAGTCATTACAGAAAAACCATTATCGGTTACTAAATCAAATCCAATATTTGCTCTTAAATTTTTAGAATCTTGATCAATTGATTTTGTATATACTGTAGCTTCAGAACGATAACGATATTTTGCATCTGAAGATGGACTAAAATCTACTCCAAGCTCTAATCCACCATTTGGTTTAAACGTAAAAGTATTAAAATTTAAAATATCACTTATGGTAAAACCAGCGGATATCATTCCAGTTTCAATTGCTTGAGCTTTGTAAACTAAAGCTGCAGCACCTTTTTCTGTATATGTAGACAATCTTGTATAGCCTAGATCAATTCTTAAATTAGGAGTGATATTTAAATTTTCTTTTTTATATGTTGTTAAGTAGTTAAGCGAACCAAATATCTGTTGTCCGGCTCTTTCTCCTGTTCTAGTGCTTCCTCCTTCCCCTTTTCTAACATGATCAGTTTTTAAAAAGCTCACTCCAATGATGCCTTCAGTAAATCTTTTATCATCATGAATAAAAGTTTCATAATAGGATGAACTAAAAGAATTAGTATCTAAATTAGTTCCAGATGTACCTACATCAACATCATCTTCACCTAATCTAAAAGCATAACCATATAATCTATTTTTGCTTATCTTTTTATCCATACCAAGTGTAATACCTTTGGTATTAATTTTCTTTGAAAATGAATTAGATGTATCACCAGTTCTACCAATACTTACACTACCCTCACTCCAAAATGACCAATCATCTGATAATTTGTCTAGAACCTCATTTGTTTTATTTGATATAGGAATAATTTTAGAGAGCGACGCCATCATTGAATTAGAAAAATTTAATCTAATATTTTGGTTACTTAATTGATCATTATTTCTATGTCTTCTTAACCAATACATACGATTAAGAACTGGAGTTGTTGCATGTATAACAATTTGTTTAGCTGTTGCAGTTTGAGACTCGATTGAGCTTAAAATATCTTTACCCCCATCAGTAGTAGTTATTGGATCTTCACAAGCACCATCAACTACGCTCCAATTACAACTTAGGTTAAATTCATGAACTTTATCAAGTCCATCATCAATGATAAACATTTTACTTCCATCGTTGCTAAAAGCCATTTCTCTTACATCTGATGATCCTGAAATAAAAGAACTTACTCTCAAGGTACCTTCAAGGGATAAAGTAGAAACATCATAGGGTGTAGTTAATTTAAATTGAGAAATGTGATTGTCAGAATTAGTTTCGTTTCTAATGGTATACAGTTTAGTACCATTGTAATTAAAAATAACTCCATCTATGTAACTGTGAGTAGAACTTAGGTCTTCAGTATTAAGATGAGTAACTCCTGAACTAAGATCAAATGGTGTAGCTAGTGAATATTCATGAATACGATGTTGGGACTCATTTCCTGCACCAGCAACAATCATTCTGGTACCATCATTATTAAATGCAAATGAATTTGCTCTTATTTCTTGACCAGAAATATCAAGCTGATCATCAAATGTAGCAGTTGAAATATCAAATGCAGTGGTTAGTGAATAGTATTCTATGTAACTACCAGTATGGTTAGAAACAAACATTTTTGTTCCGTCGTTATTAAACACTACTTGTGATGGTATATGACTACTATTACTTCCACCTCTATGTACTATTTTAGTATTATTTACGGTTGCCGTTGAAATGTCATATGGGGTAGTTAATATATGTTCGATAACTGCATCCGTTTTTGCTCCATTTCTTACAGTATACATTTTTGTACCATCATTATTAAAGTTAAGTCCTAAATAAAAGGCCGAAGCAATCGATTTACTTTGCACAAAGGTTGGCCCTGCTATAGCTTTAGAAAAAAATAAAGCTAAAAAAAATACAATGTAATAAATTTTATAAATATTTTTCACAACAATTAATCATTAATAAATCTATTTTAGTATATTTTTCTCACCAGGTTCTAGTCTACTTCTAGTTTGACCAATTTATTATTCATATTTTCCAATAAAAATAAATATAGGTTTTATAAAAGTGAAGGATTTTATGGGATTTAAGACTGAACGAGACTGTGTGAGATTATGAAATAACCCTACCCTATATTTTTTAAGTCCTTTATGTCTACCAATTTCACCACGAGGGCATTAATGAATTTCATGAGTGTTTATGCCAATATTTATAATTAAACAAGATGAAAGTAAATTTTTAAATTTTTTTATAATTTTTTTATAATTTTTTTAGATATAATTAACTATATCCATTTAAAACTATGTCTATTTATTATAATTTTATTAAAAGTTTTATACTAATTTTGGTATTATTTTTAATTGTAACTTTTTTAATCAATATTGAATTTATAAAACATTTTATATGGAAATTCCCAATCATTTTTGAAGATTGGAGAATTACAATTGATTTTTTGAGGTGCAATTCTTTAGGACTTAATATTTATAACAATGAAACAAATTCCTGTCTTGATTATAAAATGTCTTATGGAAGAATTTTACTTTTGATACCTTATAATGAGAATTTATTTAAACTTTATTATATATATACACCATATCTTTTGATATTTACTTCAATTTTTTTAATACATAAAATTATATTGCCTCAAAGTATAGTTGAATGGATAATATTTTTATTATGTATATTTAATCCTTCAACTTTACTATTGTATGAAAGAGCTAACATAGATCTTTTAATTTTTTGCTTAGTAATAATATGTATCTACAATAGATATTATTTAGTAAATTGGTTTTTATATTTTTTTATATCATTTGTAAAAATTTACCCATCATTTATATTTGTAAATTTTTTTATGGAAGACATAAATAGAAGTAAAAAAAAAATGATTATTTTCGCCTTATCATTATTTTTTCTATTTATGATTTATCTTTTGTACAATTATGAATACGATCTTCTGGCCTTTTTTGGTGGCGGTGCTGCAGCTGGCAAGCCAGGATATCAATTCATTTGGTCATTAAATTATCTTAGTAAAATTATTAAATATATTTTTAATCTAAATTATATTTTTTCATTATTTATTGTTTTTATAATGTTTCTTGCAATTACTAAAAAAATTTTAAAAATATCATTAATACAAGAAAAAAATGTAAATCTAGCTTTTACACTTAAAAAAGATGATAGATTATTTTTAATTGGTTCCTACATCTGCCTTTTTTGCTATATTTTTTTTTCAAATTGGACCTATAGAGAAATCTTTTTGATTTTAACTATTCCGTATTTATTAAATGCATATAAAGACACCAAATTCTATAACCTACTAAGTGGTTTAATAATATTAAGATACATTTTCTTATTTATATACTCTTATGGAAACATTAATATTCCTATTCTATATGTGGACAATGAAAGAATATTTCCAACAACTTTAATATTAATATTCATAATTAAAGCATGTTTAGACTTTATGCTAATGTCGATTATTACGGCTTTATCAATTATAAGATCCAAAAAATTTTTTAAATATTTAAAGATAAAAATTAATAATTAATATTGAAATTATTTTTTATAATTAAATAAATAATTTTCCTATTTTAATCAATTAAACTAAATGATTAAGTGTTTTTGAAATATAAGACATAGTTTTTTTGCTTATACCAAGGTATGAGGGTATGTAAAAACCATATTTAGATAAATACTCTGAATTTGGATACTTATGTCTAGTTTTAAAAATTTTCATTTTTTTAAATATTTTTTGTTTATGCATTGGCCAAAAAAAGGGTCGTGCTCCAATATTCTTTTTATTTAATTTTTTAATCACTTTTGATGCAGTTATCTTTTTATTTTTTATCAAAACACCAATTACCCAATAAATATTTTTAGAATATGAGATTTCAGGAGGCTGAATATAAATATCTTTATTTGTTATATTGTTATAATAATATTTACCAATCTTCATTTTTTCTTTAACTGTTTTGTCTAGTCTTTTTAATTGACTAATTCCAAGTGCAGCTTGGATATTGGTAATTCTATAATTCCATCCAATATCATCATGATTAAATCTTTGTTTATTACCAAAACATAAATTTCTAAGTGATTTACATTTTTTATAGATTCTTAAATCATTTGTAGAAATCATTCCTCCTTCTCCTGATGTAATTTGTTTGTTCGCATAAAAACTAAATGTACTCACATAACCAAAAGATCCACACATTTTATTTTTGTATTTCAACCCAATAACTTCTGCTGCATCTTCAATTACGATGATTTTTTTTTTCTTACAGATCTTTAAAATTCTATCCATATCATTTGAAAATGAGTAAATATGAGTAACAATTATGGCTTTAGTTTTATTGCTTATTTTTTTTTCAATGTCTTCAACTTTGATATTCCAAGTATTTAAATCACAATCAATAGGTATAGGTTTTGCATTTAATTTAATTACCGCTAATGCATTAGAGATTATTGTGAAATTAGGAATAAGCACTTCATCATCTTTTTTAATACCTATTGCTTTTAAAGCAATTTCTAAAGCTGCGGTCCCATTTGAAACAGCTATAGAGTAATTCATTTTAATTTTTTTAGAAAAATTTTTTTCAAAAATTTCAACCTCAGGACCGTCAGAGGAAATCCAACCTTTTTTCAAAACATTTTCAACTGATCTAATGTCTGTTTTTGAAATATGTGGAATACTTACAGGAATAAATTTATTTTTTTTTGAATTTAATTTTATTTTCATCAGTCTTATCAAATTTAACTTTATCATTCGAAATACTATATGGCCCCTGTTTAACTTCAATCATTTCCACATCTTTTAATACCTTAAATCCATGACCTCCACTTGAAAGCATAATCAAATCGTTTGTATAGAGTTTTTTACTAAATAGATATTTTTCTTTTTGATTATAAAAATCTACTCTCAGAATTCCTTTAAGAATAATCAATACTTCTGTTGTAGTATCTATTTTTGCAATAGTATTTTTTTTTCGTTTGTTATGTTTGTGTGGTAGAATTATATGGTTTTTTTTATGTTTCATAAAACCAACTTGCTGAGATGCTTTTGCATCTGTAAAAAAACTAATTCCCTTTTTTTTTCTGTAAGGACTTCTTACTATTAATGCATATAATTTTTTTTGGTTATAAACTTTTTCAATCATCTTAGTTTTTTCTAAATCTTATTTGTAATATTCTTATCAAATAACTTAATCCTAAAATAAAAAAACGAATAATACTAGAAGCTGTCTTACTTCCCTCAACATCAGGAGGCTGAACATAAGGTATTTCGTGTATTTTCATTCCATTTTTTTTAATTTTATATAAAAATTCAATAAAGAATTCTCCATGTCCGTAAGCAATCGGTACACCATGAATTAAAACATTTCTATGCATTAAAAATATACTACTCGTGTAGTCTTTAATTTCATTTCCCAAAAAAAATCTACAAATAAAATTTATAATTTTACTTGATAAGATTCTCATTTTAGATCTTTGATCACCTCCTCCAGCAATATATCTTGAAAGCAAAACAAGATCATAACTGTCCAATTTTTTTATCATATCTTTAAAATGATGAGTAAGTTGTGGCATATTCGAGTCAGTCCATCCGACATAATCGCCGTCTGTATTAATCATTCCAAGTAAAAACGCTGAGGCCAAACCTCTAGATTTGCGTGAATAAACTTTTAAATTTTTATTTTCAATTGAATTAATAATATTTAAGGTTCCGTCGGTTGAATTATCATCTACAACTACCACTTCAACATTTTCTATAGTGGCAAATATTTTATCAATCGATTCTTTAATTATTGCAGCTTCATTATACGTGGATAAAATAATTGAAATTTTTTTATCCATTGTATTTTTTTAATTCATCATCCATCATTATTTTTATAAGATCATTTAAATTTGTTTTTATTTTGAAATTTAAATCTTTCTTTGCTTTAGTTGTTTCAGCTAAAAGATTTCTTGTTTTTGAGGGTCTAAAGAGATTTTTGTCAATTTTAATATGATTTTTGTAATTTAATCCAACATACTCAAAGCATTTTTTAACAAAATACTCTACTGAATTATTTCTCCCTGTTCCTATTACATAAAAATCTGGTTTTTTCTTTTGCATGATCTTCCAAGAATACTCAACATATTCCTTGGCATATCCCCAATCAATTTTGGATTTTATGTTACCAAGATAAATATACTTTCTTTTTCCATGTAATATTTCACATACATTTTGAACTATTTTTTTTGACACATAATCAGAATGTCTCTTTGGAGATTCATGATTAAAAAAAATTGCTCCACAGATATGTAAATTGTAAACCTTGGAATACATTTTTGATGCATATAAAGCAGTGGTTTTTGCTAAAGCGTATATACTATTGGGTTCAGGTGCTGTTTTTTCATTTTGTTTAAAACTGCTTGTTTCTCCAAAAATGTTTGATGATATTGGCTGAAAGTATTTAATTTTTTTTTTATTCTTTCTAAGAATTTCGAATATTTCTATTACTGATAATGCTGTTGTTCTAAAAGAATATGACGGTATTTCATAACTCCAGCCTACATGATCTTGGTCTGCAAAATTATAAATTTCATTTGGATTAATTGAATTTATTATATTGTTTAATGATACAGTGTCTAACAAATCACCTTTATGAAGAAAAAATCGTTTATTAAAAACTTTATTATCATAAATTAAGTGATCAATATTGTTAGTATTTCCTACAGAGGATTTTCTATATAAACCATGTACTTCATAATTTTTTTTCAACAACAAATCGATCATATAAGATCCATCTTGACCTGTTGCTCCCAATACTAATGCTTTTTTTTTATTCATTTTATAATTCTACCTCAAAACTTTAAAATTCGGATAAGGTAATATAAATTTACCACCAGATTTAAGCCATTTTTTTTCTCTTTTGATAAACTCATTAATAAATCCATATGGCATTACAAAGAAATAGTCAGGATTTAGTTCTCTGGCCTTTTCTTCAGATATTATTTTAACACCTGATCCGATTGTATATTTACCCCACTTTGTTTTAGTTCTTTCCGCAGCATAAGGTATTTCCTTATTGGTCAATCCATAATACTGTAAAAGTGTATTACCTTTTGTTGAGGCACCATAAAGAAATATTTTTTTTCCTAGTTGTATATTTTGTTTAATGAATTTTAACGTTTTTTGTTTGTTTTGTTTAACTCTATTAACAAATTTTATTATTTCACTATAGTTTGTTTTTTCTTTATATTTAATAGATCTTTTAATATTTTTCTTACAATATATTCTATACGAACCACCATTAATTTTATTCTCAGACATTTTAAATATTTTCAGACCATTTTTTTCAAATAAATATTTAAGAGATTTATAAGAATAATATTCTAAATGTTCATGACAAATATTACCTAGATCATTTGTTTTAAACATTGAGTGAGAACACATTAATTGAGCAACAAATATGCCATCATCATCCAAAGCATCAGCAGCATGTTTAATAAATTGAGATGGATCTTCTAAATCATAAAACATACCAATAGCTGAAACTACTTTTAATTTTTGATATTTGAGCGGGATTTTTTTTAGATGCTTTGAATGCCAAAAATCATTAATCATGAAATGACAATTCTTTTTCAGCTCCTTTTTCAAGTTATTTGCTGGTTCACAACCAATTGTAATAATTTTGTCTTTTTTAAAATATTTTAAAAAAGTACCATCATTAGCACCAATGTCTAAGATAACATCACCAGATTTAATTTTACAATTTTTTTTAATATCATAATAAAGTTCTTTCAATCCATCTCTCATGGTTTTAGTGATCCCTGACTTATACCAGTAAAACTTTTTATACATTATCTCTTGTGGGGCAGAATGTTCGAGTTGAAGCAATTCACAATTTTTGCAATATACTAAGTTTAATGGTGCTTTAATTCCTTTTTTAATTGAGGATTTATTTACAAAATTACTTACATAATGATTTCCAAAATTATAAATTTGCTTTAACTTTTTATTTTTGCACAGCCTGCATTTTTTAATTTTAAAAGTTTTTGGGATTTTCATGATCTCTAATCATATATAAAATTTTTCTGACAAAATACACATTTTTGTTTAATACTCTAATTTAAATTTAAATTATATGAAAAAAACTAATTATTTTTTAAACTTTATCAAATCTTATAAAAATATTTTCTTTAAAGTTTTTTTATTTGAATTATTTTTTTCAATTAAATTTAAAGATTTTTTTGACAACATAGTTATCCATAATAATAAACATCGAACTGATACAGTTCCATGTATTTATTACTTTTTATTCAAAATTTCAAAATTTATAAAAAAAGAAAAAATAAAATCAATAATTGACATAGGTTCAGGATTAGGAAGAGTTATAAATTACATATATCACCAAAATAAAATTAAATGCCATGGAATAGAATTTGATAAAAATACCTATAAAAAATCATTAAAATTATCAAACAAGAAAATAAAAATATATAACGGAGATGCGTTCGAATTTGATTTTGATAAAACTAAATTTGAATGTTTTATTCTAGTGGATCCATTTAAAAAAAATAATCACAAAAAAAAATTTTTTGATAAAATATCAAAACTAAAACAGAAAAAAAAATTTGTAATTACGGTTAATTTTAAACAAATTTTAGTACCTAAGCAGTTTAAAATTGTTTATTCATTAATTGCTGGTAAAGAAAGATCATTAAAAATTTATAAAGTTATTTAAAATTAAAAATTATGACAAAAGATATAAAACATGTTCATGGAAACACGAAAATCAAATTAGCGAAATTCTTATCTAAAAAATTTGCTAGTGTTTTATTTATTATTTTTAAAATTTTCTTTCCCAAAGCAAAAAGCTCATCTAATGAAATACTTATATCAAGGGCCACCTATGCACCATGGAAAATTGATCATAAATTTATGTCAATTTTCAATAGAGTAAATAATTTAACCCTATTAGATTATCCTAGATTGTACACATTTTATTTTCTTAGCAAACAAATCAAAAAACTTAAAGGTGATATTTTAGATATTGGTTGTATGAAAGGAGGTGTTGGAATTTTATTATCTTTTATGAATACCAATGGAAGGGTTATGCTTTTTGATACATTCGAAGGCTTTTTGGATAAAGAAAATCTTCACAAAAATAATATTTTTAAATTCGAAGGACTAGATGAATTAAAAAAAACAATTAGAGGATATAAATTAAAAAATACTTTTGTTTATAAGAAATATTTTCCTAATGAGGTCAATAACTTAAGGATTAGAAAAATTAAACTTTGTCATATTGATGTTAACACCTATGTATCTACAAAAAGAACTTTTTATTACGTCAAGAATAAAATCGTAAGAAATGGAATAATTATTTTTGATGATTATGGTGTTCACGGCGTAGAAAAAGTAACAAATTTTGTGAACAGACTCATAAAAAAAGAAAAGGAAAATTTTGTCTTTATCCAGAATTATTTTGGTCAATGTATTTTATTAAAAAAATAAACTCTTTTTTTTTTATTAATATTTTTTTTAATTAATGAAAAAAAAACCCACAATTGTAATTTTTACTGATTTAGACGGATCTCTTTTGCATAGAGATACTTTTGAATTTGATAGCATCAAAGATTATATTAAAAGTCTTGTAAATAAAGGTGTAATTATTATTCCAAATTCAAGCAAAACAGAGAGAGAGATTGAAAAATTCAATGAAGAGCTTGGAATAAATCTTCCTTATATTTCAGAAAATGGATCATCTATTCACGGATTAAATTTAATTACCCCTAATTTTCCAGATAAACTTATTCTCAGCAGAGATAAAGAAGAGCTATTTAGGATTTTTGAAAGAAAAGTTCCTGAAGAATTAAAAGAAAAATGTTTTCAAATTTCAAAAATGAATAAAAAAGAACAAGAGAATATCTTGGGACAAAAAAATGTAAAACTCAAAGATGCTTTAAATAGAAAGTATACTTTACCTTTTTTATTTAAAGGAGACAAAAATGAGAAAAATAAATTATTAAAAGTTTTAAATTCTAATTCATTAACGCTTCAAGAAGGTGGTCGTGTTTTAAACCTTTGTGATAATATTAATAAAGTTAAATCCATGAATAGAGTTATAAAAATTTTAAAAAAAACTGAGGATAAAATTAAGACGATTGCAGTTGGCGACAATTACAATGACCTTGATATGTTAAAAAGTTGTGACATCCCTTGTTTGGTATTCAATGATCAATTTATTCAAGATCAAATAAACATTGATAATCTTATATTTTCAAACAAGCCATCACCTGAAGGCTGGGCTGATGTGATCAAAACGGCACTACTTAAATTGGGTTATTAAGATAAAAGACCGCCATGGGTGACTTTTCACAAAATGGAATAATCTCAACTTTGCATGACTTTGGGACTAAGTCTACATCTGTCATAGAAAGTGAATTGTCAAAGTTTTCCGAACAAAGAAAAATGGAATTAATTTTACCATGTCTTTATTCTGAATTGGAGGGAGAAGCTTTACCAAAAATTGTTGATGAAATAAGTAAAACTAAATATTTAGATCACATAATTATTGGATTAGATAAAGCAAATGAAGCTCAAGCAAAAAAAGCTTGGAAATTTTTTAAAAAATTAAAAACCCCCTTTTCTATCCTTTGGAATGATGGTCCAGCATTAAAAAAACTCGATCAAGAATTAAAAAAAAATAATCTGGCTCCTAGTGAGTTGGGAAAAGGACGAAATGTTTGGTATTGCATAGGTATGTGTATTGCAAGAGATAGTGCTCGTTCAGTTGCTTTGCATGATTGTGATATCAAAACTTATGATAGAAGAATGCTTGCAAAACTTTTTTATCCAGTTGTAAATCCTCTTTTTAATTTTGAGTTTTGTAAGGGATATTATCCAAGGGTGGCCAATAACAAAATGAATGGTAGAGTTGCAAGATTACTTGTTTTTCCATTGTTAACAGCTTTAGAAAAAACGATTGGTAAAAGTGATTACTTAAACTTTATGAAATCTTTTAAGTACCCTTTGGCTGGAGAGTTTTCATTTAGACGAAATGTTTTACCAGAGTTAAGGATATCGTCTGATTGGGGAATTGAAGTAGGAATTTTATCTGAAATGCAAAGAAGTTTCTCGCCACAAAATATTTGCCAGGTTGACTTAGCTGATACCTACGATCATAAACATCAAGTTTTATCTTTAGATGACGAAACTAAGGGACTATCCAGAATGTCTATAGATATAATTAAAACATTCATTAAAAAATTAGCTACTCAAGGTAATACCTTTAGTAGAGAAAAATTTAGATCATTGAAAGCGACATATTATAGATCTGCCTTAGATCTAATTGATATTTATAGAAGTGATGCAGCAATGAATGGTCTAGAATTAGACTCACACACGGAAGAAAAAGCTGTTGAGTTATTTGCAATAAATATAATGAAAGCTGGAGAAGCATTTATTCAAAATCCAATGGATACTCCTTTTATACCTACATGGAGTAGAGTAAAAAGTGCTATACCAGATTTTCTTGGAAGACTTGAAAAAGTAGTTAATGATGATAATAAAAAACATTCTTAATGCTATTTCAGAAAAACCAAAAAAAGATTAGTTCTATACTAAGGAATATTTATAAAACTTCTTTAAATGGAAGAGATATTGATCATTTAAAAGATCAAATAATACAAATAATCAAAAAATTTAATCAAAATAATTCAAAAAAAAAACTTACTATCTCAGAAAAAACTTCATTAGTAATATGTTATGGAGATAACATTAATTCAAATCAAAAAAATTCTATTCAAGTTTTTCAAAATTTTTTTAAGAAAAATTTAAAAAAATACTTTGATGCTATTCATTTTTTACCTTTCTATCCTTCCAGTAGTGATAGTGGTTTTGCTGTAAAAGATCATTATAAGATTGAAAAAAGAATAGGTAGTTGGTCCGATATAAAAAAGATTTCAAAATCTAGTCATGTGATGGCCGATATTGTAATTAATCACTCATCAGCTAGAGGTTTGTGGTTCAAAAATTTTCTTAAAAAAAAAAGACCTGGCAAAGATTATTTTTTAACAGTTAATTCTAAGTTCAACACATCTAAAGTGGTAAGACCAAGAGATCACAAATTATTAAAAAAAATAGATATCTTTGGAAAATCAGATTTTTTATGGCGAACTTTTAGTGCTGATCAAATAGATTTAGATTTTAAGAACCCATCAGTGCTTCTTAGATTTATTAAAATCATGGTTCACCTCGTTAGCAATGGAGTCACAATTTTCAGATTAGATGCTATTGCTTATCTTTGGAAAAAAAATGGAACCAACTGTATAAATTTAAAACAAACACATGAAATAGTAAAACTGTTGAGACTTATCAGTAATCTCTTAAACGTTGAAACTATAATCATTACAGAAACAAATTTGCCAGAAAAAGAAAATTTAAGTTATTTTGGTAAAAATGATGAAGCTAACTGGATTTATAATTTTTCTCTTCCGCCCTTATTAATTCATGCTTTTTTATTTGAAAATAGTTCTTATCTCAATAAATGGAGTAAAAAACTTCCCAATGCTAAATTACAGAATAGTTATTTAAATTTTATTGCATCACATGATGGTATTGGCATGAGGCCCACTGAGGGAATATTGAACGAAAGATCATTAAATAATTTTCTTAAAAGACTAAAAAAAAATGGTTCAAAATTTTCGTATAGAAAAGTTCAAAATAAATCTAAAAAAGTTTATGAAGCTAATATCACTGTTTTTGATGCATTAAAAAAATCAGATACTGATCCTAATGGGAAATTTTTTTTAGAACGATATATTGCAGCTCATGCAATAATGATTTCTTTTGAGGGTGTTCCAGCTATTTATTTCAACTCTTTATTTGGCAAATCTAATGATGAAGCAAAATATGTAATTACAGGGAATAATAGAGACATTAATAGATATAAATGGAGTTATGAAAATATTAAAAAAAAATTAAACAATAAAAACTCTAAACAAAGTATTTTTTATCAAAATCTTGGAAAATTATTAGAAATAAAGAGAAAACAAAAAGCATTTCATCCTAATGCTAAAAGATTAAATATCAATCTAGGGTCTAAAATTTTTTGTTATGAAAGAATTAGTTTAGATAAAAAACAAACTATAATCTGTATCACAAATCTTTCTACTAAATTACAATATATTAAAATTAATAAAAATTTGATTAAATATAGAGATTTACTTGGTAGAAAAACATTTTTTACACTTGATAAAAAAATTAAACTAGATCCTTGTCAAACAATCTGGTTGTCTAATAGATAAATTATTTTTCCCAATCAAATCTTGGGAAAGAATTAAAAATTTTAAAAATACCATCTGACCATTGATTGCATACTTTTGAATATTCATCATCAGTTATATTTAAGCATTTTTGGGAAAGAATTTTATATCCATCTTTTTTATAAACTACAAAATCAATTGGTGGCCCAACAGTTAAGTCACTTTTTAAAGTTGAATCAATTGAAATTAAGGCACATCTAGAAGCATCTCCAATTGAAACATCAGGTTTAATTACTCTATCTAAAATTGGCTTGCCATATTTAACCTCACCAATTACTAAATATGGTTTGCTATCTGCTGGTTTGATATAATTACCCTGTGGATAAACTAAATAAAGTTCCATAGGTTGATCTTTAATTTGTCCACCGACTATAAAAGTTGATCCTAATAAAACTGTATCAGTGTTAATTCCTTTTGGCATTGAATGTTCAACATTTAAGGACCCAACATAGGAAGCAATTTGATCAAAATCTTTACAAGTATTTAAATTTATAATTCCTGACGTATCTTTTAAATCTTTTTCAATAGACTTATATACAGCTTGTGAGGTACCTAAATTTCCTGAAGTAACGATAATTATTGTTCTATCACCAACATCATAAGTAAACATTTTAGAGTAAATGTTTACGTTATCTAAGCCAGCGTTCGTTCTTGAATCTGAAGCAAAAACTAGACCATCGTTTGCTTTTATACCAATACAATAAGTCATAATCTTTAAGCAATATTTATAAATTTGCTTAATGTATAATCTATTTCTTACATAACAGGTATAACAATTATACAATTGAATAAATTAGTTTAAAATTTGAAAATACTGAATGACTTCTAAATTATGGAAAGATTATAACGCTAAAAATGCATATGATGGTTATTTTACTGCAGATAACAAACTTAGAAAGCACGCAAAAATAATATCTGGAATTTTAGAAAAGTACGGCAAAAAGAAATTGCAAGAAATTGAAAAAAATTGTCAGAGTACGATTAGCGCAAGAGGAATAAATTTTAGAGTATATGCTGCTAATAATAGAGCTGAAGAAAAAAAATGGCCTTTAGATATTATTCCAAGAATAATACCTAAATCTGCTTGGAACAAAATTTCAAAAGGCTTAAAACAAAGAGCTAAAGCTTTAAATCTTTTTATTGATGACATCTACAATCAAAAAAAAATTTTTAAAGACAAAATAATCCCTGAAGATATCATTCTTAAATCACCATACTATATAAAACAGTGTGAAGGTTTTTCACCAAAATTTAAAGCTTGGTCAAATATATCTGGGATCGATTTGATTAGAAACAAAAATGGAGAATACCTAGTTCTTGAAGACAATTTAAGAGTACCATCAGGTGTTTCATATATGCTGGAGAACAGAATGGTTATGAGAGATGTTTTCCCAGAGTTATTTACTAGATACAAAGTTTCATCAATCCACCAATACACTAATAAATTATATAATTGTATGGTTGAATGTATTCCAAAAAAGACTGCTAATCCCCATATGGTTGTTTTAACTCCAGGAATTTATAACTCTGCTTACTTTGAACACTCATTTTTAGCAGAGCAAATGGGAATAGCTTTAGTTGAAGGTAAAGATCTTTTTGTTGAAGATGATAATGTTTATATGAAAACTGTTAAAGGGCCTCTTAAAGTTGACTGTATATACAGAAGACTTGATGACAGTTTTCTAGATCCCAAAGTATTTAATAAAGAGTCTTTAATTGGAGTACCAGGTTTATTTAAGTGCTGGTTAAAAAAAAATGTTGGTATCTTAAATGCAATAGGAACAGGTGTTGCAGATGATAAAGTTGTCTATTCATATGTTAATAAAATGATAACTTATTATCTGGGTGAACAACCTCTATTAAATCAAGTTGAGACATATTTATGTCATGAAGAACAACAAAAAAAATATGTTTTAGAAAATCTATCCAAGTTAGTTGTAAAACCGGCAAATGCCTCAGGTGGTTATGGATTAATGATAGGACCCAAGGCGCCTAAAAAAGAAATTGAAGAGGTAAAACAAAAAATTTTAAAAAATCCAAGAGAATTTATTGCTCAACCATTAGAAGTACTGTCAACAGGACCAACCATTACCGATAATAATATAGAACCAAGGCATGTTGATTTAAGACCATTCGTTTTAACAGGAAAATCAAATTATGTAACTTCAGGTGGACTAACAAGAGTAGCTTTGAGAAAGGGTAGTACTATTGTAAATAGTTCACAAGGTGGTGGATCCAAGGACACTTTAATTGTTGGTTAAAATATTTATTCAACAAGAGCTTTTTCTAAATATTTTATATTCAGTTTACAATCTTTGTACCCATGCTTGATTACATTTAGATATCTTTCTGTAGGAAACCTAAATGGCGTTTTTTTTGTCATGGTATAAGTCATTACTTTTTTACCCTCATACAAAAAATAATATTTTTTATATAAAATTGGATAATCCTCGTAGACATCGAGTTTTTTTTCATCACTCTTGGAAATTTCAAATAAGCCACCCGGTACTATGGAATTTTTTTTTGGTTCAATATCAGCGGCTCTATACTTGCTTCTAAAAGTTAATCTAAAATCCTTAAGATTAATCTTTTTTATAAAAGTACTATCTTTACATCTTCTCTTCATTTGAAAATGATGAAGATTACTTCCGTAAGCAAAATAAAGCATTTATCTATCGACAACTTCTATTTTTTTATCACTAACAAATTTTAATATTTGAGAATTACATTGATCGATTTTAGATTGATTCTCTGAACGAAGCACTATTGAAACTCCAAGTTTGCCAGCATGGAAAAATGGATAGCTTCCTATCTCAACATCTTGATTTTCCTCTTGTACTTTTGTTAAAGAGTTTGCAATTTCACTTTCTACTGTTTTTAAGCTAATAGTGTGACTTAAGATAGGGTCACCCCCCACAATCTTATTTTTTAGTCCGCCCAACATCGATTTCATTATTGATGGTACCCCCGGTAAACAAAAAACATTTTCTACGCTAAAACCAGGAGCTCCACTTGTTGGATTAAGAATTAAATCTGCATTTGCTGGCATCCAAATCATTTTTTGTCTTCCTTCATTAAACTCACCTGGCTGGTAATAAGCTTCTAATATTTTATATCCTTCTTTATGAAGTTCGTATTTAAGACCAAAAGCTTTTGCTACTGATTGAGCGGTTATGTCATCATGTGTTGGGCCGATACCACCAGTTGTGAAAACATAATTATTAGATTTCCTCATAAGGTTTAGTGTCTCTACAATTATATCTTCCTGATCAGGAATTATTCTTACCTCATTTACTTTTACACCAATAGAATTTAACCATGTTGCTAAAGTGCTCGTGTTAGTGTCTTGAGTTCGACCAGAAAGAATTTCGTTACCGATAATTAATATCGCAGCATTTACTTTTGTGTTTTTACTCATTTTATATGTATAATTCGAATATGGAATTTACCAAGTCTTTATTAAAAGGCAAATTAATCAAAAGATATAAGCGTTTTTTTGTTGATGTAAATCTAAATAAAGAAATTGTCACTGCACATTGTCCAAATACTGGATCTATGAAAGGTTTGCTAGATGAAGGTAATGAAGTGCATTTATTCAAGCATGATGATCCAAAAAGAAAGTTAAAATATGGTCTAGAAATTATTAAGGCCAAAAAAAACTTTGTCGGAATAAATACTCATAGAGCGAATAAAATTGTACACCACGGATTAAATAATAACCTCATCAAGGAATTCAAAAATAACGATAAGATTAATTCAGAAGTTTTTTTTAATAAAGAGACTAGATTTGATTTTTTAATTGAAAAAAAAGGTCAAAAAAGTTTTCTAGAAGTGAAGAATGTTACTCTTTTTAGAGATGAAAAAACAGCTGAGTTCCCAGATGCTATTACTACTAGGGGATCAAAACATTTACTCACCCTTATTGATGCCATAAAGAAAGGCTATAAATCTTATTTAATATTTTTAGTACAAATACAAAATATGGAGTATTTTAAAATAGCAAAGGATATTGATAGTAAGTACTATGAAAATTATTTAATAGCTAAAAAAGCTGGTGTAAACTTTTTGGCTTATAGATGTAACATTAGTTCTAAAAAAATTTATATTGATAAAAAAATAAAGATTATTGATGAGTAATTACACTGAAAAATTTGAAAAAATGAGAATAGCTGGAAAGTTAGCTTCACAAACTTTAGACATGTTAACAGAAAATATTAAAGAAGGTGTTTCAACAGCTTACATAGATAAGCTTGGCTATGAGTTCATAAGAGATAATGGTGGCCACTCTGCTCCACTTTACTATCGTGGTTTTACTAAATCTTTATGTACATCTCTTAATCATGTTGTGTGTCATGGTGTGCCTTCAGAGGATAGAGTTTTAGTTGAAGGAGATGCCCTTAATGTAGATGTAACTGCTATCATTAATGAACATTATGGAGATACAAGTAGAATGTTTTGTATTGGAAAAACCTCGGTAAAATTAAATAATCTAATTGATGCAACTTATCAGTCTATGATGAAAGCAATATCCATCTTAAAACCTGGTATTAAGCTTGGAGATATAGGACATGAAATTCAATCTTATATTGAAGAGAAAGGATTTTCTGTAGTTAAAGATTTTTGTGGTCATGGGATAGGTACATCATTTCATGAACCACCAAACATTTTACATTATGGAACAAAGAATACAGGTATGGAATTAAAACCTGGGATGACATTTACAATAGAACCAATGATTAATGCTGGTAAATTTAATGTAAAAATGCTTAATGATGGGTGGACTGCAGTAACAAAAGACAAATCTTTATCTGCACAATTTGAGCATACTGTTGGAATTACTGAAAATGGTTATGAAATATTTACAGAATCTGCTAAAGGTTATTCAAAGCCCCCATACTTATAATTAATGATTAAAAGATACTCTCGAAAAGAATTGACAGATATTTGGTCTGAGGAAAATAAATACAAAATATGGCTGGATGTTGAAATTGCTGCAGCTCAAGCAATGGAAAAACTTGGTCAAATTCCAAAAGGTGTCTCATCAATAGTTAGAAAAAAAGCTAGGATAAATGTAAAAAGAATTCATCAAATCGAAAGTAAAGTTAAACATGATGTAATTGCTTTTTTAACCTCCATAACTGAAAAGGCAGGAATTAAAGCTAGATACCTTCATCTTGGCATGACTTCATCAGATGTAGTAGACACAAGTTTTAATATTCAATTAGCTCAGTCAGGTAAAATTATCTTAAAAGACATAGATCAAATTTTAAAAGTATTAAAAAAACAAGCTAGAAAATATAAATTTACTCCTTGCATAGGTCGTAGTCATGGAATTCATGCTGAGCCAATAACATTTGGATTAAAATTAGCTTCCTTTTATGAAGAGTTTAAAAGAAATAGAGAAAGATTAGTTTATGCTATAGATCAAATATCAACTTGTGCAATTTCTGGAGCTGTTGGAACATTTGCAAATGTAAACCCTAATGTTGAAAAACATGTTGCAAAAAAACTTGGATTAAAAGTTGAACCAATCTCTACTCAAATTATCCCTAGAGATCGACATGCATTTTATTTTTCAGTATTGGGAATTATCGCAGGAAGTATAGAAAGAGTAGCTATAGAAATAAGACATTTACAAAGATCAGAAGTTTATGAACTGCAAGAATATTTTTCTAAAAGCCAAAAGGGTTCATCTGCAATGCCCCATAAAAAAAATCCAATTTTAAGTGAAAATTTAACCGGACTTGCAAGAATGGTAAGAAGTTCTGTTGTTCCAGCACTTGAAAATATTGCACTTTGGCATGAAAGAGATATTTCACATTCAAGTGTAGAGAGAAATATTGGTCCTGATGCAAATATTACTCTAGACTTTGCACTGGTAAGATTAGCAAGTGTTTTAGATAATATGATTGTTTATCCAAAAAAAATGCTAGAAAATCTTAATCTTACTAAAGGGCTAATTTTTTCACAAGAAGTGATGCTAGAACTGACAAAAACTGGTATCACAAGAGAAAAATCCTATAAGTTAGTACAGGGATATGCAAAAAAATGTTTTGCTGAAAATTTAGATTTGTTTAATGTTATTCAGTCTGACAAGTTAATAATGAGTAAAATTTCAATTAAAAAGTTAAAGTCTATCTTTAGTTATTCTAAACATTTTAAAAATGTAAATCTAATTTTCAGGCGGGTTTTCAAATAATGAAAAAAGGTAAAAAACTTTACGAGGGAAAAGCCAAGATAATTTATTCAACCTCAGATAAAAATTTAGTAATCCAATACTTTAAAGATGATGCTACAGCCTTTAATAATGAAAAAAGAACTACTATTGAGGGTAAAGGAGTTTTAAATAATAGAATTTCTGAACATATTCTTACAAATTTATCTCAAATTGGTATTGAAAATCATTTAGTCAAACGACTAAATATGAGAGAACAATTAATTAAATTTGTAGAAATAATTCCAATTGAATTTGTTATTCGGAATGTTGCGACAGGATCTTTGACTAAAAGACTTGGAATAGAAGACGGAACTGTACTAAAAGAACCTTTAATTGAATACTGTTTGAAAGATGACAAACTTGGCGATCCATTGATTTCAGAGGATCATATTTACGCGTTTGATTGGGCAAATAAAAAAGAAATCGAAAAGATAAAAAAAACTATTTTTAGAATTAATGATTTTATGATTGGGATGTTTAGAGGAGTGGGAATAAAATTAATTGATTTTAAATTAGAATTTGGGCGAACTAAAATTGATGGTAGAAAAGAAATAATTTTGGCTGATGAAATAAGCCCTGATACTTGTAGATTGTGGGACTCTGCAACTGACAAAAAACTTGATAAAGATAGATTTAGAAAAGATTTAGGAGATTTATTACCTGCGTATACCGAAGTTGCCAAAAGACTTGGAATTCTACATGAGCAATCAAACGTTTCTGCAGTGAATGTAACTAAACTATCCTCAATTAAAAAGAAGCGAAAATGAAAGTTTCTGCCGTAATAACTCTTAAAAAGGATGTTTTAGATCCACAAGGAAAAGTAATCCATGAAACATTAGATGGTATGGGTTTTAATTCTGTCAATGAAGTTAGACAAGGAAAATATTTTGAAATTGACGTTAAAGAAAATGATCCAAAAAAAGCTAAAGATCTTGTGGAAGATATGTGTAAAAAACTTTTAGCTAATCTTGTTATTGAAAACTACAAAATTATTGAGACACAATAATTAATGAAATCATCGGTTATAACCTTTCCTGGTTCAAATTGTGATCGAGACATGGATGTAGCTCTTACAAAATTTGGATTTAAAAACAAAATGGTTTGGCATAATGATCAAGAATTGCCCAAAAGTGATTTAATTGTTTTGCCTGGTGGTTTCTCTTACGGTGACTATTTACGTTGTGGCAGCATGGCCTCAAAATCAAAAATAATGAATTCAGTAATTAATTTTGCAAAATCTGGTGGATTGGTAATGGGAATTTGTAATGGTTTTCAAATTTTGGTTGAGTCTGGTTTGGTACCAGGAGTATTATTAAGAAATAAATATCTTCAGTTTATCTGTAAAAATATCCATGTAAAAGTTGACAACAAAGAGAACACATTTTTTAAAAATCTAGATAAAAAAGTTTTGGAGTTTCACATAGCTCATAATGAGGGTAACTATTTTTGTACTAACGATCAACTTAAAGAAATTGAAGATAATAATCAAATAGCAATTTATTATTGTGATCAAAATGGCAATACGGATGATCAAATAAATCCTAATGGTTCAATAAAAAATATTGCAGGTATTTTAAACAAAGAAAAAAATGTTTTAGGAATGATGCCTCATCCTGAGAGAATGATAGATCAAAGTTTATCTGGGGAAGATGGATCCATCTTTTTTAAAAATCTTTTAAATAATATTAAATAATGTTGGTTAACGAAAAAATTGCAATTGAACATGGTTTAAAATCAGATGAGTATAAAAAGATTTGTAAATTATTAAAAAGAACACCTAATATTACTGAATTAGGTATATTTTCTGCAATGTGGAATGAACATTGTTCCTATAAATCTTCACGAATTCATTTAAAAAAATTACATACTAAAGGAAAAAAAGTAATTCAAGGGCCAGGTGAAAATGCTGGCGTTATTGATATTGAAGACGGAGATGCAATAGTTTTTAAAATCGAGAGTCATAATCACCCATCGTTTATTGAGCCTTACCAAGGAGCAGCAACAGGAGTTGGTGGAATTATGCGGGATGTTTTTACAATGGGTGCAAGACCCATTGCTAACTTAAATTCAATACATTTTGGTTCAACTCAAAATAAAAAAACAAAAAATTTATTAAGAGGTGTTGTTCATGGAATTGGTGGTTATGGAAACTGTATGGGAGTACCTACCATAGCAGGACAAACATCTTTTGATAGATCATATAATGGAAATATCTTGGTGAATGCGATGACTTTAGGATTAGTTAAAAAAGATAAGATATTTTACTCTAAAGCAGCTGGTTTAAATAAACCAGTTATATATGTTGGATCAAAAACCGGTAGAGATGGAATTCATGGGGCAAGTATGGCCTCTACAAGTTTTGATGAAAAAATTGAGGAAAAAAAACCAACTGTGCAAGTTGGAGATCCTTTTACTGAAAAACTTTTATTAGAAGCATGCCTAGAGTTAATGTCAGGAGACTCAATTATTGCAATTCAAGATATGGGAGCTGCAGGACTAACCTCTTCAAGTATTGAAATGGCATCGAAGGGAAATTTAGGTATTGAAATTAACTTAAACAAAGTTCCATGTAGAGAAGCCAAAATGACACCTTATGAAATTATGTTATCAGAAAGCCAGGAACGAATGCTTATAGTTCTTGAGAGTGGCAAAGAGGAAATAGCAAAAAAAATATTTGATAAATGGAATTTAGATTTCGCTGTAATTGGAAAAACAACCAACACAAAGAATATTGAATTATTTTTTGATAACAAACAAGTAGCTAATATTCCAGTTAATACATTGGTTGAAAACTCACCAATGTACGATCGAAAATGGAAAAAATCAAAATTACCAAAAAAAAATAAAATAGATAAAACAATATTTAAAAGTCTAAAAATCAAAGATACGTTAAAAAAAATCTTATCCAGCCCAAATGTTTGTAGCAAAGAATGGATTTGGCAACAATATGATCACACCGTAATGGGTGATACTATACAAAAACCTGGTGGAGACTCTGGTGTAGTAAGAGTTCATAAAACAGAAAAAGCTATAGCTGCTACAGTTGACTCATCTGCAACTTATTGTTGGGCACATCCACTCACAGGGGGAAAGCAAGTCGTTTGCGAAACTTGGAGAAATTTAATCTCAGTAGGTGCTAAACCTATAGCAGTTACGAATTGTTTAAATTTTGGAAGCCCAGAGAAAGAAGAAAATATGGGTGAGTTTGTCGAATGTGTTCAAGGTATCAGTGAAGCTTGTAAGTATTTGGATTATCCTGTTGTCTCAGGAAATGTATCTTTTTACAACGAAACTAAGGACATTGGAATTAAACCAACTCCTACTGTAGGAGGCGTGGGTTTAATTAAAGATTACAAAAAAATGATTACAATGGATTTTAAGGAAATCGAAAACATTGTGTTAGTGATTGGTAAAACTGAGGGTCATATAGATCAAAGTTTATTATCAAGAATAATATTAAATGAAAACAATGGACCCCCACCTGAGGTAAATTTATTTAATGAAAAAAATAATGGTTTGACTCTACTAAATTTGATTGAAAAAAATTTCATTAAAAGTGCCCATGATGTATCTCTCGGTGGAATAATCACAGCGATAAGCAAAATGTGTATAAAAGGAAATAAAGGTATACAAATCAAAAAGCCAAAATTTTTGATTAATGAAATTGAATACTTTTTTGCTGAAGATCAAGGAAGATTTTTGATTGAAATAAATCCAAAAGATTTAAAAGAAGTCTCTAAGATTTTAGATAAAAATTCAGTTCATTATGATGAGATAGGTAAAATCATCGATAAAGAGATGATAATTGATCAAAAGACGAAACTAACAATTGACGAATTAAAATCATATAATACTAATTGGCTTAAGGGTTACATGGTTTGATTATGGCAATGGATTTAAAAGAGATTGAGAAATTTATTAAAGAAGCAATGCCAGATGCTTCAATTGAAATACAAGATTTAGCTGGGGATGGTAATCATTATTCTGCTACTGTTACATCATCTCAATTTGCTGGAAAAAGTAAAATTGAACAACACAAAATGGTTTATAATTCATTAAAAGGCAGAATGGGAAATGAATTACATGCCTTAGCTATTAAAACAAAGGAACAATAATGGATGATAAAACAAAAAATATAATTCAAAATCATATCGATACTAACGATGTATGTTTATTCATGAAGGGAACTCCAGATGCTCCACAGTGTGGATTCTCAATGGCAGTTTCAAACATGCTAAAAATTTTAGAGGTAAATTTTAAAAGTGTAAATGTTCTTGAAGACCAATCAATTAGAGAGGGAATTAAAATTTTTAGTGATTGGCCTACTATTCCTCAACTTTACGTAAAAAAAGAATTTGTTGGTGGGTGTGATATTGTAAAAGAAATGTACGAAAGTGGTGAATTGAAAAAAGTTTTTTCTGATAAAGGAATTAGTTTTAAAAAATAATTATTATCTTGAGTAATATTCAATTACCAAGTTTGGTTCCATTACTACAGGATAAGGAACTTCTTCAAATTTTGGAATTCTGACAAACTTAAATTTTTTGTTTTTTTGATCTAATTGAATATATTCAGGGGCTTCTCTCTCTTTACTTGCTAAAGCTATATCAATGATTGCAAGTTGTTTAGATTTATCTCTTATTTCAATGCTATCTTCTTCTTTAACTAAGTAACTAGAAATATTCACTTTTTTTCCATTCACTTTAACATGTCCATGGTTGATTAACTGCCTTGCAGAAAAAATTGTTGTAGCAAACTTAGCTCTATAAATTACCGCATCCAGTCTTCTTTCTAAAAGACCTATCAAATTTTCGCTAGTATCTCCTTTAAGCATAGAAGCCTTTTTATAAATATTTCTAAACTGTCTTTCATTAATGTTTCCATAATAAGCTTTAAGTTTTTGTTTTGCTTGTAATTGAATACCATAGTCTGAAGGTTTACCTTGTTTAGTTTGACCATGCTGACCTGGTCCGTAAGCTCTTTTATTGAATGGGCTTTTAGGTCTACCCCACAGGTTAACTTTTAGTCTTCTATCAACTTTATGTTTAGAGTTAATTCTTTTTGTCATTTAATAATGGGACTTATAAACTTACCCTTTTGTTTGTCAATCAACGTTTTTTACCTAAACTAGCAAATACACCTGATAATATACGAGTTTCTTTATCAGATAACTCCATTTTATAAAAAATGCTTCTGAGGTTCTCAAGCATTTTGGGTTTCTTTTCCTTGGGTCTAAAAAAATTTATTTCATCTAAATTTTTAATACAAAGACTTAACATTGATTGAATTTCTTTTTTATTAGCTGATTTGATTTTTTTTGATCTTTTAAATTGAGTATTTTTTAGTTTGAGGAGGCTAGATACGTATTGAGCAATGATAATCAGACTATGAGATAAATTCAAAGATTTAAAATCAGGGTTAGTAGGTATTTGTAAAGTATAATTAGCATAACTGATTTCATCATTTGATAAACCTGACGCTTCCGAACCAAACAAAAAACCAATTTTCTTTTTAAAATTTATCTTTTTTAAATCTTCTAAGTTTATATGTTTAACATTTTTATTTCTAAATCTCGCAGAAGTGGCAATAACAACGTCAATTTTGCTTATTGCATCCTCTAAATTATCATAATTTTTACTTTGTTTGATAACATCTTTGGCTCCAACTGATGTAGCTAGAATTTTATCATTTGGAAAAGTAGGTTTAGGGTTTACCAAAATCAATTTATTAAAATCAAAGTTTTTTATTGCTCTGGCGCAGGCACCAATATTTTCAGATAATTGAGGTTTATAAAGAATAAATGAGATGTTATTTTTACTCATTTATTTACTTGCAGGCGCATTATCTTTAAATAATTTATAATCCAAACTATCAATTAATGCTTTGAACGAAGCCTCGATAATGTTTGTTGAGACACCAATAGTAAACCAATTTTTTCCTTGGGAGTCTGTGCTTTCAATTGAAACTCTTGTAACAGCTTCAGTTCCTGTATTTAAAATTCTTACTTTATAGTCTACCAGTTTTAAATCTTTTAAATATTTTGAGTATTTTGCAAGTTTATCAACGTTTTGTCTGATGGCATTATCTAAAGCATTTACTGGACCATTTCCTTCTCCTTCACACATAATCTTTTCTCCATCAACTTCTAATTGAGCTTTTGCAGAAGAAACTATTTCACCAGAATTATTTTTTTTTACTGATACGTCATATTCATTAATAGATATATATCTTGGTATTTCTCCAATTATTCTTCTTGCTAATAATTCAAATGATGCGTCGGCACCATCATAACTATAACCAATGAATTCTCTGTCTTTCACTTCATCTAATAATTTTTTAATTTTTGGATCATTTTCTTGAATATCAATTTTAATACTTTTTAATCTAGAGATGATATTTGATTTTCCTGATTGATCTGAGACAACAATATTTCTAGTGTTACCAACTTCCTCTGGATTGATGTGTTCATAAGTTTTTGGATCTTTTTGTACTGCAGATACATGCAATCCCCCTTTATGTGAAAAAGCTGCTGCACCCACATATGGTAAATGTTGGTTAGGTTTTCTATTTAAAATTTCATCTAAAAGTCTTGAACAATCAGTTAGATTTTTAATATTTTTTGATTTTATTCCAATTTCAAATTGAGATGAAAAATCTTTCTTTAAAAAAAATGTTGGTATTAATGACATTAGATTTGCATTTCCACATCTTTCACCTAATCCATTTATTGTACCTTGAATTTGTCGAACACCAGATAATACTGCTGCTAATGAATTAGCAACCGCATTACCAGTATCATTATGTGCGTGAATTCCCAAGTTTTTTCCTGGTACTACTTTTGTAACCTCACTAACTATCTTTGTAACTTCATGTGGAAGTGTTCCTCCATTCGTATCACATAATATCACCCACCTTGCACCTTGCTCATAAGCAGCCTTGATACATGAGAGTGCATATTTTGGATTTGCTTTATAACCATCAAAAAAATGCTCTGCATCAAACATGAATTCTTTTTTTGCTTTAACAAAATGTTTTGCACTTTCAGAAATATTATCTAAATTTTCTTCATTGGTAATTCCTAAGGCAACATCGACATGAAAATCCCAAGACTTACCAACCAAACATACTGCGGAGGTATTAGAATTCATGATTGCTGATAAACCAGTATCATTTTCTGCACTTCGTCCAGACCTTTTCGTCATTCCAAAAGATGTTAATTTTGAATTTTTAAAATCGTGTTTCTTTTGAAAAAATTCTGTGTCGGTTGGGTTAGCCCCGGGCCAACCTGCTTCAATGTAATCCACACCCAAATTGTCTAAAGCCAATGCAATTTTTTCCTTTTCCTCTAATGAAAAATCTACACCCTGGGTTTGAGCGCCGTCTCTTAATGTGGTATCAAAAATATAAAGTCTCTCTTTAGTCATTTAATTTTCCAAGTTGTTTTACCATCTTCATCTTCAATTAAAATACCCTTATCCAATAACTCATTTCTAATTTTATCAGCTAATTCATAATTTTTAATTTGTCTCGCCTCATTTCTCTGATTAATTTTTGATAAAATATCCTTTTCAGAAAGTTTTAAGTTTTTCTTTTTTAAGGTATTCCATTCCTCTTTTGATTGATTTAAAAGACCAATAAAATTACATGCAGTTGTAAATAATTCTTTATCTTTTTTATTACCGTCTTTAGCTTTATCAAAAAGCCGATGTAATACTGCAATAAATCCTGGGGTATTTAAATCGTCATACAAAGGTTTTAGATCATTATCTTGTATCAATATTTTTTTATGAACAGGGACATAGCAGTCATACCATTTGTTTAATGTTCTTTCACATTCATCCATAAGTTTTTCATTCCAATCTAATGGTTGACTATAGTGAGCACTAATCAAAGCTAATCTTAAAACTTGACCATTATATTTTCTTTTTAAATCACTTATTTTTAAAATATTTCCCTGTGATTTAGACATTTTCTCTTTTGACATAGTAATGAAATTATTGTGCACCCAGTAATTTGCAAATTTTTTCGTTTTATTTGCACATAATGACTGAGCAATTTCATTCTCATGATGAGGGAATATTAAATCTCTACCACCTCCATGAATATCAAAGGTATTACCAAGATATTTTTTTGACATCACAGAACATTCTAAATGCCATCCTGGTCTACCTTTGCCCCATGGAGAGTCCCAAGATGGTTCAGTGTCAATTGATGGTTTCCATAATACAAAGTCTTCTGGATTTTGCTTGTTGTCAGATAATTCTACCCTCGCACCTGCTATTAAATCATCAACATTTTTATTTGAAAGCATTCCATAATTTTTAAATTTTTTAACCCTAAAATAAACATGTTGCTCACTTTCATAAGCAAATTCACCTTTAATTAAATCATTAATCATACTGATCATTAATTCAATGTTATCAGTGGCTTTTGGCTCATGAGTAGGTGTTTCACAATTTAAATATTTACAATCCTCATGAAATTTTTTGATTATATTCGAAGTTAATTCAGTTATCGAAATTTTTTTTTCCTCAGAGGATTTTATAATTTTGTCATCTATATCAGTAATATTTCGAACATAAGTAACTGATTTATTTCCGTACTTACATTTTAAAACTTTAAACAAGATATCAAAAATTATTAGTGGTCTCGCATTTCCAATATGTGGATCATCATACACTGTTGGGCCGCATACATACATCCCGATATTTTTTGGATTAATTGGGTTAAATTTTTCTTTCTTGTTACCTAGACTATTTGATAAAAAAATATCCTTATTCATTTAGCTCCAATTATTAAACCCACTTGTGAGCGGAAATCTTCGATCTCTACCAAAAGCTTTTGAGGTTACTTTTGGTCCTGGTGCAGCTTGAAACCTTTTGTATTCAGATTTAGCTAATAGACGAGCTGTTTTTTCAACAATTTTTCTATCAAAACCTTTCGATACAATTTTCTCAACAGAAATCTCTTTCTCAACTAAATTTTTTAAAATTTCATCTAAAATTTCATATTCTGGTAAACTGTCGGTATCCTTTTGATTTTCTTTTAGTTCAGCTGTAGGTGCTTTAGTTATAATATTTTCTGGAATTACTTTTCCTTTTTGACCTTTGAATAAGTCAGAAAAATTTTCATTTCTCCATCTGCATAATTTAAAAACGTCAGTTTTCCAGACATCTTTGATCGGTGCAAAACCTCCACACATATCACCATACAAAGTTGAATAACCAACTGCATATTCTGATTTGTTTCCTGTGGCTAGTACCATAAAACCATATCTGTTTGACAAGGCCATTAGAAGTAATCCTCTCAATCTTGATTGAATATTCTCCTCAGTGATACCTGGCGAAAAATTTTTTCCATTAAATTTTACCAAAGTTTTGTCAACAATTTTCATAGCTTCACTTATTTCCAAATTTGAAAATTTTATTTTTAAAAGATCAGCTGCATCCTTTGCATCATTTAAACTTTCTTGGCCTGTAAAAGGACTTGGGAGCATTATCGCTTGTACCTTTTCAGAGCCAAATGCATCCGTTGCAATTGCTGCTACTAAAGCAGAGTCAACCCCACCAGACAAGCCTAAAACAACTCCATTAAAATTGTTATTATTTACATAATCTCTTAATCCCAGAACTAGAGCTTTGTACAATCTTTCTGTTTCGGATGAATTTTTACTTAGATTTCCATTACCGATCCATTTTCCATTTTGTCTTTTAAGATCTATAACCGAAACTTCCTCTTTAAATTCTTTTGAACAAAAAAATTTACTTCCGTCGTGATTTAAACCAAAAGAGGACCCATCAAATATTAACTCATCTTGTCCACCAGTTCTATTAAGATAAATAAGTGGCAGCTTTATTTCTTTAACTCTTGATGAGGTTATATTATCTCTCTCAAAACTTTTAGAAACTGTAAAAGGCGAGGCATTAATTGCGATAATTATCTCTGCTCCAGAATCTGATAATTTTTTGAGAACTGTTTTTTCCCAGATATCCTCACAAATTGGTAATCCAAATTTTGTATCTTTTATTTTTACACAATCTTCTAATTTTCCCTCTGTAAAAACTCTTTGCTCATCAAAAACTCCAGTATTAGGAAGTTCATACTTATCTTTAGTTGCAATAATTTTTCCATTTTCGATAACAAACACAGAATTTTTTATGACTGTTTTATCTTTACGTGGTGCACCAAGAATTATTGCTGATTTTCCATCTCTTGTGATTTCTACCAATTTTTTTATCTCACTCTGAACTAAATTTAAAAAATCCTCTCTTAAAACTAAATCATCAATTGGGTATCCTGATACATAAAGTTCTGGTGCAACTAATAAGTCGATGTCGTCATCTAATTTAGATCTTATTGTCGCCAATTTATTAATATTTCCTGAGACATCACCAACTAAGGGATTTAATTGTGCTAGAGCTATTTTTAATTTTTTGTCCATATTCAAGATATAATTACTTATAATTAAAATTTTGTAATAATAATAGTCATACTTAATTGGCCTATTTGATTAATAAGCTCTTAAGATGCCGCTTGAATAGCATTTTTAGAATAGCTGCTATTCTTTTTAATCTCATCGGAAATTAAAAAAGCTAACTCTAAAGCTTGATCTGAATTTAGTCTTGGGTCGCAATGAGTGTGATATCTGCTTGATAAATCAGCATCAGATATTTTTCTAGCTCCTCCTGTGCACTCTGTAACATCTTGGCCAGTCATTTCAACATGTAAACCACCTGCATAAGATCCTTCTGACTGATGAACACCAAAAACATTTTTAACCTCATTAACAACATTGTTAAATGGTCTAGTTTTAAAACCAGTAGTTGATACAATTGTATTCCCATGCATTGGATCACACGACCAAATAACATTAATACCTTCTTTTTTAATTCGTCTTATTAACTTTGGTAAAAACTTTTCTACATTTTGATGACCAAATCTTGAGATTAAAGTTATTTTACCTTTTTCATTTTTTGGATTTAATACTTCACAAATTTTTGCAATCTCCTCAGATTTAGAAGTAGGACCACACTTTATTCCTATAGGATTTTCTATTCCTCGACAAAATTCAACATGTCCACCATCTAACTGTCTTGTTCTATCACCAATCCAGACAAAATGAGCAGACGTATCATGGTACTCACCAGTGGTAGAGTCTACTCTAGTCATACTTTCCTCAAAGGGTAAGTGCAACGCTTCATGTGATGTCCAGAAATTTACAGTGTATAATCTATTATTAAAGTCTGAAGTTATTCCACATGCTTCCATAAAAGCCAATGCATCAGCAATTTTGTCCTCTAGGTCTTTAAATTTTTTCGCTTGAGGACTTTTTTTAATGTAATCTAAATTCCATAAAT
>CACJJV010000011.1 GCA_902593845.1 uncultured Pelagibacteraceae bacterium | reverse complement strand
CTAACATCACTGATGATAATGCATCAATTTTCATTGACCAATTTACCTCTAGTGATCCAGAATTAATCCATGTAGCAATTTTGATATTTTCCTCGTATTGATTAAAAATTACTTCATAAAATACAATTGCAGAAAGAACAGCTGATATAGATACTAATAAACTTGTAACTATCTCAGAATTTCTATCACCTATAAATTTACCAAAAAATCCAGATATAATTGAAGCAATTAATGGTAATGCTAAAATTGAAATTTCCATTTTATCCTTTTAATTTATCTATCTCTTCAACTCTTATAGTTCCTGCATTTCTGTAATAGACTACTATTATAGCAAGACCAATCGCTGCCTCAGCAGCCGCAACAGTTAAAATAAATAATGTAAAAACTTGACCAGTTAAATCGCCTAGATAAATAGAAAACGATACTAGATTAATGTTCACAGCTAACAATATCAGCTCAATACTCATTAAAATTACAATAATATTTTTTCTATTTAGAAAGATTCCAATAACACCAATACTAAAAATAACTGCTCCTAAAGTAAGATAATGTCCTAATCCAATTTCAGTCATCTATCTTTACTCCTTTATTTGATTGAACTTCTAAAACTTCAATACCTTCAGACCTTTCTCTAGAAATTTGTTTCAAATAACTTTGTGTTTTTACTCCTTCTCTTCGTCTAAAAGTAAGAACAATTGCACCTATCATCGCAATTAATAATATCATTCCACTAATTTGAAAAATATGAATATAATCAGTATACAAAACCTGACCTAATGAGTGTGTATTACTTATTTCATTAGAAATTTGATTAGTATTTGGATTAGATAATTCAGGTTTATATTTCCAACCACCTACAACAATAATTAATTCAAAAAAAATAATTGTGCTTATAATTAAACCTACTGGAATATGACCAGAAGAAGTTACCTCAGAATTAAACCACTGATTTTTTTGTTGGGCAACATTTAGCATCATCACAACGAATAAGAATAAAACTGCTACTGCACCGACATATACAATTAGCATTATCATTCCTAAAAACTCCGCTCCAATCATTATAAAGAGACATGAAATACTGATAAAATCTAATATTAAAAAAAAAACTGAGTGTACGGTATTTTTTGAAACTGTAACCATGATGGCTGAAATAACTGCAATAATCGAAAAAACGTAAAAAAATATTGCATGAGCCACCATAAATTTACCTATAAGGATTGTCTGATTTTATATTCGCTGCTAAAATATTTTCCCATCTATCACCATTATCTAGAAGTTTTTCTTTAGTATAATAAAGCTCTTCTCTTGTTTCTGTTGAAAATTCAAAATTTGGACCTTGAACTATTGCATCTACAGGGCATGACTCTTCACATAAACCACAATAAATACATTTCATCATGTCAATATCATAACGCGTAGTTTTTCTGCTTCCATCAGATCTTTCAGCTGACTCGATTGTAATTGCTTGCGCTGGACAGACTGCTTCACATAACTTACATGCTATACATCTCTCTTCGCCATTTGGATATCTTCTAAGTGCATGTTCTCCTCTAAATCTTGGGCTAATTTTTCCTTTTTCAAAAGGATAATTTATTGTTTTTTTTGTTTTAAATATTTCTTTTAAAGCAATTAATAAGCCTGTCACAAAATCGACCATTAATATTGTTTTTAAAAATCTTGTAATTTTCATTTAGAGTGAGGGTAAAAGATTAAAATAAAATAAGTAACTAGCAGTCAAAACAACATAGGTTAGAGAAAATGGAAGGAATATTTTCCAACCCAATCTCATTAATTGATCATATCTATATCTTGGTACAACTGCTTTAACTAATGCAAATAAAATAAATAAAAGTAATATTTTTAAAATTAACCAAATAGCACCTGGTATCAAATTAAATGGATATAAATCAATAGGTGAAAGCCAGCCCCCCAAAAATAAAATCGATCCTAAAGCACACATCAATAAAATATTTGCATACTCTCCTAACCAGAACATTGCATACATCATACCAGAATATTCAGTTTGATATCCAGCAACTAATTCTGCTTCGGCTTCAGGTAAATCGAACGGTGGTCGATTTGTTTCTGCTAAAGCGGAAATAAAAAATATTACAAACATTGGAAATAAAGGAATTATGAACCAAATATTTTGCTGGGCTAAAACGATATCACTTAAATTTAATGATCCTACACACAATAGGACATTGATGATGATTATACCAATTGAAACCTCATAAGAAACCATTTGCGCCGCAGATCTTATTGAGCCTAAAAAAGGATATTTGGAATTGGAAGCCCAACCCCCCATGATAATTCCATAAACTCCAAGAGAAGAAACGGCAAAGATATAAAGAATTCCAACATTTATGTTAGCTAAAACCTGATTTTCTCCAAAAGGTATGACTGCCCATGCTATTAAAGCTAAAGTCATTGTAATAATTGGAGCTAAAATAAAAATAATCTTATTAGAGCTAGCCGGAATTATGACTTCTTTAAAAATATATTTTAAAGCATCCGCTAATGATTGTAATAAACCAAATGGACCAACAACATTTGGACCCTGTCTTTTTTGAACAAAAGCCCAAACTCTTCTATCTAACCAAACAATCATGGCAACAGAAACTAAAACTGGGACAAGAAGGAAGAGGATTTTGTAAACCTCCTCAAAAACTAAATTTATATATTCCATGATTTATCCTTCAGTGCCAGTTCGTTTAATTTCTAATTTAGAATTATTACAATTCAACATTGTTTTTGATGAACGTGCAATTACATTTGAAAAATAATAATCCTTGTATATTATTTTAAGGATTTCATCTTCAAAATTTCTTAAATCTACTTTAGTGTTAGAAAAGTTTTCTTGTTTTTCTTTTTTTAAATTCAAATAATTAAACATACTGCTCTCTAACTCATCTTTATCGTTAAAGAGTTTTCTATTATTCATAAGCTCGGCAAGGTTATTTATAATTTCCCAATCTTCTTTAGCATCACCTGGTGGGTATGATGCTTTATAAGCTTTTTGTAATTTGCCTTCTAAATTAGTATAATGACCTGATTGTTCTGTGTAAGCTGCTCCTGGTAAAATAATATCTGCTAGTTCTGCACCATTATCCCCATGGCTTCCTACATAAATTATAAACTCATTTTTTTTATTAAATTTAAGATTATCTTGTCCCATTAAAAAAACTAAATCAAATTTATTTTCATTGAGTTTTTTTAATAATTCGTTTTTTTTGTCAATTACATCAAGATCTAAATTTCCAACCGTAGCTGCATCAGAAGGTAAAAAATTAAAAGGGCTCCAATCATCAGTAAATTTATTATTATTCAACAAAAAGTTTTTTAATGAATTAAATAAAAATTCAGCTGACTTAGATTTTAAAAACGACTCTCCAAATATTATTAATGGTTTTTGAGAATCAATAATTTCTTTTGAAAGTGCATTTTTATTTTCAAAAATATCTTTGATTGTTTGAGTTTTTCCATCAAGGCTTTGATAAGGATATGTTAGATCACCCACATCATTTAAAGAAAAAATTTTAACTTTATTTTTAAGATAAGCTTTTCGAATTCTTGCATTTAGCATTGTGGCTTCAAATCTTGGATTAGTGCCAATTAACAGAATAAAATCTGACTCCTCAATACCATTAATCGTTGAATTGAATAAATAGTTTTCTCTTTTAGAGCTGTCAATAAACATATCGGATGATCTTGACTCATAGTTTTTTGTATCTATAGATCTCTCTAAAAATTCTTTAAAAATGTAGCTAGCCTCCATATTTATCAGATCACCTACAAATCCAGCAATTTTATCTTTGTCGGTATTTTGTATTTTTGATTTTATAATTTTAAAAACTTCATCCCATGAAGCTTTTTCAAACTTATTATTATATTTTATATATGGTGTATCTAATCTTTGATTTAAAAGGCCATCACAAGCATATCTTGTTTTATCAGATATCCATTCCTCATTTATATCCTCATTGATTACTGGTAGTACCCTTTTTACCTCCCAGTCATATGTGTCTACTCTTATATTTGATCCAACAGCATCCATTACATCAATAGTCTCAGTTTTTTTTAACTCCCAGGGTCTTGCTTCAAACACATAAGGTTTAGACGTAAGGGCTCCTACAGGGCAAAGATCTATTACATTACCTGATAATTCTGACTGTATTGATTTTTCTAAGTATGTTGTGATTTGCATATCTTCACCTCTACCTATTGCACCTAATTCAGGCACACCAGCAATTTCTGTTGCAAATCTAATGCATCTCGTGCAATGAATACATCTGGTCATCTGGGTCTTAATAAGTGGACCCATGTTTTTATCAGGAACTGCTCTTTTATTCTCTTTAAATCTAGATTTATCAATTCCATAAAACATTGACTGATCTTGAAGGTCACATTCACCACCTTGGTCACAAACAGGACAATCCAAAGGATGATTTGCTAATAAAAATTCCATTACACCCTTTCTAGATTTTTCTATTTTGGGAGTATTTGTTTTTATAACCATACCCTCAGCAGCAGGCATTGCACAAGAGGCTATAGGTTTTGGAGATTTTTCCATCTCAACCAGACACATTCTGCAATTTCCAGCAATTGATAATTTTTCATGATAGCAAAATCTTGGAATTTCAACTCCAGCTTTTTCACAAGCTTGTAGAACAGTCAAACCTTCTTCGACTTCAACTTCTATATCGTTTACTTTTAATTTAAGCATTCTTATCTAACAAGTGTTGATCCACCAAATAAGGAATATTCTGAGTTTCTTTTACAATTGGATCAAAATTATTTCTTTTTTTAATTTCATCTTTAAAATGTCTTAACAAACCTTGAACAGGCCAAGATGATCCCTCACCAAATGCACATATTGTATGACCTTCAATTTGTTTAGTTACATCACCTAGCATTTCAATTTCATCTTTTGAAGCCTCTCCTTTAGCCATTCTTTCAAGCATTCTCCACATCCACCCTGAACCCTCTCTACAAGGTGTACATTGACCACAACTTTCATGCTTATAGAATCTAGCTATTCTTGCCATACATTTAATTATGTCTTGATCTTTATTTATAACGACTACTCCTGCTGTACCTAGCCCACTTTTTTCAGCAACTAAAGAGTCAAAATCCATTGTCAGTGTTTCACACTTTTCTTTGGGAATAAGTGGCATTGAAGATCCTCCAGGTATAACAGCTTGTAAATTATCCCATCCACCTATTACACCTCCTGCATGGACTTCTATTAATTCTTTCAAAGGTATGTTCATTTCCTCCTCAACATTACATGGATTATTTACATTTCCAGAAATACAAAATATTTTAGTACCAGTATTTTTTTCTCTACCCAAGGAGGCAAACCATTTACCACCTCTTCTTAGAATTGTTGGAACTACAGCTATGGTCTCAACATTATTGATTATCGTTGGACATCCGTACAAACCGATTAATGCCGGGAAAGGTGGTTTTAATCTTGGCTGACCTTTATTACCTTCAATGCTCTCGAGTAATGCTGTCTCTTCTCCACAGATATAAGCTCCTGCACCATAATGTATATAAATATCTAAATCCCATCCAGTTCCAGCCGCATTTTTTCCAATTAATTTTTTTTCATAAGCTTCGTCAATCGCGGATTGAAGTTTTTGTCCATCCACAAAATACTCACCTCTTATATAAATATAACAAACATGTGCTTGGATTGCGTATGAAGCTATTAAACAACCCTCAATGAGTTTATGTGGTTCAAACCTTAAGATATCTCTATCTTTACAGGTACCTGGCTCTGACTCATCACCATTAATAACAAGGTAGTGAGGTCTAGATCCAATTTCTTTTGGTGCAAATGACCACTTAAGACCTGTAGGAAAACCTGCTCCCCCTCTTCCTCTTAATTGAGAGTCTTTGATTTCATTTATGATCCAGTCTCTACCTTTTTCAGTAATTTCTTTTGTATTTACCCAATCACCTCTATTTTGAGCTGAAGTTAAATCTGAACCCAAATCGTTATATAAATTTTGAAAAATTCTATCTTGATCCTTAAGCATTTTTTAATTCCATTAATGTTTTTCTTCCATTTTCTGGTTCATTGTTTACACGTCCTCTGTATGAACCTGGTTTTGGTTTTTCATCTTTTAAAATCTTATCTAAAATTTCTAAAGTTTTTTCTTTGTCTAAATCTTCATAATAATCATCATTAATTTGCATCATTGGAGCAGTGACGCAAGCACCTAAGCACTCTACTTCCATCCATGAACAATTTTTTTCTGGTAATAATTCAGATTCATTTTCAGAAATTTTTTCTTTGCAGGCCTCAACTAATTTTCCAGCTCCCCTTATCATACAAGGTGTTGTGGTACAAACTTGAATGAAATATTTTCCAACTGGTGATAAGTTGAACATACTATAAAAAGTCGCTACTTCATAAACTTTTATGTAAGGCATACCTAAAAGTTTGGCTATATATTTCATAGCAACTAAAGGTATCCAATTATTATTTTGCTTTTGAGCTATATATAACAATGCCATGACTGCGCTTTTTTGTTTCCCTTCAGGGTATTTTGAAATAATTCTATTTGCTGCCTCTAAAGAAGATGAATTAAATTCAAAACTCTCAGGTTGATCTTTAGCTGGTCTCTTTAAACTCATCTATCAACCTCACCAAAAACTATATCTAAAGAACCTAGTACTGCAGGAACATCAGCTAACATATGTCCTTTAATTAAATAATCCATTGATTGTAAATGTGAAAATCCAGGTGCTCGAATTTTACACTTATAAGGTTTGCTTGATCCATCTGAAATTAAATAAACTCCAAATTCTCCTTTAGGTGCCTCAACTGCTGTATAAATTTCATCTTCAGGCACACGATATCCTTCAGTAAATAATTTAAAGTGATGTATCAAAGCCTCCATCGATTGTTTGATATCTTTTTTTGATGGAGGTGTTATTTTTCCGTCAAAAGTTTTGATTGGACCTTTTTCCATTTTTGATAAACATTGTTTAATTATTTTGACACTTTCTTTCATTTCTTCAATTCTGCATAAATATCTGTCGTAACAATCTCCATTTTTTCCTACAGGAATTTTAAAATCTAGTTGGTTATAACAATCGTATGGTTGTGATTTCCTTAAATCCCATGGAACACCAGATCCTCTAATCATAACACCACTAAAAGAATAATCGAGGGCGTCTTCTTTTGTAACAACACCAATATCAACATTTCTTTGTTTGAATATTCTATTGTCTGTCAATAAGTTTTCTAAATCATTAATTATTTTTGGAAAAGTTTCACAGAATTTTGCAATATCTGTCTCTAAACCTGCTGGTAAATCTTGATGCACACCGCCTGCTCTAAAATAATTTGCATGTAATCTTGATCCAGATGCTCTTTCATAAAAAGTCATTAAAGTCTCTCTTTCTTCAAAACCCCATAAAGATGGCGTTAAAGCTCCTACATCTAATGCTTGTGTTGTAACATTTAAAATATGACTTAAAATTCTTCCAATTTCACAAAACATCACTCTTATAAATTGGGCTCTAATTGGAACATCAATGTTTAAAATTTTTTCAACTGCCAATGCGAAAGCATGCTCCTGGTTCATCGGAGCTACATAATCTAGTCGATCAAAATATGGGACTGCTTGCATGTAAGTTTTATTTTCTATTAATTTTTCAGTGCCACGGTGTAGTAAGCCAATATGTGGATCTGCTTTTTCAACAACTTCACCATCTAATTCTAGTATAAGTCTTAGAACCCCATGAGCTGCTGGATGTTGAGGTCCAAAATTTAAATTTAAGTTTTTAATTTTTTTTGTCATTACTTTCTGTTAATTCTTGAATGTATTTTGTACCTTCCCACGGGCTTTCATAATCAAAGTTTCTATAATTTTGTTCTAGCTTCACTGGTTCATTAACTACTTTTTTTTGATCTTCACTGTATCTAACTTCAGTATGACCAGTTAAAGGAAAATCTTTTCTTAATGGATGACCCTCAAAACCATAATCTGTTAAAATTCTTCTTAAATCAGGATGATCTTTGAAACTTACTCCATACATATCAAAAACTTCTCTTTCCATCCAATTAGCTGATGGATAAATTGAGGTTAATGATGAAATAACTTCATTTTCACTTATGTTGTAACTTAAGATCATTCTTTGATTGAACTCATGACTTAAAAATAAATATACAATTTTAAATCTTTTGGACCTTTCAGGATAATCCACAACAGTAATATCTATAAGCTGTCTAAATTTTGTGTCTTTATTAGTTTTAATAAATAAAACTACATCAATTAAATCTTCACTATCTATCTCAAGATAAATTTGATTATGTTTAATTTCAGAAGTATTTATTTTAGTGCCAAGTTCTGAATTAATCTTTTTTTCTAAATCAATTAAGTTATTCATATTATCTACTAATAGATCCTTTATTTCTTATTTTTTTTTGTAATTGCATAATTCCATATAATAAAGCTTCTGCAGAGGGAGGACATCCTGGAACATAAATATCAACTGGAACAATACGATCACAACCTCTCACAACTGAATAAGAGTAGTGATAATATCCCCCACCATTAGCACAGCTTCCCATTGATATAACATATCTTGGTTCAGGCATTTGATCGTAAACTTTTCTTAGAGCTGGTGCCATTTTGTTTGTTAAAGTCCCAGCAACAATCATTACATCAGATTGTCTTGGTGATCCACGAGGTGCAGCACCAAATCTTTCCAAATCATATCTAGGCATTGCAGTTTGCATCATTTCAACCGCACAACAAGCAAGACCAAAAGTCATCCAGTGTAATGATCCTGACCTTGACCAGTTTATTAAATTGTCTAATGACGTGGTAATAAAACCATTCTTACTAAAATCTTCAGCAAGTTGTTTAAACTCTTCTGGAACTTGATCTATCTTATTATTCATTTAAAAAAATTTTATTCCCAGTCTAAAGCGCCTTTTTTCCATTCATAAATAAATCCAATGGTAAGTATGAATAAAAAAATCATCATTGAGGTAAAACCTAAAATTCCAATATTTCCTAAGGAAATTGCCCACGGAAATAAAAATGCTATTTCAAGATCAAAAATTATAAAAAGTATAGCAACTAAATAAAAACGAACATCAAATTCCATTCTAGAGTCCTGAAATGGTTCAAATCCACATTCATAAGCTGATAATTTTTCTGGATCTGGATTTTTTGGAGAAAGAATAAAATTGATTACTATAAATGCACAGCTTAATCCTAATGCAATAATTAGGAACAATATTATGGGCAAATAATCCTTTAAAAATTCCGCAGTCATGTGGAATATATATCATTTTTTATAGCTAGATGAAGTGGTGTTAGGTCACATTATTCAAAATATACAGCGTATTTGATAGTGATTATCAGTATTAAACTTGGAAAGTGGCGGGAGTGAAGGGACTCGAACCCTCGACCTATCGCGTGACAGGCGATCGCTCTAACCAACTGAGCTACACCCCCACTTTTGATTCTTTTGGTGGGCAGTAAAGGACTCGAACCTTTGACCCCCTCGGTGTAAACGAGATGCTCTACCAACTGAGCTAACCGCCCTAAACCAAAACAGAGTGATTTATATCTTTTGGAAAAATAACGTCAAGTTCTATTACTATTGAAAAATTGGCTTAAAAATTATTTTATTAATAAATCTTTTGAAAGTTAACAAAGATAGTCAAGTGCTTTAAGTATTCCACCTTTTTTATAGGGAATTTTGGATTTCATTAATCCCATTTCAACACCAGCTAAAGTTCCAGCTAACATCAATTCGTTAAAATCTCCTAAATGTCCGATTCTAAAAATTTTACCTGCAACTTTTGCTAAACCGGTTCCTAAAGACATGTTGTAATGATCTAAAATTATTTTTCTTAATGAGTCCGCATCATGTCCATCTGGAACCATTACTGCTGTTAGTGAATCTGAATATTCTTCCGGATTTTTACAAAGTATTTCTAAACCCCAAGCTTTTACGGCAACTCTAGTAGCTTCTGCAAATCTTTTATGTCTAGTAAATACATTTTCTAAACCTTCTTCAGTCAAAATGTTAATTGCTTCATCTAATCCATACAATAAATTTGTTGCTGGTGTATATGGAAAATAACCTTTTTTATTATTTTCTAGCATTGGTTTCCAATCCCAATATGATTTTGGTAAATCAGAAACTTCATAAGCTTTTAACGCTTTTGAACTTATTGCATTAAATGAAAGTCCTGGTGGTAATAATAATCCTTTTTGAGATCCACCAACTGTAACATCAACTTTCCATTCTTCGTGTCTATAATCTATAGATCCAAGTGAGGAAATTGTGTCAACAAATAGTAGTGCAGGATGTTCTGCATTGTCCATCGCTTTTCTAATTTTTCCAATTCTACTTGTAACTCCTGTAGATGTTTCGTTATGAACTGCACAAACTGCTTTAATTTTTTTTTCTTTATCTTCCCTTAGTTTTTTCTCAACAATATTTGGGTCAACACCTGTTCTCCAGTCACCTTTAACAAAATCGATTTCTAATTTAAATTTTTCTGCAATATCATACCAAAGTGTAGAAAAGTGTCCTGTTTCAAACATTAAAATTTTATCACCTGCACTTAAAGTATTTACAATCGCAGCTTCCCAAGCACCTGTGCCTGAAGCAGGAAATATTATTACAGGTTCTGAAGTTTTAAAAATTAATTTTATTCTATCTAAAACTCTTAAACCAAGTTCTGCAAAATCTGGGCCTCTATGGTCTATTGTTGGATAATCCATTGCTCTTAAAACTCTATCAGGAACGTTAGTTGGACCTGGTATTTGTAAAAAATGTCGACCTGGTCTTATATTGTTTGAAATTGCCATTCTGCTGTATATGCTAAAGAAATTATATAATCAAACTTTTAATATATGACAAATGGTAGTAATTCAATCGAGACTGTAGAAGTTTATGTTTTAAATAACCCTGATGAAGTTAAACCTCATTGGGTAAGCCATTTCATAGTTCCAACAGCAAATGAATTATTGATTAAGATTAAAACTAAAGATGGTAATTCTGGGTTTGGTTTGGCGACAAGTTACACAGATATCAAGCCAATTGTCAAACCTTTCTCTAATGGTTTACAGGATTTAATAGTTGGGGAAGATCCTTTTTGTCCAGAAAAATTGTATGAAAAAATTTTTAGATTAACAGATACACGCCAAAGTAATGAAAAAGGTTGGAGCAGAGAAGCTTTGATAAGAATTTCTGCTGCTTTAGATATTGCATGCTGGGATTTAATAGGTAAAGCCTCAAAAATTCCACTTTACAAGTTGTTTGGAGGTTACAGAAATAAAATTCCTGTATATGTAACATGTGCTTATTACAGAGATGGTAAAAATGAAAAAGAACTTCGAGAGGAGTTACAAAAATTAATTAAAATTGGCCATCAAAGCTTTAAAGTTAAAGTAGGTGGATTAAGTATAAAAGAAGATGCCAAAAGATTAGAAATAATTAGACAAGAAATTGGTGACGATAAAGATTTAATGATTGATGTTAATAGAGCATGGGACCTTAAAACGGCTATTGAGGGAGTAAAAGTATTTGAGAGATTTAATCCAACTTGGATAGAAGAGCCTGTGAGATGGGAAGATGACAGAAGAAATTTAAAAATTTTATCACAACAAACAAAAATTCCTTTATCAGGTGGAGAAAGTGAAATTACGATTTATGGATGTAGATCCATTGTGGAAGAAAACGCAATTCAAATTTTACAATTTGATTGCACAATGTTTGGTGGTTTTACAAATGGTAAAAAACTATCTGCTTTATGTGAATTAAATCATTTGGATATAGCTCCACATCATGATTGTTTTATTCATGCTCCTTTAGTTGCTTCATCACCATCAGGAAGAATAGTCGAGTCATTTGATGATGAAAGAGATCCTCTACAAGCTGAATTATTTGAAAATTCCCATAAAATGAGTGATGGTTGGATACATCTAAATGAAAATCCAGGTTTAGGATTAGAAATTTCAGAAACCGCGTTAAAAAAGTTTGGTAAACTAGTTTACAAAAATAAATAAACCTTTAATTAACTTTTATGCGGTTTAGTTCAGATCAAATACAAAGAATAGGAAAAGAGATTAGCAATAAAGTTGATGGGAAAACTTTATTTGATGAGTTTTCTCGAGGTCGATACAGCACTGATGCATCAGTTTATCAAATTAAGCCCCTAGGTGTAGTTCTTCCAAAAGATACTAATGATGTTTTGAACTTAATGGAATACTCTCAAAAGAATTCAATTCCTCTGCTAGCTAGAGGTGGCGGAAGTTCTCAATGTGGTCAAACTGTAGGTGAAAGTGTAGTTCTTGATTATTCAAAACACCAAAATAAAATATTAGAGCTTAACGTAGAGGAAAAATATGTATGGGTTCAGCCTGGTGTTGTATTAGATCATTTAAACTCATTTTTAAAACCATATGGTTTATGGTTTCCTGTAGATGTGTCTACAAGTAGTAGAGCAACTATTGGAGGGATGTCAGCAAACAATTCATGTGGGTCAAGGTCTTTGTACTATGGAAATATGGTTCACAACGTATTGGCTATTGAAGCAATTTTAGATGATGGTTCGTTACATACTTTCGATCAAATTAATAAAAACTATTTAACAACTACTAATAACCAAGATCGTTTTTATAAAATAATTGATAAATTTTTAAATTTAAGACAAAAAGTTGGTAAGGATATTGATGAAAATTGGCCAACCACTCAAAGAAGAGTTGGTGGTTATAATATCGATTTGATTGATCCAAATGGATTTAATTCATCGAATTTATTAGTTGGTTCTGAGGGGACATTGTCACTTTTTAATAAGATAAAATTAAAATTATCTGAAATTCCTAAAAATAAAATTTTAGGTGTTTGTTATTTTGATAACTTTCATCAAGCCATGGAATTAACAAAAGAAATTGTAAAATTAAAACCAACTTGTGTTGAATTAATGGATCAGAATTTATTAAATCTAGCTAAAGAGATACCAATCTATGCGGGTGGTATAAAGAAATATATAAAAGGTAATCCAGAGGCTGTTTTAATGGTTGAATTTATAGATACAGAGCAAAATGTTTATGAGAAAAAGATAAAAGACCTTGAATATTTAGTTCTTAATCAAAATAAGAAAAATCAATTTTCTTTTTTTACAGACTTATCAGAACAAAAAGAAGTTTTTGAGATTAGAAAAGCTGGATTAAATATATTGATGTCGATGAAGGGAGATAAAAAGCCAGTTGCATTTATAGAGGATTGTGCAGTTTCTTTAGATCACTTAGCAGAATACACAGCAAGATTAAATGAAATATTTAAAAAATATAATACAAGTGGAATGTTTTATGCTCACGCATCGGTTGGAACCCTTCACGTAAGACCAGTTTTGAATATGAAATCTGACCGAGATATTAAAAACATGAGATCTATATCTGAGGAAACTTTTGAAATGGTTAAGAATTATAAAGGTTCTCATTCTGGTGAACACGGAGATGGAATAGTTAGATCAGAATTCCACGAAATGATGTTTGGAAAAAATATCACAAATGCATTCGAAGAAATTAAAGATACATTCGATAATAAAAATTTATTAAATCCAGGAAAAATTGTTAGACCTTTTAAATCAAATGATAGATCGTTGATGAGATATAAATCAGATTATCAAACAGAGAATATAAGTACTCATTATGATTGGTCTAATTGGGGTCAATTTTCAGATGCAATTGAAATGTGTAATAACAACGGCGCATGCAGAAAATTAGATTCAGGAGTGATGTGTCCTTCATATAGGGTAACGAAAGAAGAGAAAGATTTAGTTAGAGGAAGAGCAAATACATTAAGACTCGCACTTTCTAATCAATTACCAGAGGGGTCTTTTGCATCTAAAGAAATGTATGAAACAATGGAACTTTGTGTGAGCTGTAAAGCTTGTCAAAGAGAATGTCCAATGTCGGTAGATATGGCTAAGATGAAAAGTGAATTTCTTTCTCATTATTACAAAAAATTTAGTATGAGAATTAAAGATAAAATTATCTCTGATATGCCTAGGCTGATTTGGTTATATAAAATCATAAATCCAATAATTAATAAGATTAAAAATTTTCCAGTTATTTCAAACATTATTAAAAAATTTGGTTTTGCAACTGAAAGAAGCCTGCCTGAAGTCCAAAATCAAAAGGCTTTAAAAGATATTTATAACAATCAAGAAATTTCAGAAAATAAAGTAATTTTATTTGCAGATACATTTAATATTAATTTTGAGAATGAAAATTTGGTCTATACAATTAAAGTATTAAATAAATTTGGTTATCAAGCAGTAATCCCAAGTTTTGGTAGTGATAAACTTGATAGACCACTCTGTTGTGGAAGAACTTATATATCATATGGTCAACTGGATAAGGCTGCAGAGGAATTGAATAGATTTAATGACTATATTATAAAAAATAATTACTTTGAATTACCTATTGTAGGTATTGAACCATCTTGTTTACTTACTTTTAATGATGAGTATCAATCACTTAAGGGCATAAAGAATAGAGATAAAATAAAAAATAGATTTTATTTGTTGGAGGAATTTATTTTAGAACAAATTAAAAAAGATAAAAATGTTAAATCAAATAGTTTTAGTCAAAATGTTTTGATCCATGGACATTGTCATCAAAAGTCACAAGATAGAATGAAAGGACTAAAAGATCTTTTATCTGAGCTAAATGTAAATAATAAGATGATAGATTCTAGCTGTTGTGGGATGGCAGGCTCTTTTGGTTATGATAGTAAAACTTATGAAACATCAAAAAAAATGGCTAATCTATCTTTAATACCTGCGATTAATAGCAGTGACAAAAATGATTTTATTGTTGCAAATGGCACAAGCTGTAGACACCAAATATCTGATTTATCAGAAAAAAAAGGGAAGCACGTTTCAGAATTACTATTTAGGATTTTCGAAACTGTAAATTAAAGAATTATTTTTTTGTTATAAAAATTATCTATCTCTTCATCTTTATATCCAAAATTTTGCATTATTTCTCTCGTATGCTCGCCTAAATCTGGTGCACCTTTGGATTTTTCGGTTTTGCTTTTTGAAAATTTAATTGGCATTCCAACAGCTTTGCTTAAACCAGCTTTTTTATTATTTACCTCAATAATCATCTCTCTTTCAATAGTTTGAGGGTCTTTAAACATGTCGGTTATCGAATTTATAGGACCACATGGTAAACCATTTTCATCAAATATTTTTAACCATTCTTGAGAAGGTTTTTTGATAAATTCATTATTAAGTATTTCTACAAGTTCATTTAAATTTTCTTTTCTACTTGAATTAGTTGAAAATTTTTCATCCTCATTAAGATCTTGACGATTGATTGCCTTTAATAACATAAGCCATGTATTCTGATTTGATGCGCCGATAGTAATCCATTTATCTTTTGTTTTAAAAGCTTGATAAGGTGCAGTTAAAGGATGAGCTGATCCAAGAGGACCTGGAGATACACCGGTTGCACCAGCAATTGCTGATTGCCAGTATGTATGAACTATCCCTGCTTCATATAAAGATGTATCAACTTTTTGACCTTCGCCAGTTTTATCTCTATGAATTAAAGCAGCTAAAATACCACTTGCAGCAAGTAATCCTGCAGTGATATCTGTAAGTGGCGCTCCTACTTTCATTGGTGGTTTATTTTTATCTTCACCAGTAATACTCATTAAGCCACTCATACCTTGAGCTACTAAATCAAATCCTCCTTTATTTGCATAGGGACCTGTTCTACCATATCCAGAAATTTCACATAAAATAATTTTAGGATTAATCTTTGATATTGTATCATAACCAATACCTAGTTTTTCTAATGTCCCTTTTCTAAAATTTTCTAAAACTACATCAGAATTTTTTATCATTGTCTTAAAAATCTCAATTCCTTCTTTGTCTTTCAAATTTAAAGCAATACCTTTTTTATTTCTATTCATCATTAAATAAGCTGCTGATACTCCATTGACATCAGGAGGAAGGAAATTTCTAGTATCATCACCTCCTGGAGTTTTTTCTATTTTAATAACTTCAGCCCCTAGATCTGCCAATAGTAATCCACAAGTAGGACCAGCCATTATTTGAGCCATCTCTAACACTCGAATACCTTTTAATGACGCCATTTAATGTTTATTTATTTTTAAATTTTGGCTTTGTTTTATTTAGGAAGGATTGATATCCAATTTTAAAATCCTCGGTATCGTAACATTTGTAACCAAGATTATTTATTTTTTCAGTTACTTTACCTTTCTTTAAAATATTTCTTGCAAACTCTTTGTGCCACCTGGCAACTTTAGGAGCACCTTCGCATATAAGTTCAGCTGATTTATATGCTTCTTTCTTAACGTCTTCATCGTTAACTACTCTGTTAACCAATCTTTTTTCTAAAGCCTCCTGAGAGTCGAATACTCTTCCCTCAAACAAAATTTCCATAGCAGTTGAATAAGTAGTTGCTTTCAAAAGGACTTCCAACTCTTTTGCAGCCATTGTTAAACCAAGTCTTTTAATCGGTATACCAAACCTCGAACTTTTCCCACAGATCCTAATGTCACAACAAGCAGCTATTTCCAAACCACCACCCACACAAATTCCCTCAATCATAGCTATTGTAGGTACTGGGCAATTAAATATTGCTCCTAAGGTTCCATGTAAAAACTTTCCGTAAGATTTTGCTAATTTTGATGACGATCTTTCTTTTTTAAATTCCCCAATATCATTTCCAGGTGAAAAAGATTTTCCCCCTTCACCTCTTATGATAACGCATCTAAGGTTTTTTTCTTTTGAAATTTTTTTAAAAATTTTACCAAGTTCTATCCACATTGGTTTAGTCATTGCATTTAATTTTTCTGGTCTATTAATAACCACTTCAGACAAATGACTATTTATTTTATTTAGCTTAACTAAACTGCTCATTTAACTCCTATAAAAATACTCTACTAATGTCATTGGTATTGCTGGTACATACGTTACTAAAAGTAATAAAACTAACAACACACATATAAATGATATATTTGATCTTGTTACATCCCAGATATCTGCTTTTGCAACTGAACAGGCTGTTACTAATACACTTGCTACAGGAGGTGTTTGCTGTCCTATGGCTAGGTTTAAAGTTACAATTATTCCAAAATGAACAGGATCAATACCAACTGCATTAACCAATGGCATAACTATTGGAACGGTTAAAATTATTGCTGCAACTGAGTGTAAAAAGAAACCTATAATTAATAAAAATATATTTAAAATTCCTAAAACTGCATATTTATTATTAGTAAATTCAATAATTGACTCAGCAACCTTTTGAGGAATTTGTTCAATGGTTAAAAACTCTCCTAATAAAACAGATGCTGCAACTAATAACATTACTGATGCAGTCTGTATCGCTCCCTCACAAGCTGACTCATATAGTCTTTTAAAGTCTATCTCTTTATAAATAAAACCAATCACCAAAGATGCTACAACTGCTAAACCAGCTCCCTCTGTAGCTGTTACAACGCCTCCAAAAATCCCTCCTAAAATAATTACTGGTAGTAAAAAGGCTAAAGCTGCATCTTTTGCTGTTTTTTTAACGTTTGGTATATTGAATGTCTCCTCAACAGGAAAATTTTTCTTTCTTGCTGTAACATAAGCTGCCAACATAAGAAAAAATCCACCTATTACTCCAGGAATAATTCCAGCAACAAATAATTGTACAACTGAACTTTGAGACATAACTGCATAAACAATCATTGGTATTGATGGTGGAATAATAATTGCTAAAGATGCTGAAGATGAAGTCACCGCAGCAGCAAATGCGCCTGGGTATCCTTTCTTTTTCATTGCAGGAATTAAAATAGAACCTAGTGCAGCGACATCAGCAACTGCCGATCCAGAAATTTCAGCAAAAAACATTGAGGTTGCAATATTAATCATACTCAACCCACCTTTAATAAATCCAACTAGAGCAGAGGCAAAAGCTATTAGTCTTCTTGAAATACCAGCACTATTCATAATTGAACCAGCTAAAATAAATAGTGGAATTGCAATCAATGGAAACTTCATTGATCCATCAAACATTACGATTGCAGTATCAATTAGAAAACTTGTGCCAGTTTTCATAACCATTGCAATAATAGTTGTTACTGCAAGGCCAATCGCAATAGGCACATTTATAGACAACAAAAGTAACAAGACCATAAACATTGTTAGAATTACCATTAAATATCTCCTGTTTGCTCGTCACCCATATTTTGTAAAACTAAATTTTTATAATCTTCTGGAATTCTTAAAGTCTCAGATAGAATAAAAAGACATGATGCAATTGGAATTACTGATTGAACAAATGGTTGAGGAACCCATTCTAATGTCACCAACGTTTCACCTGTTATTAAGGTTAAAACTAAATAACCGTAATATGCTAATAATATTAAAAAACCATAAACAACTAGCTTAGAAACAACAAAAAAAATTTTTCTTAATGGTAGTGGAAAAGCTTTAAAAATACTTGGTACACTTATGTGAGAACCTTTTAATGCGGCATATGCAGAACCATAATATGTTATCCATGCAAGTTGGACAGCAGCAACTTCATCGTACCAAACTAATGCACTGCCAGCAAAACGAAAGGTAACTCCAAGTAAAACCGTTACTGCTAATGCTACCATCATTATAAACAGTATTAGTTTTAATATTTTTTCGTACGAATTAATAAAATTTTGTAATTTCATATTATATTCAGGCCCTCTGAATGAGGGCCTGATAAGATAATCTAAATTATATTACTTTGCTAAAGATGATACTTTTTTAACTAAAGCACCACCCGTAGGAACTTCTGATCCAAATTGATCGTAAATCCCTTTACTAGCTGCAATAAAAGCACCTTTGTCCGCTTTGTTTACTTGGACGCCAGCATCTTTAATTACTTTTAATAAAGATTTTTCAAGTTTAGCAGCTTCTTTGTACACAAATTTTTGTGTATCTTGAGCAGCTTTCTCTAAAATATCTTGAACATCTGCAGGTAGTTTACTCCAGTGATCCTTATGAACAGTTACATAAGCAGGAGTATAAACGTGACCTGTGATTGATAAATATTTTTGAACTTCTTGAAATTTAGCACTAGCTATTTGAGCATATGGGTTTTCTTGTCCATCCATTGTACCTGTTTTCAAAGCAGTAAATACTTCAGAAAAAGACATTGGAGTTGGGTTTGCACCATATGATTGGAACATTTTAACTCTCCATTTTGATTTAGGAGTTCTTAATTTAATTCCTTTTAAATCACCTGGAGTATTAATTGGTCTAGTATTATTTGTTATATGTCTAAAACCATTTTCCCATACAGCAATAACTTTGTAACCTGTTTTATCTTCAAGGTTTTTAAACATCCCTGGTAAAACATTTTTTTCTACTTTAGCCATATGTTTTCTGTCTTTAATAATAAAAGGCATATCAAAAACACCAAACTCATCATGAATAGAAGCCATTACTGATGAAGGTAACCACATATTAACTGTACCTAATTTTAGTTTTTGCATTCCTTGTTTGTCTTTTCCAAGTTGCGAAGAACCAAATACGGTTACTTTACCTTTGTTACCTAACCTCTTATTAGCAAGTTTAGCAAAATGATCAACTGAAGCTGAAAATAGAGAACCTGGTTTACCAACGTGCCCAAATTTTACTTCAACTGAGTTTGCTGCAAAACTTAAAAATAAAGACGAGATCAATACAACGATTATTTTACTTAATTTATTCATATTTATTTCCCTTAGTTATTATTTATTTAAAATAGGTTACCTAAAATATGAATATAGATCTAGTGAATAAATTAGCTTGATAGAAAAAAATCTAAGAGTTCAAAATGAGAAAAAGTTTGAAATTATTGAATGCTAGCTTGAGATTTATCATCTTTTTTAGACATATCAACCTCAACCCATTCTGTCTTCTTCAGCTCTTTAGTTAGGGCAATTTTTAAAACTTCATCAGCAAACTCAACTGGAGTGATTTTTATCTCATCGATAATCTTTTTTGGCATGTCTACAAGGTCTTTTTCATTTTCTTTTGGAATTAAAACCTCTTTTATACCTGCTCTATGAGCTGCTAATAGCTTTTCTTTCAGCCCACCAATCGGCAATACTTGGCCAGTTAATGTTACTTCACCTGTCATAGCCACATCTCTTTTTACCGGAATGCTTGTAATTGATGAAACTATTGATGTAACCATTCCTATTCCAGCAGATGGGCCATCTTTTGGTGTTGCTCCCTCAGGAACATGAATGTGAAAATCTTTTTTCTCAAATAATGGAGGAATAATTCCATATTCTAAGCATTTTGATCTTACAAATGATTTTGCAGCTTTAACCGACTCTTGCATTACGTCACCAAGCTTTCCAGTAATTTGCATACGGCCTTTACCTGGCATTGTTACTGTCTCTATTTTTAAAATCTCACCACCGTACTCAGTCCAGGCTAATCCTGTTACTATACCCACTCTATTTTCAGACTCTAACTCACCTGATTTAAATTTAGGAACTCCTAAAAAGTCTGGTAGATTTTTTGTGTTAATATTGACTTCTTTTTCTTCTCCAGAGACAACCTTTTTAACTACTTTTCTTGCAATTTTAGAAATTTCTCTCTCAAGATTTCTTACACCAGACTCCTTTGTGTAACTTCTAATTACCTCTTTTATAATATCGTCACCCAAACTCATTTCTTTTTCCTTCACACCATTATCTTTTATTTGTTTTGGAAGAAGATATTTGTTTGCAATATTTATTTTTTCATCTTCTGTATAACCTGCTAATCTAATAACTTCCATTCTATCTAATAATGGAGGTAAAATATTTAATGTATTAGCTGTAGTCACAAACATTACATCAGATAAATCATAATCAACTTCTAAATAGTGATCATTAAAAGTCGTATTTTGTTCTGGGTCTAAAGCCTCTAATAAAGCTGAAGAAGGATCTCCTCTATAATCATTTCCAACTTTATCAATCTCATCTAAAAGTATCAGTGGATTTTTAGTTCCAGCTTTTTTCATCATTTGAATAATTTTACCCGGTAAAGAACCAATATAAGTTCTTCTGTGACCTCTAATTTCAGCTTCATCTCTCATTCCACCTACCGACATTCTTACAAACTCTCTGTTTGTTGCTTTAGCAATTGACTTTCCTAAAGATGTTTTTCCAACACCAGGCGGACCTACTAAGCATAAAATAGGGCCTTTAATCTTATCCATTCTTTTTTGGACTGCTAAAAATTCAATAATCCTCTCTTTAACTTTTTCTAAACCGAAATGATCTTTATCTAAAACTTCAAGTGCTTTTTTTAAATCGATAACGACATCACTTTTTTTATGCCAAGGAAGATCTATCATCCAATCTAAGTAATTTCTTACTACTGTGGCTTCAGCTGACATCGGGCTCATATTTTTTAATTTTTTTAATTCTTGAAGACATTTTTTCTCAACATCTTTTGGCATTTTAGATTTAAGAATTGCTTTATTTAAACTTGTATTTTCATCTTTGCCGTCCTCAATTTCACCTAACTCTTTTTGAATAGCTTTTAATTGTTCATTTAAATAGTACTCTCTTTGAGTTTTTTCCATTTGGGTTTTAACCCTTCCTCTAATTCTTTTTTCTACTCCAATAATGCTTGTTTCATTTTCCATTATCTTTATGATTGCATTTAATCTTTTCTTAACATCAATAGTCTCAAAAATTTGTTGTTTCTCTGAAATTGTTGCAGTGATGTGTGAAGCAATGTTATCTGCAATCTGAGATGGATCTTTTAATTGTTTAATTGTATTAATAGTTTCACTAGAAACTTTTTTATTAATAGAAGTTAATTTTTCCATTCTTCTAATTGCTGTAACAGCTAATGGATACAAATCTTCATCACCATCGATCACATCATTGTGAGGTGTAAAGTCACAAGTTATAAACTTTTCATTATCTTTAAAATCAATAATTTTTACTCTACGAACACCCTCAACTAAAACTTTTACTGTTCCATCTGGGAGTTTTAAAAGTTGTAAAATGCTACCTTCGCATCCATACATAAATATATCTGTTTTCTTAGGATCATCGATTTCAGAATTTTTTTGAGTTACTAAAATAATTTTTTTCTCTTTTTTCATCACCTCATTTAAAGCAGAGATTGATTTATCTCTTCCAACAAAAAGTGGAATTACCATGCTAGGAAAAACCACAATATCTCTAAGTGGTAATAATGGTGAAGAAGTTTTTACGTCCATAAAATCAATATGGATATTAATATTATTTTTGCAATACCTTTTTACAAGTTATTAGGGTTATTAAGCCGCTGTTGTCTTAGTTGTTTTGGATTTACCATCCTTTTTTGAATGAACAATTATGGGCTGCGACAGACCTTTAGCAGCTGATGAGTCGACTATTACCTCTTCAATATTTTCTTGACTTGGTAAATCATACATAGTTTTAAGAAGTATATTTTCTAAAATAGATCTTAAACCTCTTGCTCCTGTTTTTTTGCTAATTGCTTTAATTGCAATTTCTTTAAGTGCAGAGTCTTTAAATATTAATTTTGCTCCATCTAGTTTAAATAACTCTTGATATTGTTTTGTTAAAGAATTTTTTGGTTCTTGCAGTATCTTAATTAAAGATTTTTCATCTAAATCTTCTAGAGTTGCAATCATAGGTAATCTACCAATAAACTCAGGTATTAATCCATATTTGAGCAAATCCTCAGGCTCTAAGTTCTTCATCCACTCACCAGTCTTTTTATCTTGTATATTCTTTACATCTGCTCCAAAACCAATAGATGTACCTTTATCTCTCTGAGAAATAATTTTATCAAGTCCCGCAAATGCTCCACCACAAATAAATAAAATATTTGTAGTATCAACTTGTAAGAATTCTTGTTGGGGGTGTTTTCTACCACCTTGAGGAGGTACACTTGCAATTGTCCCTTCCATTATCTTTAATAAAGCTTGTTGAACACCTTCACCAGAAACGTCTCTTGTAATAGATGGATTTTCAGATTTTCTACTAATCTTATCAACCTCATCAATGTACACAATTCCCCTTTGGGCTTTTTCGACATTATAATCTGCTGCTTGTAACAATTTTAAAATAATATTTTCTACATCCTCTCCTACATAACCTGCTTCAGTTAAAGTTGTTGCATCAGCCATTGTAAATGGAACATCTAAGATTCTAGCCAGCGTTTGTGCTAATAATGTTTTTCCACATCCAGTTGGACCAACTAAGAGTATATTAGATTTTGCAAGCTCTACATTTTTACTAGTTTTATTTTCATAATTTAGTCGTTTGTAGTGATTGTGAACAGCTACTGATAAAACTTTTTTTGCGTGAGATTGTCCAATTACATAATCGTCTAGGACTGTACAAATCTCTTTTGGTGATGGTAAACCATCTTGATGTTTTACAAATGTGTCTTTGCTTTCTTCTTTTATAATATCCATACAAAGTTCAACACACTCATCACAAATGAAGACAGTTGGACCTGCAATTAATTTTCTTACTTCGTGTTGGCTTTTGCCGCAGAAAGAGCAATAAAGAATATTTTTATTATTTGTGTTCATAAAATTTTAAACGAATCAATAAGTCTATTCTATTATAAATGACTCCTATTAATCAAGTTTTGGATTTTGTAAACTATATGTGGTGTTCTAAGATCTTTTCTCTACTACAGAGTCTATAAGTCCAAAAGATTTAGCTGCGTCTGCAGTCATAAAATTATCTCTCTCTAAAGCAGTTTTAATTTCATCCACAGATTTGCCAGTATGTTTTGAATATATTTCATTCAATCTTTTTTTTAATGATAATACTTCATTCGCATGAATTTCGATATCAGTGGCCTGTCCTTGAAACCCCGCAGATGGTTGATGAACCATAATTCTTGAATTTGGAAGTGAAAATCTTTTTCCTTTTGTTCCAGCCGATAATAAAAAAGATCCCATCGAGGCTGCTTGTCCAATGCATAAAGTTGAAATATCTGGTTTTACATACTGCATTGTATCGTAAATACCTAAACCTGCAGTAACAAGTCCACCAGGACTATTAATATATAAAAAAATTTCTTTTTTTGGATCCTCTGCTTCTAGAAATAATAATTGAGCTGTGATTAATGAAGCTACATTGTCATTAATTTGACCTGTCAAAAAAATAATTCTTTCTTTTAATAGTCTTGAATAAATATCATAAGCTCTTTCACCTTTGTTAGATTGCTCAACAACCATGGGTATTAAGCTACTCATATGTTCAGACAGTTTATTATTCATAAAGTTGATTCGTATTACTTATACAACTTGAGATTACTTTTTGCTAACTTTTTTTGTTTTTTTGGCAGGAGACTTAGTTTTTGGACTAGTTTTTTTTACCTCTTTTTTTTTAGTCTCAACTTTTTTCTTTGAGGCTTGTTTTGTTCCCTCATCTTGATTTTGAGATTGTTTTAATATTTTTTCGGCTTCCTCTTTCGAAACCTCTTTTTTATTAGACTTTGCTTTCTGTTTAACAAGATTTAAAATTTTTTCTTCATAAACTGTTCCTCTTAAACTGGCCAATGCTGATTGATTTTTTTGATAAAAATCCATTACCATTTTTTCTTGACCAGGCATCATTCTTATTTGTTTTTGAACTTCAGCCTGTAATTCTTGTTCTGATACTTTTATCTGATTTTGCTCACCAAATTCATTTAATATTAAACCAACTTTAATTCTTTTTTTTGCTATTTCTTCAAAATTATCTTTACTCTTTTTTTTATCTTCATCTGTCATTCCTTGAGATAGAACTTTCACTTCTTCATCAACTAAATTTTGTGGGATTTCATCTACTTTAAATTTTTCTAATTCTTTAAGAATTTGATTTTTTGACAATCTGTCCAGAGAATTCTTATATTCATCATTTATTTGCTTTGAAATTAGGGTTTTCAAATCTTTCAAATCTTTTGCTCCCAGATTTTTTGCAAATTGGTCATCAATTTTTACTTCCTCTGAAATTTTTACCGATAATATTTTACAATTAAATTTTGCTTTTTTATTTACTAACTCTTTTTCAGGAAAATTTTCAGGAAGTATAGCTTCAACAATTTTTTGATCATCTTTTTTTACACCCACCAATTGTTTATCAAAACCTTTTAAGAATAAATCTTTACCTAAGGTTAATTGTGTATTTTTTCCTTCTCCTCCTTTAAATGATTTTTCATCAACAGTAGCTGTGTAGTCAAAAGAAACTGAATCACCCTCTTTTGCTTTTGTTTCCGGTGGAGCATCTTTAAAGCTTGGTGTATTTTTGGCTATCTCTTTAATTCTTTTTTCAGTTTCACTCTCGTCGATTTTAACCGTGTATTCATCAAATTTAATATTTTCTATAGATTTTAATTCAACTTTTGGAAACTCTGTGACGGAAATAATATATTCTAGATCTTTATCTTCACCATAAGTTTTGAGATCTAGTTTTGGTTGTCCTGCTGGTTTTATTTTATTTTCTTCTAAAGCTTTTGTAGTTGTGTCTTTTAAAACTTTGTCTAAAACTTCGCTAAATACTGCTTTACCAAACTGTCTTTTTAAAACTTCTACTGGAACTTTTCCTGGTCTAAACCCTTTTAAATTTACAGTGCCTTTAATTTCTTCATATTTTTCATCCATGTAAGAATTCATTGTCTTTTTATCAATGAAAACTTTTATATCTTTATTAAGACCTTTTTTATTTTCTACTGTGACTTTCATAATAAATTAATGGTAGGGCGAAAAGGACTCGAACCTTCACAGATTGCTCTATCGGTTCCTAAGACCGACGCGTCTACCAATTCCGCCATCGCCCCACAAATTCAAGTGGTTTTATATATGATTGAAACTATTTGTCCAACGACAATTATTGTAAATTATATAATTTTTACTCTATAATATTATTATGATTGTTTCTCCATGTATAAGTATTTGCAAAACTGATCCAAAAACTGGCTATTGCTATGGATGTGGAAGAAATACTGAAGAAAAAAAAATTTGGAAACTTGAGGATACAACTGATGAGTGGAAAAAAGAAAATCTTGAAATTATTCAAAAAAGATTGACTGGTTGGCAATTAGAAAGTTTTAAAGAGTCCTATACTTATAAAATTGAAAATGGTATCTCTCTTTTTAAAAAGAAATTATTAGATGAGTAAAACTACAATCGTAATTATTGTATATGTTCTTGGTCTTATTTTTGGGGCTCTTTTTCTTGATTTGTGGAGTGCTGATACAAGTATTATAAAAGGATTGGTGGGACTCGGTTGGACAGCTTTACTTTTAATTGGTTTATTTTTTGCTGAAAAAAATGAGAGAAATTAGATTTTTAATTTCTCTTTTATTAATGATTCTTCCCTTCCAACATCTTAAATCAGAAATAATCATTATGAGTAAATGTGATGATAAACAAGATGAATTTTTAAAAAATGAGTACATCTTAAATCTAGACGAATTAATCATGACTAGAAATTATGTTTATAAGGAAAAAACATATCAAAAATATCGACTAACTGATTTAAGTACTAAAAAATCAAACTCTTATGTTCGAAATATTTATGAAGAAAATGGTAAAATACTTACTCATAAACACGGATATCCTCAATTTTATACTCAAATTCTTTTTGAAAAAGACAAACAAGAGATTTTCATGAAAACTGTTCTTAATGATGAAGAAGGAATATCTAAAATTTCTTCTTGTAAAAAAATTGAGAAATTTAAAAAAGAAAGTTAACTTTTTTTATTTTTCTTGGAGAAATTTTTTTTTCTATCTCCAAATCTATTATTAGTAATGTTACTTCTATGTTTAGCGTAAGCTTGCTTTTGGGCTTGTTTCATTGCTCGCTTTGATGACATAATATTAAAAATCTATTTCTATACTACCAATTTTATTAAAATTCTTATCTGCAATAACTATTTCACCCGATGCAGGAGCATAATCTAAAGCTTCAGATATTACTACATAATGTGTCACAAAAATTAAATTTTCATTATCTTTGAATTTTTTAACATAATTTTTCAAATCTAACATTTGTTTATTTTTATTATTGGCAAACTTTGCGCTAAAAAAGGAATTTAAGAAATTTTTTGTTTCAAAATTTGTAAAAGCTAATTTAGCAGTCTCTTTACAGCGACACCATTCACTTGAGAAAACTTTGAAAATTTGAACATCATTATCTTTAAAAAAATCTCCAATTTTTTTGGCTTGGTTTCTTCCTTCCTCACTTAAATTTCTTTGGGTATCACAGTTATTAATATCAAAATTTTCAGGATCTCCACCACCTGGTGCATATGCATGCCTAATAAATATAAGTTTACCACCTTTTTTTAGTTCTAAAGATAATTCTTGATTTAAATCTGCTTTAATCGATGAGGGGAAAGTTATAAAAATAATAAAAAAAAATTTTATAAATTTCATTGATGACTATTAAATTAAAAAAAATAAATAATACAATTATTAAATGTAAAAAATGTCCAAGACTTGTTAGTTTTATCAAAAAAATTTCAATACAAAAAAGAAAACAAAATAAGAATGAGAAATACTGGGGAAAACCAGTCCCTGGCTTTGGAGACAATAAAGCAAAATTGATGATTTTAGGTCTTGCTCCTGCAGCTCATGGTGGAACAAGAACCGGAAGGGCATTCACAGGAGATAAATCAGGAAATTTTTTATTTAAGAGTTTATTTTTAACAGGAATTTCAAATCAAGATTTTTCAGAGAAAGCAAATGATAATTTGAAATTACATGATACTTACATAACTAATATTCTTAAATGTGTTCCTCCAGGTGATAAACCAGAAAGTAAAGAATTAAATCGCTGTTCAAATTATTTTGAAAATGAAATTGAAAATTTAAAAAATCTTAAAGTGATCATAACTCTTGGTAAAGTTGCATTTGATAATTGTTTAAAAATTTATAAAAAAAAATTTATGATTCAAAAAAAATTTGAATTTAAACACGGAAACAAATATTTATTGCCAGATAATAAAGTTTTAATTGCTTGTTATCACCCAAGCCCAAGAAACGTAAATACAAAATTAGTGACGACTCCTATGATTAACCAATTACTTATTAAGGCAAAGAAAATAGCTAAATTTTAATAGTATCACAAAAATAGGGTTTAAATTTTGAGTAAATTTCATTAGGTATTTTTACTGGTTTACCTAAATCATTAACAAAGACTAAATGAACTTGTGCTTCAACTATAGTGTCATCACCTTTAGTAATTATTTGATTCATAAAAAAAGATGTTTTAGTGATAGATTTAACAAAAGATCTTATAGTTAGTTCATCTTCAAGACTTGCAGGTTTTTTATATTCAATGTTGCAAGCTTTTACTATGATTAGTGAACCAAAATCCTTTTTCACTTTTTGGTTACTGAACCCAATTGAATGGAGAGCTTCTGTTCTGGCTCTCTCTAAAAACTTTAAATAATTAGCATAATATACGACGCCTCCAGCATCAGTATCTTCATAGTAAACTTTTAAAGTATGAAAAAAATTTTCATGCATAATATAATCATATCAAAAAAGTAAACTATTTAATAGAAACTAAGGTATAAGTATTTAATGAATATATTTGTAATTTGGTTAGTGATGGTTACTGCGTGGAACTTTGGCTATCCACAAGCAAGTCCTTTAGAAGATGTTATTGTAGCTGTTATACTTTCTTTATTTAATATTTATCTTAAAAAATATCTTAAATTTTAATTATTGAGATGAAAAATATATATTTTGAAAATAAGCTATAGATTTCATCTTTGAGTTATCAGTATCAGACATAATAGCAATTCCATCAAGCTCTTTAACATCTAGATCGTGTAATCTTTTAAAGTCCTCTTTAACATTAGCTTTAACTGTTACCCATTCATTTAAATTATCTTTTGTGCTAGCTAAAACATTGTCTATCGATTTTTTTGTATATGGACTTGGGAAATTTGCCCCAACTTCATTATTACTCGAAAAAACATAATTAATTGCTCTATTTGATAGTGGTGTAGCTCCAGTTTTTTTAATCACAAAAACTCTGGCAGCAAAATCATGCCCTTTTTTCGTATTTTCTTTAATTCCTGATAGATCTTTCTCAATTTTCCAAGTTATGTTTATAAACGGGGTCTTATCTAAGTCTATCTTGATCTCTTTTCCAAGGCCAGATGCAGCATTATTAGCAACCGATTTCAAATAATTTCCGTTATCATTTGTTCCAACGGTATAAAGTGTCTTATTATCAGCCCCTCTTACCTTTCTAACTTTAAGTTCTGCGAGCTCTGTTTCTGTAAAATTAAAGACTCGTAATTCATCTGCTAAAGATAAGTTAATAGATAAAATTGTGATGATTAAAATATTTAATAAAATTTTCATAAAAAATTAAAAAAAATTCTTAATACATTATTTAGACAAAATTTAAACATTCAAAATTCAACATTCGGATCTATATAAATAATATGAAGACAATATCCGCTTTTATACTCTTAATTTACTGGTCTATAATGATTTTTGCACCAGTTATGTCCAAAGACATCAAGTTTAGTAGAGCTAAAATTAATAATATCAAAATAGTTGAACAAAAACCAAGAAGTTAATAAGTAGAGCGACCACCACTAATATCAAAGACTGCTGCTGTTGAAAAAGTGTTTTCCTCAGAAGAAAGCCAACAAATTAATGAGGTAAACTCTTCAACTTCAAGAAATCTTCCTCTAGGTACTTTTGATAGCATTTTTTGAACATGCTCTTTGGTCATTTGATCTAAAATTCTAGTCTTTGCGCCCGCTGGAGTGACTGCATTTACAGCTATATTTTTATCTGCAAGCTCTTTACCCAATGATTTAGTTAGACCTATTGCGCCTGCTTTTCCTACACTATATGCACTAGCATTAGCATTTCCATCTTTTCCAGCTACAGAGGCTACATTTACAATTCTACCATAATTATTTTTGATCATGTTTGGCACGATTGACCTGCAACAATTAAATGTTCCCATTACATTGATTTCCACAACCTTTTTCCACATCTCAATGTCATATTCCCACAGAGTAGCTGTGGGACCAGTTATGCCTGCATTGTTTATTAAAATATCAATATTAGAATTTTTTGTAATCTCCCTAACATTTTTTTCAACTTCATTGTAATTAGATACATCGACAGTATTGGAGCTCAAATTTGGATTATCAATTTCTTTAATGGCTGATTCTATAGCTTTTGAGTCGTTATCCCATATGATCACCTTTGCACCTGATTTTAAAAAACGTTTAGTAATATCAAAACCAAAACCTTGAGCACCTCCTGTTACGATTGCCGTTCTATCCTTAAAATCGAATGTAATTTTTTCCATTTTTTTATTTTCGTGTTAATAAATAATAAGTAAAAGCTGCTACAAAAGCTCCTATAATCCAAGAAAATGATTGAAGGAACATTAAATTAGTATTCCAAATAGTTGAAGCTGAAAAAATAAAACCCAAAATCACAGAGTAAACTGCTTTTATATGCCATCCACTACTGTAATAATAAATTCCATTGTTCTCCAAAGAATAAATATCTTTATTATTTAATTTACCCTTTTGAATATAATAAAAATCAAAAATCATTATTCCAAAAAGAGGTCCAAAAAAAGCTCCAAAGGTATCAATAAAAGATAAAGCACCAACTTGACTTAAGAAAGTTAACCAAAATACTCCTATAATAAAGCCTATGATAGTGATTATAAAACCAGCACTTTTAACAGTTAAAGAAAAAGGTAAAAAATTAATTAAAGTATATTGAGATGGAATAAAGTTTGCTATTAAATTTGTTGAAGCAGAGGCAATAATTATAAAAATTAAAGCTAAAACAATTAGAAATAAATTATCGATCTTTCCAAGAATATCTGTAGGATTCGTCAATATTCTAGAAAGATTTTCTGGATCTTGTTTTAAAAAGGCATCCATTCCTGAAACTATAAATAAAGCAGCAAAGGAAAAAATTATCAAATTTAATATTAAAGTTAGATTTCCTTTTTTGAGCTGGCTCTCACTTTTTACATACCTTGAAAAATCCCCAAAACTTAAAATTATAATTGAAAAATATGCAAATACCGTGCTTGTAACTGTTATTAATGGCACAAAATTATTCTTATTCATAAAATTTTCTGTATTTAATAAATTTAAAAATGCATTTGAGGTAAATTTAACATCACTGAGTAATACAGATAAAAAAAACAATAAAATTCCAAGATAAACTGTAATTGCTGAAAAAATAATAATCTTTTTATTCATGTTCATTCCAACACTAAATAAAAATCCTTGGAAAATTATTGCTATGATAATTGCAATCCAATCAATTAAGTTCATTCCCAAAAAGAATAAAAGTAATATTTGTTGATCAAGTATTGCAGGTTCTATAGAAAAAATTGCTATTCTGATCAAATAACTAAATGCTTTTGATAAAAAATACGTTTGAATACCAAACAGAAAAATACCAACCAAAAATCTCAGTAAACCAAAGTATTTTGCTCCAATAATACCTAACGAGGGTCGTAATAAAACAACAAAGGGTAGTCCATATTTTTGAGAAGGTTTTCCAATTAAGTTTGAAAATAGATAGACTAGAAGAGTTCCAAATATTGTTCCAAAAAATACAACAAAAGTATTAAGATTATAGATTACATATAAAGAGGTGATTAATGAAAAACCTATAACACTCTGAATATTTACTCCCCAAAAACAAAATAAGACTTTCCAATCCCAATTTTTATCATTGGGATTAACTGAAACTAAATCCCAATTAGTAAGATTTTTTTTTAAATTTTGAGGACTCACTTAGTCAATATAAAACTTAAAGTTTCTACTGTCCATATAAGAGAGTTGGTAACCAAAGAGCAATTTTAGGAAATATTATAATTAATACTAGACCAATGACTTGTAAGACCATAAATTGCATCATTCCATAATAGATGTCTTTAAGATCCCATTCTGGAACAACTCCTTTTAAAAAATACGCTGATAAAGCTACTGGTGGAGATAGCCAGGCGGTTTGTAGATTCACTGCAACCAATATTGCAAACCAAGTTAAATTAAATCCTAATGCTTCCACCAAAGGTAAGATAATTGGGACTATTATCATTACAATAGGAACCCATTCTAATGGCCAGCCTAATAAAAAGATCATAACCATTATCATTGCTAGAATTAAATACTTGTTCATTTCTAGTCCTAATAAAAATTCAGTTAGCAAAGTTGGTGTTCCTAGTCTTGCAAAAACTGCACCAAAGAAATTTGAAGCTGCAACTAAAACCATAATTAAAGCTGTTATTTCTAAAGTTTTTACCAAAGCTTCTTGTAATTTAGACAGTGATAATTTTTTATAAGCTAGAGAAAGAAGTAATGCTCCCATAGCTCCACAGCCTGCTGCCTCTGTTGGAGTTGCAAATCCAAATAATATACTTCCCAAAGCTGCAAAAACTAAGGCCGCAGGAGGAACCAAGCCAAGGAAAAACTCGACCCAAACTTCTTTCATACTGGCAGCTCTCATATCATCGGGTAATACCGGTCCTAACTTGGGATTAATCATACATCTTATTGTTGTGTAAGCTGCATATAAACTTGCAAGAAGTATTCCTGGTAAGATTGCAGCAGCAAATAAATCTATAACTGGGATTTCCATTATAGGACCCATGACAACAAGCATAATGCTTGGAGGAATTAAAATACCCAGAGTTCCACCTGCAGTGATCGTACCTGCTGCTAGCTTAACGTCATAACCTGATCTATTCATTGATTTAGCAGCCATGATGCCAAGAATAGTTACTGATGCACCTACAATACCTGTGGCTGCAGCAAAAATTACTGAGACAAACAAAACTGCGTAATATAGCGAACCCTTAACTTTTGCTAACATTAATTGAAAAGCTGAAAATAATCTTTCCATTAATCCAGCTTGTTCCATCATTATCCCCATAAACACAAAGAGTGGCACGGCGGCAAGAGTTTGCTCAGTCATTACCATGGAAAATTGAAGTGTCATCAAATAAAAAACTAATTTTCCAAAACCAAGGTATCCAAAAACAAATCCTAAAAATATCAGAGTAAATGAAATCGGAAATCCTACAAAAATTGCAAAAAGCATTACACCAACGAGAATAAAACCTAAAATTGCTGGATCAATTAACTCAGCTATCATTATTTTTTATCCTCTCCTGGCCACTCACCTTTTTTAGCTGCCCAGTAACTTTTAAGTAATTCTGAGAAACCTTGAATAAGTAAAAAAATAATTCCGACTAATAAACAAGTTTTTATAGGCCACATGAAAGGCATCCATGTGGTATCCATACCTCTTTCACCTCTTCTAATAGACTCTTCTACAAACCCAATTGTCATATAAAGAAAAACCAAAAGACCAGGAAAATAAAATAATAGATATAGCCAAAAATCTATCAAACCTTGAGTTTTTGTTTTGAAATTTCTATATAAAAAATCTGCTCTGATGTGTACACCTCGAGAAAGCGCGTAACCAGCTCCTAACATAAACAACGCTCCGTAAAGGAAACGGCTAATGTCATAAGCCCAAATTGTGGGTGCTAAAAATAGTTTTCTTGCAAGAACTTCATAAGTCATTGCAAATATTAGTGGCATCAATATCCAACAAACAATATTACCAATCCACTTACTAAATTTATCAATATTAATAATAGATTTTGCCATCCATGATGGCATATCAGTTGGCATTTTTCCTGATCCACCTCGCCTTTCGGCAATCATTTCATCTGAGATATCTAGTTTACCAGGTTCTTCTGACATAAAATTCTAGTTAAAAAAATTAGAGCGGACTGTAAAAGTCCGCTCTAAAAAATCAAGATTAATTACTGATTACTTTAATGTTGCAGCGTGAGCCATTCCTAGCTTCGCATTAGACATTTGAGCACCGCTCCAGAAAGGAACAGCAACATCAGCAAAGTTTTTCATTGAAGTATAAACTTCATTGAAGAATTTGTTCTTCTCTGCGTTTTTATTCAATGTAGCTTTTGCAGCTGCCATGTACTCTGTAAAGTAGTCTGATGGAGTGTCTTCTAATTTTACCCCATGTTTAGTAGTAAGTTCTTGTAATGCTTTTCCATTTTCATAGATTCTGTAACTTAAAGATTTAGCTAATGAAGCATTAGCTGCAACTTCAAGAGACTTTTTCTCATGAGCACTCATAGCATTATAAGTTTTTCCAGTAATGTAAAAGTCAGCATTTACTACTACTTGGTGTAAACCTTGTAGGTAATAGTGCTTTAATACTTTTTGGAAACCAAATGTTAAGTCTGGTTTAGGACAACACCACTCAGCAGCATCAATAGTTCCTGCCTCAAGAGCTGGTAGAATATCTCCACCACCCATTGCAACAGATGCTATACCAATGTCTTTGTATGTTTGTCCTGGAATTCCTGGAGGAGTTCTGAACTTATATTTTCTAAAGTCAGCCATATCTTTAATTGGTTTTGGAAACCAACCTAAAGCTTCTGGACCAACTGGTTGAAGCATAAATCCTTTGATATCTCTTCCCATTTCTTTCCAAAGCTGATCGTATAATTCTTTACCACCACCATATTGAAACCATGATAGAAACGCTAAGTTGTCGATACCAACTCCACCACCAGCAACTGGCGAACCAAATAACATAGCAGCAGGGTGATCACCTGACCAATAGTGTGTCCATGCGAAACCACAATCAATCAATCCTTTATCAACAGCATCAAGAGTTTCTTTAACTCCCACAACTGCACCTGCTGGTAAAATTTCAAATTTTAACGAACCAGATGTAAGTTCTGTTACTGTATCAGTAAAGTCCTTTAACATTTTAACTTCATCAGCTTTAGTGTTAAGAACTGTCTGACATTTTAGTGTTTTTGCAGCATTAGCACTAGATACAAATCCAAGTACCAAAACAGTTGCAAACAACATTGAAATGATTTTTTTCATTATATTTCCTCTTGTTAGTTAAATTTAACGACAACATACAATCAGAAAAACAAAGGTCGTACAAGTGACAATTGATTAATATGAGTGTAAAGATGAACAAATGAGATTTATAAAAATAACATTTCAACTATAGATGGAAAACTTTGATTTTATAATTTTAGGAGCTGGATCTGCTGGATGTGTTTTGGCTAATAGATTATCTGAAAATCCAAAAAATAAAGTTCTCTTAATTGAGGCTGGCGGTAAAGATAATTATCCTTGGATACACATACCAGTTGGTTATTTTAAAACTATGCATAATCCTTCAGTTGATTGGTGTTACAAAACTGAACCTGATGAAACAATGAATAATCGATCAATTCGTTATCCTAGAGGGAAAACTTTAGGAGGAAGCTCAGCTATTAATGGTTTGCTATATATAAGAGGTCAAAGTAGAGATTATGATATTTGGCGTCAACTGGGTAATACTGGTTGGGGCTGGGATGATGTTCTGCCTTACTTTATCAAAGCTGAAGATCAAGAACGTGGTAAAGATGATTACCATGGTGTTGGAGGGCCTTTGTCTGTTTCAGATCAAAGAATTCAATTACCGCTGTTAAATGAATTTCAAAATGCAGCAGAAGAATTTGGTATTCCAAAAACGAAAGATTTTAATACTGGTGATAATCATGGGTGTGGATACTTTCAAGTAACTGAGAAAGATGGATTTAGGTGTAGTACTGCAGTTGGATATTTAAACCCAATTAAAAATAGAAAAAATTTAAAGATTATTACTCATGCTCATGTAAAAAAAATAAATTTCGAAAATAAAACTGCTAAAAATATTGAGTACTGGCAAGAAAATGCTCTGAAAAAGGTTGCAGCTAACAAAGAAATAATACTCTCATCTGGGTCAATTGGATCACCTCAGATTTTACAAACTTCAGGGATAGGAAATTCAGAAAAATTAAAAGACCTTGGTGTAACTATGGTGCATGAACTAAAGGGAGTAGGAGAAAATTTACAAGATCATTTAATGTTCAGACCAATTTACAAAGTTAATGGACTTAAATCATTAAATAAAAAAGTTAATAGTTTATTTGGTAAATTAATGATTGGTCTAGAATATGTTTTTAATAGGAGTGGACCAATGACAATGGGCGCTAGTCAAATGTGTATGTTTGCAAAGAGTGATCCTTCTTTAGAATTGCCAGATCTTCAATGGCACGTGCAACCAATGAGTATGGACACTTTAGGTGCTACAAAAAACCATGACTTTCATGCATTCACACCTACTGTATCAAATATAAGACCAACAAGTAGAGGTCACGTAAATATTATTAATAAAGACTCAAGAATTTATGCAAAGGTAAAACTCAACTATCTTTCAACTGACCATGATCGTATGGTTGCTGCAAAAGGTCTAAGACTTACAAGGAAAATAGTAATGGAGTCTGAAACTTTTAAAAAATATAAACCAGAAGAATATAGACCTGGTATTGATATTAATGATGATGAAGAACTTGTAAAAGCTGGATCAAATTATGCACAAACTATTTTCCATCCAGTTGGCACATGTAAAATGGGACAAGATGATATGGCGGTAGTTGATGAGACTCTTAAAGTAAAGGGTTTAAATAATTTAAGAGTAATTGATGCATCAATAATGCCTAATATAACTTCGGGTAATACTAATGCACCTACAATAATGATTGCCGAAAAAGGTGCTGATATGATACTTAGAAGTTAATGCTCTCTGATTTTATTACTCCAGAACAAATTACAATTTTAACACAAATCATTTTAATTGATCTTGTTTTAGCAGGAGATAATGCAATCATAATTGGAATGGTTGCATCAAAATTTCCTTTAGAACAAAGACGAAAAATTATTTTTTGGGGAATAGGTGGAGCAGTTGTCTTAAGGATAATCTTAACTTTATTGACTGCTTATTTATTACAAATTACAGGTTTAAGGTTGATTGGAGGTATTCTTCTTCTCTATATTGTCTACAAACTTTATGTAGATGTCATTAAAGGTTCTGATCACGAAAGTGATATAAAGGTAGATAATTCCAGTTTCCTTAAAGCTATTTGGACAATCTTATTAGCTGATTTTACCATGAGTTTAGATAATGTTTTAGGAGTTGCAGGAGCAGCGGGGGACCATTATTACTTATTAATTTTTGGTCTTGTTTTATCAATTGTACTGATGGCAACAGCAGCAACATTAATATCAAATTGGATAAAAAAATATAAATGGATTGCTTGGGCAGGATTATTGGCAATTTTAATTGTTGCTATTGAATTGATTTATACTGATATTAAAATATTATTTTTATGATGTATCTGAAAAACTACAATTTAAAGAATAAAACTGCAGTAGTAACTGGAGCTGGAAAAGGACTTGGTAGAGCATGTGCTATAGCGCTTGCTGAAGCTGGTGCGAATTTGATCATCATAAGTAGAACAAAAAAAGATTTAGATGAAGTTTCAAAAAAGATTAAAAAAATAAAGTCTAAATGTAAATCATATGTATGTGACATCACAAATTACAATCAAATTAAAGAAATAATTAATAAGCAGACGAAAATAGACATACTAATTAACAATGCAGGCAATAATATTCCAGAACATTTTACCAAAGTTAAAACAAAAAATATGGAGTATTTGGTTAAGATAAACACGATGGCAACTTTTAATCTTGCTCAATTATGTGCTTTAAAAATGATTAATTCCAAAAATAGAAAAAAAATTGGCGGTGCGATTGTAAATATGTCCTCTCAAATGGGTCATGTTGGTGGTCCTATTAGAAGTGTTTATAATATGACAAAATTTGGCTTAGAGGGCTTAACCAAAGGAATGTCGATTGATCTAGCTAAATATAACATAAGGGTAAATACTGTTTGCCCAACTTTTGTTGTTACTCCAATGACAAGTAAATTTTTGAAAAGTAAAAAGTTTAAAAAAGAGGTTTTGGGTAATATTCCATTGGGAAAATTTGCTGAACTTTCAGATGTAGCAAGTGCAGCTGTATTTCTTGCATCTGATGCAGCGTCAATGATTACTGGAACCTCTTTATTAGTTGATGGCGGATGGACTGCAAAATAATACCAAGATTATTTTTTTTAACAATCTTTTTTATTTCAACTTATTCAAATGCTATCGAGTTTAAAGGAAAATTTTTACAAGGTCATTATATCATAGGTATAACTGATCCCTCTTCTAAAATAATTATAGATAAAAAAGAAGTGAAAGTTTCTAAAGATGGTTATTTTGCTTTTGGTATTGATAGAGATAGAAAATTTGATTTAACTATTACTAAAATAACAAACGGAAAAAGTGAAAAAATAATTAAAAAAGTTCTTAAAAGAAAATATAACATTCAGAGAATAGATGGCTTAGAAGAAAGTAAAGTTACGCCACCTGAGTCAGTTTACAAAAGAATAAAAGAAGAAAACAACAGAATTGGAAAAGCTAGAGCTATCAATTCTGATTTACCTTTTTTTAAAAACCAATTCATCATGCCTGTAAAAGGAATTATTAGTGGTGTTTACGGTAGCCAGAGAATTTTAAATGGTAAACCAAAGTGGCCTCACTATGGAATTGATATAGCGGCGAAGAAAGGAACAATGATTA
>CACJJV010000010.1 GCA_902593845.1 uncultured Pelagibacteraceae bacterium | reverse complement strand
AAGATAATAAAATAAATCACCAATTAAATTTTTATGAGATTAATAACGGTAAACTTAGAGAAATTTTTTAATTTTTTTAAACGCAATTGATCTATGGTCAATTTTACACTTACTAGAAAACTTCATTTCACCAAAAGTTTGTTTCTTTTTTTTTGGAATAAAAATTGGATCATATCCAAAACCGTTTTTTCCCCTAATTTTGTTTGAAATAGATCCCTCAATTTTTCCTATAACACTTGCGATTATTTTATCTAAATAACAAATTGATAGCGCACATACGAATCTTGCTTTAATCTTTTTAGCTCTCCAGTTCTTATCTTTTTTATCTAACCCTTTATATACTCTTTTAATTGCTTTGTTAAAATCCCCCTTGGATCCTGCCCATCTGGCTGAAAAAATTCCAGGCTTTTTATCCAAACAATCTATTTCAAGACCAGAGTCATCAGCAATACAAACTAAATTAGATTTTTTTGAAAAATACTTAGATTTAATTATTGAATTTTCCTTAAAAGTTTTGCCATTTTCTGCTGGGCTTTTGAGATTAAAATCTGATGTAGAAAAAATCTTAATTGATTTTGGCAATAAACCCTTAATTTCTCTAAGTTTTCCTTTGTTATTTGTGCCAATTAATATTTTTGATATTTTTTTTTTTAACATCTAGAAATTCTTAAATTTCTTACCATATAAGCTTCTATGGAAAAAGAACAAAAAGAAAATATCCAAAACGAAAATTTAGCCAAGCAAGAAAATAACCAATCTGATAAGCATGAAGATCAAACGGATGATCATAATAAAAAAGAGGAAGAGAACAAAAAAGAATTAACAGCAGAAGAAAAGATTTTAGAGCTTGAGGATAAACTAGCTAGAGCATTTGCTGAAATGGAAAATCAACGAAGAAGGTTTGAGAAAGAGAAAGAAGATGCTTTTGAATACGGTGGTTTTTCATTTGCTAAAGAAGCTCTTAGCCTTATAGATAATTTTGAAAGATCCAAAAGTATTTTAGAGAGTGATGAAAAGTTGAAAGACTCTGAAGCGCTTAAAAAAACTTTAGAACATTTTGATATAATTCATAAAGATTTAATATCCATATTTAACAAAAATGATATTAAACAGATTGATAGTTTAAATAAAAAATTAGATCCAAACTTTCATCAAGCAATGATGGAAATTGAGGATGATACAAAAGAGCCAGGAACTATAATTCAAGAAATTCAAAAAGGTTTCACTATTAAAGATCGATTACTAAGGCCTTCATTAGTTGGCGTAGCTAAAAAAACTCAAGAAAAAGAAGCCAAAACAGAGGAAACTAAAGAGAATTCGGAGACTAAATAATGATCAGAAAAGCTTGTAGAATCAAAAATAACACATATATGACGAGGAGAATTAATTATTATGAGTAAAATTATTGGAATAGACTTGGGAACAACAAACTCCTGCGTGGCTATAATGGAGGGAAGCCAGGCAAAAGTTTTAGAAAATGCAGAAGGTGCTAGAACAACACCGTCTGTTGTTGCTTTTACTGATGAAAAAGAAAAATTAATAGGACAACCAGCTAAAAGACAAGCTGTAACCAATCCTGAAAATACAATTTTTGCAGTTAAACGATTAATTGGAAGAAACTTTGATGACCCAACTGTTAAAAAAGATATAGAAGCGGCTCCATTCAAAATTGTTAATTCAGAAAAAGGGGATGCTTGGATTGAATCTAAAGGAGAAAAATACTCTCCTTCTCAAATTTCAGCTTTTATTTTACAAAAAATGAAAGAAACAGCAGAAAAATATTTAGGTCAGGCGGTAATGAAAGCTGTAATTACTGTTCCTGCGTACTTTAATGATGCTCAAAGACAAGCAACAAAAGACGCTGGAAAAATTGCAGGTCTAGAAGTTTTAAGAATTATAAATGAACCTACTGCTGCGTCATTGGCTTATGGTTTAGATAAAAAACAAAATAAGAAAATTGCAGTTTATGATTTAGGTGGTGGAACATTTGATGTTTCAATACTTGAACTTGGTGATGGAGTTTTTGAAGTTAAATCAACCAACGGAGATACATTCTTAGGTGGTGAAGATTTTGATAATTCTATAGTTGAATATTTAATTGCAGAATTTAAAAAAGATAATGGAATAGATTTGAAATCAGATAAACTTGCTCTTCAGAGATTAAAAGAAGCAGCAGAAAAAGCTAAGATTGAATTATCCTCAGCTGAACAGACTGATATTAATTTACCGTTTATTACCGCTGACAAGACTGGCCCAAAACATATTAATTTAAAACTCACAAGAGCAAAACTTGAGGCGCTTGTTGAAGATCTTATAGCTAAAACAATGCCACCATGTAAAACTGCATTGAAAGATGCTGGTATCACAGCCAATGAAATTGATGAAGTTGTAATGGTTGGTGGTATGACTAGAATGCCTAAGGTAATCGAAGAAGTTAAAAATTTCTTTGGGAAAGAACCTAATAAAAGTGTTAATCCTGATGAAGTTGTAGCAATGGGTGCTGCAATACAAGCGGGTGTTCTTCAAGGTGATGTAAAGGATGTATTATTATTAGATGTAACGCCTCTTTCTTTAGGTATTGAGACTTTAGGTGGAGTTTCTACAAAATTAATTGAAAAAAACACAACAATTCCTACTAAAAAAAGTCAAGTATTCTCGACTGCTGAAGATAATCAACCTGCTGTTTCCATTAGAGTGTTGCAAGGTGAAAGAGAGATGGCATCTGATAATAAAATTTTAGGAAACTTCGAGCTTGTTGGAATTGCACCTGCACCTAGAGGTGTTCCTCAAATTGAAGTTACATTTGATATTGATGCGAATGGTATTGTTAATGTTTCAGCGAAAGATAAGGGCACTGGAAAAGAACAAAAAATTCAAATTCAAGCTTCAGGTGGGTTAAGTGACGAAGAGATTGAGAAAATGGTTAAAGATGCTGAAGCCAATAAAGAAGCTGATAAAAAGAAAAGAGAGTCTGTAGATGTAAGAAATCAAGCAGATACCTTAATTCATTCTACAGATAAAAATCTTAAAGAGCACGGTTCTAAAGTATCTGAAGCCGACAAAAAAGCTATTGAAGATGCTTCGAGTCAACTAAAAGAGGCTCTCAAAGGTGAAAACACAGATGATATTAAGAAAAAAACCGAGACATTAGTTCAAGCTTCAATGAAACTTGGAGAAGCAATATACAAATCACAACAAAATACAAAACCAGATTCTAATAAAGATGATGGTAAAGATGATAAAGGAAAAAAAGAGGATAATGTTGTTGATGCTGATTTTGAGGAAGTAAAAGACGAGAATAAAGAAAAGAGCGCTTAACATACATTTATCTGTCCGGGGTATTAAATGGCAAAAAGAGATTATTATGACGTCCTCGGCGTAAATAAAAGCGCATCCCCTGAAGAATTAAAATCTGCATATAGAAAGTTAGCTGTAAAATATCATCCAGATAAAAATCCAGGTGATAAGGGGGCTGAAGAAAAGTTTAAAGAAGCAAGTGAAGCTTACGGCATTCTCTCTGATAAATCTAAAAAAGAAAATTACGATAATTTTGGTCATGCTGCCTTTGAAAATGGTGGTGGTGGACAAGGTGGATTTGGAGGTTTTGGAGGTTTCAGTGGTGCCGATTTTTCAGACATATTTGAAGATTTTTTTGGAGACTTCGGAGGTGGAAGAAGAAGTTCTAGAGGAAGAAGCTCAAACAATAGAGGATCAGATCTAAGATATGATTTATCGATCACATTAGAAGAAGCTTACGCTGGGAAAAAACAAAATATACAATTTTCGACCTCAGAAAAATGTAACACATGCAAGGGAAACGGATCTAAACCTGGGTCTAGTCCTGATAGATGTACTTACTGTGGAGGAAATGGTAGAGTAAGATCTAATCAAGGTTTTTTTACTGTCCAACAGACATGTCCTCAATGTGCCGGAAGTGGAGAAGAAATAACCAATCCTTGCTCAGACTGTAATGGACAAGGAAACACCCAAACCTCTAAGAAAGTGTCAGTTACAATCCCAAAAGGGGTTGATGATGGTACAAGAATTAGACTTGCTGGCAAAGGTGAGGCCGGGACAAGAGGTGGTGCCAGTGGTGATTTATATTTATTTATAAATGTAAAATCTCATGAATTATTTAAAAGATCTGATGTAAACTTATTTTTTGAGTTCCCAATTTCCATAGCTGATGCAGCGCTTGGCACTACAATAGAAATACCAACAATAGATGGTAAAAAAGCAAAAATAAAAATACCTGATGGAACTCAAGATGGTAAACAATTTAGGCTGAAAGGCAAAGGCATGCCTTTTATGCGTAGAGGAGATTTTGGAGATTTGTATGTGCAAATCAAAACTGAAGTCCCAGTGTATTTAAATAAAGAGCAAAGAAGCCTTTTAGAAAAATTTAGGGAAATAGAAAACGATAAATCTAATCCAAGTATTAAAAAATTTTTTCAAAAAGCAAAAGATTTTTGGAAAAGTTAAGATATTCAACTGCAGTTCATTAAAAAAATATTTAAGTTGAAATAATTAATACCTAGTTTAATAAATAAATATGATTATCTGGATTGCATCATATCCAAAAAGTGGGAATACTTGGGTTAGATCTTTTCTCACTGCTTACTATTTTTGTGAAAATGGAATATTTGACATTAACAAGTTAAGCCTAATAGAAGATTATCCAAATAAACAATTTTTTAAGGAAAAAGTAAAAAAAGGTGAAATACATAAACATTGGGAAACTTCACAAAAAAATATTCTTGAACAAAAAAAAGTTAAATTTTTAAAGACTCACAATTCTTTAATAACTGCATTTGGAAAAGACTTTACAAAACCTGAATATTCCCTGGGAGTTATTTATGTCATCAGAGATCCTCGAAATGTAATCACTTCCGTTAAAAATCATAATGATCTAGACTCATATGATCAAGCATTAAAATTTATGCAAGATGAAAATAAAGTATTAGAAGACTATCCGCATCTGAAAAACTATGCAAAAACAAATATTGTCAACTCTTGGAGAATTAATTACCGATCTTGGTTAAGTAATAAGTCTTTTAGAAGAGTTACAATTAGATACGAGGATATGGTTAAAAATCCAACGCAAACTTTCGAAAAGCTGATAGTTTTTGTTAATACTTTAATGAGATTTGATAATAAAATTGATCAAAAAAAGCTTAATAATGCAATTGATACTACTAACTTTAAAAGTCTACAAAACATAGAAAATGCGGGTAAGTTTGGTGAAAACGTATATTCTTTAAAAGACAATAGAAAAATTAAATTTTTTTATCAAGGACCAGAAAATGACTGGAAAAAAAATCTTGATGAGAACATGATTAAAAAAATGAACGAATATTACCAAAATGATTTAAAATTCTTTCAATATGAAAACTAAAAAAATAAATTTAACAATTACAGGATGTCTGGGTAGAATGGGGCAACAATTAATCAAATCTGCAAACAAAGATAAAAGATTTAAAATTAACAGTCTCACGGAAAATAAGTTACAAAGAAAAAAAATCTTTGGTATTTTACCGAAACTAAATAGTTCTGAAGCCTTTAAGAGAAGTGATGTTATAATAGATTTCACAATTCCAAAATGTACACTTGAAGTTCTAAATATTGCTGCCAAACAAAAAAAAAGAGTGATAATTGGGACTACAGGTTTTAGTTTAAAAGAGGAAAATATAATAAAAAAAATTTCAAAAAAAATTCCAATTCTCAAAGCTGGAAACATGAGTCTTGGGATTAATCTTTTGACGTATTTAACTGAGATTGCATCAAAATCTTTGGGTAATAATTTTCTAAGTAAAGTTTTTGAAGCTCATCATAAATTTAAAAAAGATCATCCTTCTGGTACAGCATTAATGTTAGGTCAGGGTATTGCGATAGGGAAAAACAAAAATCTATATAGAATTATAGGTAAAAAATATCTTAATAAAAAAAAATTTCCTTATGGAAAAAGAATAAATTTTAATTCAGTTAGAAAAGGTAAAATTATTGGTGAACATGAAGTTTTATTTTCCAGTGGTAAAGAGATAATAAGACTTAATCATGAAGCGTTTGATAGAGCACTTTACTCTGAAGGTGCGCTGACAGCTGCTAGTTGGTTAATAAAGAAAAAACCTGGTTTATATTCAATGAGAGACTTAATGAATTTCAAATAATGAATGAAATTCAGAGAGCAAAAGTAATACTTAAGATACTAAATAAAACATATCCAAGTATTAAAGTTCCACTCAAAAGTCGAAATGTATTTACTCTTTTGATATCTGTTCTTCTTTCTGCTCAATGTACAGATGTAAATGTAAATAATGTGACTAAAAATATTTATCCCAAATATCATAAACCAGAGCACTTTGTTAAATTAGGAAGAAAAAAAATAGAAACTTTAATTAAAAAAATTGGCATTTTCAGAATTAAAGCAAAGAGTATTTATAATTTGTCAAGAATACTGGTTAAAGACTATAATGGTAAAGTACCCAAAACCTTTGAGGAACTTGAAAAATTACCCGGAGTTGGACATAAAACAGCGAGTGTAGTTATGTCCCAAGGTTTTGGTCATCCTGCATTTCCTATAGATACCCACATTCATAGGTTGGCTCAAAGATGGGGATTAACCAATGGAAAAAATGTTATTCAAACAGAAAATGATTTAAAAAGATTGTTTCCTAAAAAATATTGGAACAAATTACATTTACAAATAATTTATTACGGTAGGGAATATTGTAAGGCAAGAGACTGTTATGGATTGAGTTGTAAAATTTGTACTTCTTGTTATCCTAATCGAAAAAAACCATTTATAGCAAAAAAGCCATAATGAAAATATTGGGTATTGGAAACGCTATTGTTGATGTGCTCTGTAAAGTATCAGATGAATTTTTAACACAACATTCATTAACAAAGAGCACTATGAAATTAATCGATGAAGTAGAGTTTAAAAATTTACTTACATCATTAAAAATTGAGGAAACCATTTCAGGTGGATCTGTTGCTAATTCAATAGTTGGCTTATCTCAATTAGGAAACCAGGTTGGATTTATTGGAAAAATTAGCGACGACGAACTTGGTCAGAAATATGAGGATGGTTTAAAAAAAGAAAAAGTAAAATATTTGTATAAAAAAAAACAAGAGGAAATGCCTACTGGATCTTGTTTAATTTTTATAACACCTGACTCTGAAAGAACAATGTGCACATTTCTTGGTACTGCTGGAAGAATTAATGACAATGATATTAAAGAAGAAGATATAAAGAATGCAGAAATGGTTTTTTTAGAGGGTTATTTGTGGGACGAGGGTAATCCAAAAAAAGCTTTTGATAAAGCTATTACCCACTCAAAAAAAGTTGCAATGTCACTATCAGATCTTTTTTGTGTAGAGAGACATAAGCCACATTTTATGGAATTAGTTAAGAATAAATTAGATATTATTTTTGCAAATGAACAAGAAATATTATCTTTAATTGGCTCAGAAACATTTGAAGAAGCCATCACATTTTCAAAAGAAATTAAAAAAAACGTGATAATTACTAGAGGAGAAAATGGTGCAGTTTCAATAAACAAAGACCAGGTTACAGAAATTAATGCACAATCTAATTTAAAAATAAAAGATTTAACTGGAGCTGGGGACTTATTCGCTGCAGGATATCTTCATGGTGTTATTAATCAATTAGATTCTAAAGAATGTTTAATTAAAGGTACTGAGTTGTCCTCAAAGATTATTCAAAAAATAGGTGCTAGAATTTAATCACTAGTCTATTGAATAACCTTTAGTGGTGTTTAATATAAAACTTTCATTTCCAAAAGTTTCTTTCATTTTTTTCCTTAATCTATAGATATGTGTTTCAACTGTATGTGTGTCTAAATCTGGTGAATAGTCCCAGACCTTTTTTTGCAATTCTTTAATTGTTACATTCTTTTTATCTTTAATAAAAATTATCAAATTTGTTTCTCTTTCAGTTAAATTTAAACTTTTATTTCTAAATGAAATTTTTCTTGAGTTCAAATCTAAATTATATTCGCCTATTTTAACATGTGATTGATCTAAAAATTTATTTTTTAAAAACTTAATATTTATAATTTCAATAAGCTTTTCAAATTTAATTGGAAGATTATCTAGAATTAAACTATTCTTTACTCCTTCAATTTTTTTTTCTGAAATAATCAAATAATTATCATTTTGTTCAAAATTAAATTCTTTTAAATCCTTCTCATTAGATTGGGTAATCTCAAAATTTAAACTTTCACTAATTTCATTGAATACTTGGTATAAAATCTGATATTCATATATTATTAATATTCGAGAATTCATTTTTTAAAAATATGATAATTTTTATCAAAAATAAAGATACACTTTTAATTGATGATTTTAAATTTAGGTGTTCTATTGGAAAAAATGGATTTAGTAAAAAAAAATACGAGGGTGATTTTACAACACCAAAAGGCAAATTTAATTTAGGTAATATTTATTATAGAGCAGATAGAGTTCAAAAACCTCTTTCAAAACTAAGGTCAATTCCTATAAAAAAAAATATGGGGTGGTGTGATGATCCAAAAAGCAAATTTTATAATAGACAAATAAAAATAAAAAAAAATCTAAAAATAAGATATGAAAAATTGTACCGTAAAGATCATAAATATGATTTTTTAATTTTAATAAAATATAATTATAAAAATACAGCTAAGTTTAGAGGAAGTGCTATTTTTTTGCATTTAACAAAAAAATATTTACCTACAAAAGGATGTATTGCATTGCGTGAAAAAGATTTTTTAATTTTAGCTAAACTGATTGATAAAAAAACAAAGATTAAAATCAATTAGTTCTTTTACCAAATATACCTGTTCCAATTCTTAAATATGTTGACCTAAATTCTAGAGCCTCCAAATAATCATTGGTCATACCCATACTAATCTCAGGAAGTTTAATTTTATTATTTAAATTTAATAATTCTTTAAAAAAATACTTTGGATCTTGATTATCTGGTGGAATACACATAGTTCCCACAATATCTAATTTTAATGATAAACAGCTTGTGTAAAATGTTTCTAAATCATTAGGCTCTATCCCAGATTTTTGTTTTTCACCACCTAGATTAATTTGAATGAACATCTTTACTTTTTTATCTTTTTTATGAATTTCATTCGCTAGTTTATTAGCAAGCTTAAGACTGTCCAAAGAGTGGATGTAATCAAATATTTCAACAGCAAACTTAGCTTTGTTGGTCTGCAGCTTTCCCAACATGTGTAATTTTACGTTTTTATATTTTTCTTTAAGATTTGGCCACTTTAACAAAGCCTCTTGAACTTTGTTCTCACCAAAATCACAATGGCCATAATCTAATAAGGGCAAAATATCTCGCTCTTTAAAAGTTTTTGATACTGCAATCACTTTTGGATTATATTGATCCAAAGATAATGAATTGATTTTATTCTTAATTTTATTGTTTATTTCAATTAAATTAGTTTCTGTATGATGCATATTTACAAATTAAAAAAATACTATTTTATAAATGAGTTTAATCAAAATCACTTAATTAGTTTAAACAAAAATATATCTTTTATATGGAGAAATAAAGATAAAGAAACTCCAATAAATACCCTAATAAAATTACGTGATTTCTGCAAAAAAAATCAGAGAAATTTTTATATTAGTAATAACATCAAATTGGCTGAGAGATTAAAAGCTAATGGAGTTTATATTTCATCTTTTAATAAAAATTTAAACTTAAGGATTAATAAATTTAAAAAAAAATTTAAAATTTTAGGATCTGCACATAATCTTAAAGAAATTAAAATAAAAGAACTTCAAAACATTGAAGAGATTTTTTTATCTCCTTTATTCAAAGAAAAAAATAATAAACAGTTAAATATCTATAAATACTTAAAATTAAGGGAAATAACAAAAATGAGAGACATTTCTTTAGGTGGTATTAATAATCAAAATATAAAAAAACTTAATATGATCAAGCCTTTTGGTTTTGCAGGGATTTCTTATTTTGAATAAAAAAAAAGGCCCCTATTTCTAGGGGCCTTAATAAAATTAACTAATCAAATGATTAGAATGCAAACGAGATATTAAAGATAGAAGCTTCAACATCTGCTGATGAGCTTGATCCACTCTTGTTCTCTAGTTTATTGAAACCACCATACATTGAGATTGATCCCATTGTGTATGAAGCACCAATACCTGAGTTTTTCTCATCTTCTGCAGTACCATCAAATTCGATACTTTGTTGACCAGCTGACACTGATAATGAATCATTAACAGCTATAGATACACCAACATGTGTTGCATCTTGGTCAGTTGATGAAGTTGCAGCGTAATCTACTTTTGTCATTTGGTAAGCAGCAGTTACCGCACCCATAGTGTATTTAATACCTAAAGTATCGTTTTCTGCTTCGTCACCATCATCAAAGTAACCAGCACTTAACTCTAAACCATCCATTAAGCCACTGTAAACAATAGCAAAACCAGTTTCAGCGTCTTTATTGTCTGTTCCTGGCTCTGGGTTGTAAGATGCTGATAATGCTGCATTACCTACAGTAATATCATAACCCCACTGACCAGCTTGGTTGTTTCCTGAAGCATCAATCAAACCACTGTCAACAGAGTCTGTTGCTTCATATACTGGAGTGTAAGCATTTGGAACGATGTCTTTTAATTTGTCAACACCACTTCCTGAGCTTGAGTTACCTGAGAATGATAATGTACCCATATCACCCATACCTAGTTTTAGATTGTAGTCATCGTAAGTACCACCATCTAACTCATAGTAAACTGATACAGTCATACCATTGTCTAAGTCTCCACCACCATTAAACTTAACACTGTCACCCATTGCCCATGGATTTACAGCTGAGTTGGTGCTAAGACCTGTGTAAGATAAAGCTGCAGAACCTGATACACTTAGCTCACCAGCAACTGATGCTGAAGTAGCTAAAGTAGTAGCTAATGCAGTTAATCCTACTTTTTTTAAGTTGTTCATAAATTTACTCCTTTTTATAATTAATTATAAACAGGGTACTTTTACCAAAAAACAGCCATTTCATTATAAATTTATGTATTTTTAACAAAAAATTTTCATCAGTGTTGTATTTTTACATCACTTTTGGCATGTATTTTAGGGCTTTTTAATTAATATAATCATAATCTAATTTTAAACATCAAATTTTATGTTAATAAGGTTTATGCACAAATTGATTGCTGTGAAGAAAAATATTTTAATTTTATTGTCAATATTAATCCTATTAACACAAACTGGTTGTGAAGCTTTAAAACCAAAGAAAGTAAGTGCTAAGGATTTTCCTCCGGATCCAAGAAAAAGAGTGGAAAAAAATATTAATGAGGGGCGTGGCTTTAGAGTAATGGGTGGTTCTCAAAAAGGGACTAACTATGAGTTTGCTAGCGCAAATCCTTTGTGGCGCGCCACACTTGATACTTTGGACTTCATGCCCTTGGCTTCTGCGAATTATAGTGGTGGCATAGTAATCACTGATTGGTATAGTGAAAATAATTCTCCTAATGAGTCTGTTAAAATTTCTGTAAGATTTTTAACAAATGAAATAAGGTCGGATGCTTTAGATATAAATGTATACTTAAAAAAATGTTCTGAGAATTCCAATAACTGTTCAATTAGTAAAAATAACAATGATTTAGTTGCGGATCTTAACCTCAGCATACTTAAAAAAGCTACAAAATATAAAAAAGAAATCATTGATAAAAATATCAAAGAAAACCCATATATAATTGGAGATCCTAAACACGGTGATAGCAGGAAAAAAGATTAAATAAAAAATTAATTTAATAATTCAATAATTGTGGAAAGATACAATTTTAAGATAGTCGAAGAAAAATGGCAAAAATATTGGGAAGAAAATAGATCTTTCAAATCTGAAATAAATAACAATAAAAAAAAATTTTACTGCTTAGAGATGTTTCCATATCCCTCTGGAAAAATTCATATGGGCCATGTTAGGAATTACACAATTGGGGATGTGCTTTCAAGATATAAAACTTTAAAAGGATTTAATGTTCTTCACCCAATGGGATGGGACTCGTTTGGAATGCCGGCAGAGAATGCAGCTAAACAAAATAATTTAAATCCTAAAACCTGGACAGAAACAAACATTAAAGTTATGAAATCTCAATTAAAAATGTTAGGTCTGTCTATTGATTGGGATAGAGAAATTTCAACATGTTCACCAGAATACTTTAAACATCAACAAAAAATATTTTTAGATCTTTATGATAAAGGTTTAGTTTATAGAAAAGAAAGTTATGTCAACTGGGATCCAATTGATAAAACTGTGCTTGCTAATGAGCAAGTTATAGATGGAAAAGGCTGGAGATCAGGCGCGGTAGTCGAAAGAAAAAAACTAAACCAATGGTTTTTTAAAATTTCTTATTTTTCTGAGGAACTTTTAAGTAGTTTAGAAACTCTGGATAAATGGCCAGATAAAGTTAAAACTATGCAAAAAAATTGGATTGGTAAGTCATATGGGTGTGAAATTGACTTTAAAATTGAAGGTTCAGAAAACATAAGATCAATCAGATGTTATACGACAAGACCAGATACTTTATTTGGGTTTTCTTTTTTAGCATTATCTGTTGATCATCCTCTTTCTAAGTATTATGAGGATAATAAAGATTTCCAAAGATTTAAGAAAGAATGCTCAAAAACTGGCACAACAGAGGAATCAATTGCTCAGGCAACAAAAATAGGATTTAAAACTGAGCTCAGTGCTATCAATCCTTTTGATGAGGGCTCAAAAGTTCCCGTTTTTTTTGCTAATTTTGTTTTAATGGATTACGGATTTGGTGCAGTATTTGGCTGTCCAGCTCATGACCAACGAGATTTTGATTTTGCAAAAAAATATGATCTTGGAATAAAAACAGTTGTTAGACCTATTGATAAAGATGACACTTATAAAGTTGGAAATGAAGCTTATACTGGTGCTGGTGTAATTATAAACTCTAAATTTTTAAATAATTTAAAAGTTCCAGATGAATCTATAAATGAAGCAATAAAAATTCTTGAGGAGAAAAAATTAGGTAAAAGAAAAACTAATTTTAGATTAAAAGATTGGGGAATATCAAGACAAAGGTATTGGGGATGTCCTATTCCGATAGCATACGATGAAAATAATAATGTGGTTAAAGTTCCAGAGGAACTCTTACCAGTTAAACTTCCTGAAGATATAGATCTTAATACTAACGGCAATCCACTTGATAACCAGAAAAAGTGGAAAGAAGTCGAGATAAATGGAAAAAAATGTATACGTGAAACAGATACTTTGGATACTTTTGTGGACTCTTCTTGGTATTATTTAAGATTTTGCTCTGCACAAAATATTAAAGAACCGTTCGATAAAAACGAATTAGATTACTGGATGCCTGTTGATCAATATATTGGTGGTGTTGAACACGCAATATTACATCTTCTTTACTCACGTTTTTTTATGAGAGCTATAAGTTTAGATAATAAAGATACGTCTTTAGAAGAACCGTTTGAAGGTTTATTCACCCAAGGTATGGTTTGTCACGAAACTTATAAAGATAAAAATAATAATTGGATTTATCCAGATGATGTTTTCAGTAAAGATGGTAAAAGCTATTTCCTAAATAATAACCCAACTGAAAAAGTTATAGTTGGTCCATCAGAGTCGATGTCAAAGTCAAAAAAAAATACTATAGATCCAGAAAAAATTATTAAGATGTATGGAGCAGATGCTGTAAGATTATTTATTTTGTCTGATAGCCCGCCAGAAAGAGACATACAATGGTCTGATACAGGCATAAGTGCATCTTTCAAATTTCTTCAAAAATTGTGGTCATTAAATGAAAAAATTTTGAATAACCAAAAAAAATTTTCAAACTTTGATAATGAACTTGAGAAATTTACAAATCAAATAATTAAGAGACTAAGTGATGACTTAGACAAATTTGGTTTTAATGTTACTATTGCTTCAATTCATAAAATTCACTCTTTTTTAAATAAACATACAAACAAAGAAGACTGGGGAAGTAATTTTCATAAAAATTACGTTAATATTCTAAAGGTAATTAATCCAATAATTCCACACTTTTCAAATGAATGTCTAGAGAAACTAGAAATATCAACTAAAGCTATAGAATGGCCTAAAATAGATCAAAAATATCTTGAGCAGGAAATATTCAATATCGTTACTCAAATAAACGGTAAAAAAAGAAAAGTTTTCTCTATCAGTAAATCAGTTGATAAAAAAACGTTGATTGAAAATATCAAAAAGGACGAACAAATTAAAAAATACCTTAATAATAAACAAATTATAAAAACAATATATATAGAAAATAAACTAATTAACTTTATTATCAACTAATGACAAAAAATTTAAAATTTTATTTTATTTTTTTATTTTTATTAAGTTGCGGCTACACTCCAGTTTATCAAATTAATAAAAACTCAAATATCAAAATAGATATCATAAATTTTTCAGGAGATAAAAATATCAGTAGAGAAATAATTAGGGGTTTAGAAAACTTTAGAAAAAATGATGCAAAAAATGTTTTAGATCTTGATTTAAGTGCCTTAAAACAAGAAAGTATTGTTACAAAAGATAAGAAAGGTAACGCAACTAGTTATAAATTAGTTTTAACTGTTAATACGTATTTAACTAACAAAATTAATAATAAAAATTATGAAAAAAAATTCACAAAAGAAACAACTTTTAATTCTAAGAACAACAAATTTGAACTTGATCAATTAAAAATTAATCTTGAAAAAAATATGATCACACAAATTTTACAAGATATAAATATCTTTTTAGGTTTAATCGGAAATGATCTCTAAGTATTATGAAATAGAAAAATTTAAGAATAAAACTAACTATTTTTTATTTTATGGCGAGAATGAGGGTCAAAAACAAGATGTGATTCAAGCTAGCTTTAGCCAATTTACTAAAGAAAACACTTATAAATATTCTGAAAAGGATGTAATTGAAAATAAACAAACATTTTTTGAAAATGTTTATTCCAAGTCTTTTTTTGAAAATGAAAAGTTAATCTTAATATCTGATGTCTCTGACAAAATATTAAAATTAATAGAAGAAATAATTGCATCAAACATAAAAGATGTTGTTATTATTTTGATTGCAAAAAGCTTAAATAAAAAATCAAAACTTAGGAATTATTTTGAAAAAGAAAAAATTTTACTAATTGTTCCTTTTTATGAAGATACTCCACAAACTCTTTTATCTATCGCAAAGAAAATTTTGTTTGAAAATAAGATTAATTTATCCTCTGAAAACATAAATTTAATCATTGAAAGGTCACAAGGAGATAGAATTAATCTTAAAAATGAATTACAAAAAATTATTAACCTAAGTCAAAGTAATAAAAAGTTAGAATTAAAAGATATTTTAAAATTAACAAACCTAAGTGAAAATTACAGTGCTGGAGAGTTAGTAGATAATTGTCTGAGTAAAAATAAAAAAAGAACTCTCAATATTCTTAATGAAAATATTCCATCTAGTGAGGATAATATTTTAATTTTAAGAACTTTTTTAAATAAGTTAAAAAGACTTAGAAAGTTAAGAATGGATTTAAACGAAAATAATAATATTGATCAAGTAATTAACTCATTTAAGCCTCCAATATTCTGGAAGGATAGGAATATAATCAAGCAACAGATTAAAATATGGGAATTGAATGATATTGAGAATTTTATTGTGGATCTAAACAATACTGAGAGTTTAATTAAAAAAAATCCTCAAATTTCTAATCAAATCATAAACAATATGATTTTAGATAAAGTTGAAAATACTAATATCCAGATTTAATTATATCAATTATCTTGTTTAGTTGATCAAGCTCTTTGTAATAAAATGATATTGTGCCTTTATTGTTTTTATTATTTTTAATAGAAACATTAAGCCCAATTTTTTCAGATATAGAATTTTCTAAATCTCTAATATTTGAGTCTACTCTATTGGAGGTATTTCTTTTAGTTTTTCTAAATATTTTAACCAAATTTTCAGCTTGTCTAACAGATAATTTTTTTTCAATAAATTTATTTGCTAAAAATGTAGCATTATCTAGACCTACTAATATCTTTGCATGACCAGCTGTGATTTTTTTTTGTTCAACAAAATCAAGAACTTCTTTGGGTAAATTAAGTAATCTTAATGAGTTAGAAATATAGCTTCTGCTCTTACCTATAAATTTTGATACTTTATCTTGATCATATGCAAATTCATCTATCAATCTTTTATAGCCTTGTGCTTCCTCTAAAGGATTTAGATCATGTCTCTGAACATTTTCAACAATCGCAAATTCTAAAGATTTAAGATCATCAGCATCTGTAACAACGACTGGAATATCATACAGACCAGCTTTCTGAGCTGCTAACCACCTTCTTTCTCCAGCTATAATTTCGTATTTAGAGTTATCCGTATTAGATTTTCTAACTATAATTGGCTGAATAACACCCCGTTCTTTTATTGAATTAACTAAATCATTTAAATTTTCCTCATCAAAATTTTTTCTTGGTTGATATTTGTTTGGAACTATTTCGGCTAAATTTAAATTATTTGTTTTATTCTCAACTTTAGTTTCACCGATTAAGGAAGATAAGCCTCTACCCAACCCTTTTTTTATTTTATTCATTATGCGGCACTCCCAACTTTATTTTCTTGTGCCATAAACTCATCTGTAAAACTATAGTATGACTTACTACCTGGACAATTCTTGTCGTAAATCAATACTGGAATACCGTGAGATGGGGCTTCAGATAATCTTACATTTCGAGGTATTACAGTTTGGTAAACTTTATCTTTAAAATAATCTCTCGCTTCTTGTTCAACCTGCGATGAAAGTTTGTTTCTTCGATCATACATAGTTAAAAGTATGCCTTGAATCTCTAATTCAGGATTTAAGTTAGTTTTTATTCTCTCAATAGTCTTCATAAGTTGTGTAAGTCCCTCTAAAGCAAAAAATTCTGTTTGTAATGGCACAAGTAGTGAGTTAGATGATACCAAAGCCATTACTGTTAGAAGACTCAAAGATGGAGGGCAATCTATAAGAATATAATCATATAATCCTCTAGAATCGTTTAAATACGCGGTTAATTTAGTCTTAAGTATAAAGGCTCTATCACTATCACCAGCCGTCTCAACCTCTAATCCTGACAGATCTACATTGGATGATATTAAATCAAGATTTTGAAAGTCTGTTTTTTTAATTACGTTCGAAATCGACATTGTACCATTTAGAATCCCGTAAATAGTCTGATCGGATTGAGAGGTGTTGGACAATCCTAATCCTGTGGTAGCATTCCCTTGAGGGTCCAGATCAATTACTAAAATTTTTTTACCAAGTTGAGATAATGCTGATGCTAAATTAATAACAGTTGTTGTTTTTCCAACCCCACCCTTTTGATTTATAATTGAAATTATTTTCATGAAATTTTTTTTTTAATTTTTTTAATATTTAATATAAACGAGTCGTTGCTTGTTAAACTTTTTTTTTCTTCATAATCTAGATCCCACTCTTGAAGTGTTTCATTAAGAATTTTTCTTCCACTACTTCCCATAAAAAAAATAATATTTTTATACTTTTTAAAATTTTCATTAACCAAGTTTAAAATCACAGGCATTGGCTTAAACGCCCTGGACATAATTGTTCCTGTTTCAATATTTTTAAGTGAAAAAATATCTTTCTGAATTATTTCTGTATTTAAATTTAATTTTTTTGAAACTTCTCTAAGGAAAGCACATTTGTGGTAGCTTTTTTCATAAAGATTTACCTTCAGGTCGTTTTTAATTTTTTTCATCACTATAGCCACTATTAATCCAGGCATTCCGCCTCCTGTACCTAAATCTGAGGTTGTATTACAATTTAAATCAACAAAATCAATAATTTGCGCTGAATCAATTATATGGCGCTCTCTTATTGCCTCTTTTTCATACATTTTTTTACTTATAATATTAATTTTCTGATTTTTTTCCTGTATCATCGTAATTAAGCTCTCAAGCTCATTACAAGTTTCACGTGAAACATTCAAATTAGAAATTTTGGAATAGGAATTTAAAATTAAGTTATCCATTAAGCTATATGCTTAATAGACTTTCTTTTGACGTGTGACAACAAAATATATACAGCTGCAGGAGTTATTCCATCGATTCTTAAGGCCTGACCCATGGTTTTAGGCCTTATTTCTTTAAATTTGGCTTTTACTTCATTAGAAAGGCCTGAAAATTGATCATAATCAATATTATCTGGTATTGTTAAATTCTCATCTCTTTTAAAAGCTAAAATATCGGCCTTTTGTTTCTTTAAATATCCTCTGTAATGAGAGTTAATCTCAATCTGCTCATCAATTTCATTCCCAAAATCAGTAATTTCAGGCCAAATATTCCTAATTTTTCTCATATCAACACTTTTTTGGGTAAGAATTTCCTCTGCTGATCTAAAAACACCATCTTTTGCTATTTTTATTCCGAATTTATCTGCTTTAGAGGGTGAAATGTTTAGATTAGACATTTGAAGAGATATTTTGCTTAATTTATTAAATTTGTCCTCAAAGAGTTGTTTTCTATTCTCTGCTATTAAACCAATTTTAATTCCTTTATGGGTAAGCCTTAAATCTGCATTATCTGACCTGAGACTTAGTCTATATTCTGCTCGAGATGTAAACATTCTATAAGGCTCTGCAACACCTTTGGTAACTAAATCATCTATCATAACGCCAATATAAGCATCTGATCTATCTAATATAAAAGGCTCCATATTCTTAAAGGATAGAGCAGCATTAATTCCTGCTATAAGGCCTTGAGCAGCTGCTTCCTCATAACCTGTAGTTCCATTAATTTGACCAGCAAGATAAAAATTTTTTATTTTTTTTGTCTCCAGTGTTAAAAAGAGCTCTCTAGGGTCAATATAGTCATATTCTATAGCATATCCTGGTCTAATTACTTTTACATTCTCTAAACCATTGATATTATTGAGTATTTCGTATTGCACAACCTCAGGTAAAGATGTAGATATGCCATTAGGGTAAATAGTATGATCATTTAAACCCTCAGGCTCTAAAAATATTTGATGTCTTGTCTTATCAGCAAATTTTACTATTTTGTCTTCAATAGAGGGGCAGTATCTAGGACCAACCCCTTGTATGCTTCCAGAATACATTGCACTTTTAGATAAATTCTTTTCGATTATTTTATGAACTCTCTCGTTAGTATAGGTCATGGAACAAGACACTTGTTTGTTTAAATTTTTTTTGGTCAGAAAAGAAAAAAAATAAGGATCTTCATCGGCAAACTGCTGTTCCAAATTTTCAAAATTAATTGTTCTAGAATCTAATCTAGGAGGAGTCCCTGTTTTTAATCTTCCAATTTTAAAATTATACTTTTTTAGCTGTTCACTTAAACCTGTACTCGGTTTTTCATTAAATCGGCCAGCTGGAGTTCTTTCATCACCTATATGTATCAAACCATTCAAAAAAGTGCCTGTTGTTAAGATTAACTTGTTACAACTCACTTTGTTATCATTTAACGTAATAAATCCACTTATTTGGTTATTTTCAAAAATAAATTTTACTACAGGATCCGAAAAAATGCTTAAATTACAATAGTTTAGAAGTTTTTCTTGCATATATTTACGATATAATGATCTGTCAGACTGAGTTCGTGGTCCTCTTACTGCAGGTCCTCTACTTCTATTTAATAATCTAAATTGTATTCCAGACTTGTCAGCAACCTCTCCCATGACTCCATCTAAAGCATCAATTTCTCTAACCAGGTGACCTTTACCTAAACCACCTATAGCTGGATTACATGACATTTCTCCGATTGTATTTTTGTTATGCGTAAACAAAGCGGTATTTACACCAAGCCTTGCTGAGGCCGCTGCAGCTTCACAGCCTGCATGACCACCGCCGATAACAACTACATCAAATTTCAAATTTTTTTTCATGAGCTAAATTTATATTCGATTTGGATATTTACAAGATTTCTGTTTTTTTAAAAAAAAGTACTGTTTTTCAACAAAAATTAATGAAAAAGTTCAAAAAAACTAATAAAAACCTTATTATTTGCCAATGCAAAAATCGTTGAAAATACTGCCTAATATCTCCTCTACATCAACTTTTCCAACAATCATACCTAATTGTCTTGTGGCTAATCTTAAATCCTCAGCACCTTTATCAAAATCTTTTTTATCATTTTTGTCGGAAAAATTTTTCAAATGTTCAACACACTGAAGCAAATGTTGTCTATGCCTTTCTCTTGTAATTAAGATATCTTCATCTGATATAAATTTATTTTTTAAGTGGTTTTTTATTTTAGAAATTAATTTATCTATATTTAAATTGTCTTTTAGTGAAATTAAAACATGATTAAATTTAGAAGTTTCAGGATCTAATTTTTCTTTCAACAGATCTGATTTATTTATAACTAGAATTGCGTCTTTTTTTAATAAATCATTCAAAAATCCGCTTAAATCAATACTTTTAGCATCCACCACTACTAGTTTTAGATCAGCATTTTCAGCTCTTTTTAATGATAATTTTATTCCTTTTTTTTCAATTTCGTCCTTGGAGTCTCTTATGCCAGCAGTATCTGATATTATAACTGGATAACCGTCTATGTTTAAACGTGTTTCAACAACGTCTCTTGTAGTACCAGCAATTTCAGACACTATAGCAACTTCCCTGTTTGATAAATTATTTAATAGACTAGACTTACCAGCATTAGTTGGGCCTACAATTGCAATTTTAAAACCTTCACGAATTATCTCACCAATTTTTTGATCATTTAAAATTTTTTTAATCTCATTTAAGACATTCAATGAATCCTCTTTTATCTTTTTTAAATTTTCCTCTGGCAAATCTTCATCGGGAAAATCTATTTTTGCCTCAACAAATGACAAAATTTTCAATAATTTTTCTCTTAACTCATTAAATTTTTCTGAAGATTTTCCTTTCATCATTTTTACAGCTTGCAATCTCTGAATTTCAGTTTCTGCTGAGATCAAATCAGCTATACTCTCTGCTTTTAGCAAATTTATTTTACTATTTTGAAAAGCAAGTTTTGTAAACTCACCAGGATCTGCAAGTCGACACTCTTTTATATTTGAAAGAGTATTTAAAAGCGCCTCCACAACTGCTTTACCACCGTGAATATGAATTTCGACCATATCTTCGCCAGTGTAGCTCTGAGGGCCAGGAAACCATAAGATTAACCCTTCATCGATAAGTTCAGAAGTGTTAATATTGTTTATTTTTCGAAGAGTAGCCACTCTAGGAGTTGGCAGTTCATTCTTTGTTAACAATTTTAGAACCTTTGAAGAATCTGAACCTGAAATCCTCACAACGGCTATGCCAGAAATACCAGGCCCACTAGATAATGCGTAAATTGTCATATAATTTAGTTTTTTATTTTATATAATTATAATCTTTTATGATTATTTGGGTAGCATCATATCCGAAGAGTGGAAATACATGGGTCAGATCTATAATTTCTTCTCTAGTCTATACAGAGGATGGAATATTTGATTTTCCTATTATAAAAAAAATTGACCAATATCCACAAAGACGGTTTTTAGAATATTTCACACAAGATTATAATAATATTCACGAAATCAAAAAGCATTGGATTACATCTCAAGAAAGAATTAATTTAGACACTAAAATAAAATTTTTCAAAACACATCATTTAAACTGTAAAATTGACAATTATCTTTTTACCAATAAAGAATGCACACGAGCTACGATTTACATTGTTAGAGATCCTAGAAATCTTATTGACTCCATATCAAATCACTTCAGCAAATCTATTGAAGAGTCTAAAAAGTTTCTTCTCACATCAAAAATTCTTTCTCCAGGTAAAGAAATTGAGTTAAGAGGTGGAAACGTGATTACATACCTTGGATCATGGAAAGAACATTATAAGTTTTGGACGAACGATAATGAAAATTTGTTAATAATCAAATACGAGGACTTAGTAAAAAATATACATCAAGAAATTGATAAAATTATTGCATTTCTTAAAAATTACATTGATTTAGAGGTGTCTGATACCAAAAAAGAAAATATTATAAAATCAACCTCCTTCGAAGCATTAAAAAAAATTGAAGATAATGGTGATTTTACAGAAAACGTTTTCGTTAAAGGAAGAAGTGAAAAAGTAAGATTCTTTAACAAAGGACCTAACAAAAATTGGCAAAAGACACTACCAACAGAAATACAGAAAGATTTGGAAACTGAGCTTAATAATGAATTAAAAGAACTTGGCTATATTTAAATTAGCTTGGTTTATTCATTGAATTGAAGAAATCAGAGTTGTTTTTTGTATCTTTTAACTTAGAACTAATAAATTCGATTGCATCCATTGTTCCCATTGGGGCGATTATTCTTCTTAAAACATTCATCTTTTGAAGATCATTTTTATCAAATAACAATTCTTCTCTTCTAGTGCCTGATTTTGTTATATCAATAGCGGGATAAATCCTTTTATCTGCAATTTTTCTATCTAACACGGTTTCACTATTTCCAGTTCCCTTAAATTCCTCAAAAATTACTTCATCCATTCTGCTTCCAGTATCTATTAAAGCGGTAGATATAATAGTTAAAGATCCGCCTTCCTCTATGTTTCTTGCTGCACCAAAAAATCTTTTGGGTCTTTGGAGTGCATTAGCATCTACACCACCAGTTAAAACCTTTCCCGAGCTTGGTATAACAGCATTATAAGCTCGACCTAGTCTTGTTATTGAGTCTAGTAGTATCACCACATCCTTCTTATGTTCTGTAAGTCTTTTCGCCTTTTCTATTACCATTTCAGCTACTGCAACGTGTCTTTGTGCAGGTTCATCAAAAGTTGAACTAATAACCTCACCTTTGACAGTTCTTTGCATATCCGTCACTTCTTCTGGACGTTCATCAATCAATAATACTATGAGATAACACTCTGGATAATTTTTAGCAATTGAGTTTGCAATACTTTGTAAAATCATAGTCTTTCCTGCTTTAGGTGGAGAAATAATTATTGATCTTTGACCTTTTCCAATTGGGCTAACAAGATCTATCAATCTCGGTGTTAAATCTTGTTTTTTATCTGGCTTTGTAGCCTCAACTTCCATAACTAATTGTTTATCTGGATACAGAGGAGTTAGGTTATCAAACGCTATTTTGTGTCTAGATTTATCGGGTTCCTCAAAATTTATTTTACTAACTTGTAATAAAGCAAAATATCTTTCACCTTCTTTAGGAGCTCTTACAGGACCCTCAACAGTATCTCCAGTTCTTAAACCAAATTTTCTTATTTGACTTGGACTAACGTAAATATCGTCAGGACCAGGAAGGTAGTTTGACTCCATCGCTCTTAAAAAACCAAATCCATCCTGAAGCAACTGCAAAACTCCTGCACCTGTAATTTCCTCTTTTTCAGCAACCTTTTTAAGAATTGCAAAGAGAATTTCCTGCTTTCTCAGTGTGCTGGCATTTTCAATACCAAGCTCCTCTGCTTGTGTAATAAGTTGTTCTGATGATTTAAGTTTTAATTCTTGTATGTTCATGATTAAATATTATTAAGGACTTAATAATGGGATAAATATATATGCTATTTGCATATTTTCAACCCTAGATAGGCTTAAAAACCACAACAAAAATGATTAAAATAAGCAATAATGTGGGTATTTCATTTATAAATCGATAAAATTTATGTGAATGCGTATTAAGGTCAAATTTAAACTGTCCTAAAATACGACCAAGATAAAAATGATAAATTGTTAAAATAACCACAAATATCAATTTCAAAATCATCCAAGTTTGTCCAAGTTTTTCAAATCCTATTTCGTGAATAAGTAGCAAGCCAAATAGCCAAGATAATATCATTGCTGGTGTCATGATATAAAAAAATAGTTTTCTTTCCATAACCTTAAACACCTCTGATATAATTGGCTGAGTGTTGTTTTGAGAATGATAAACAAAAATTCTTGGAAGATATAACAATCCAGCCATCCAAGAAATGACAGATATCAAATGTAACGATTTAAAAAGTAAGTAAGTGTTCATTAATCAAATGTTTTTTTGTATTAAAGATTTTAATAAAATTATGTGATCATCATTATCATTCAAACACGGTACCATATCAAAGTTTTCTCCGCCGGATTCTAAAAAACTCTCTTTTCCTTGAATTTGGATTTCTTCTAAAGTTTCGACGCAGTCTGAGGAAAATCCTGGGCATATGGCCAAAACATTTTTTTTACCCTCATTGGGTAAATTTTCTAAAGTTTTATCTGTGTAAGGTTGAAGCCATTTCTCAGGACCAAATCTAGATTGGAATGTTGTCTTAATTTCAATTGAAGTAAACTTTTCTGATATTAGTCTCGTGGTCTTGTGACAATAGCAATGATAAGGATCGCCCTTATCAAAATATTTTTGTGGTATTCCATGATAGGAAGCTAATATTAAATCTGGCTTCCAATTTATTTCTTTAATTTTTTTATTCAAAGAATTTACTAGCGCTTCTATATATAAAGGATCTGACTCATAATGTGGCACTATTTTTAGTGATGGTTGCCATCTCATTTTCATAAGAGTTCTATATACTTCGTCACAGACAGTTGCGGTGGTCGCCGCGGCATATTGAGGATAAAGTGGGAGAATTATTAAATTCTCACAACCCATTTCATGAAGGGTTGCAATTTTACTTCTTATGCTAGGATTTCCATATCTCATAGCATAGTCTATTATTAAGTTTTTTTTAGATATTAAGTTTGAAAGCTTTTCTGCTTGCCTTTGCGTATAATGCAAAAGAGGAGAAATGTTTTTGTCTTTCATCCAAATTTCTTTATAAGCCTTGGCTGTTTTGGATGGTCGAAAAGTTAATATAATAACATTTAATATGATTTGCCAAATTATCGGGTTAACTTCGATTACTCTCCTATCTGATAAAAATTCTTTTAAATATTTTCTTATATCAAACCAACTTGTTGAGTCAGGAGTTCCAAGATTGACAATTAAAACTCCTGTTTTTCCGAAATTAACTGGCGGGTGTTCTATTTTTTTTTCCATTAATAATCTTTCACAGTTTTTACTAAATAATCCATCATATTGGGGTCCGTTTCTGGAAGAACGCCATGCCCTAAATTAAATATATATGGATGATCTTTAAATATATCTAAATATTTCGTCGTTTCTTTTTTTAAGTTTTCTTTATCAGAAAGCAAAAGCTTTGGGTCCATTCCACCTTGAACAGGAATGTTTATTTCTTTATTAATTTTTACTGGATCAACCTCATAATCAATGCAAATTGCGTCTGGTTTAATAATTTCACAATAATCTTTGTAATTTCTAATACCTCTTGGAAAGCAGATAACGGGCACATTTAAAGATTTAGTATAATTAACCAAACTTAAGGTGGGGTCATAAATGTAATGAGGTAAATCTTTTTCTTTTAGCAGACCAGCCCAACTATCGAAAATTTGAATTATCTGGGCACCACTATCAATTTGATTTTTGATATGTATTTTTAAAAATTTATCTAAAATTTTAAGAATTTTATCAATTAAATATTTGTCTTCAAAAAAATTTTCATTCAAGCTTAATTTTGGTGATTTTTTATTTATCATATAAACCAATAAAGTCCACGGTGCTCCAACAAATCCTATGGTAGTTTTATTTTTAGTAAATTGAGAATTACTAACTAATTTAATTAATTCATAAACAGGAGATAGTTTTTCTACAAATTCAACTTCTTCAATATTTGAAATTTTTTTTAAGTCTAAGTTACCAAGTAATGGGCCTACATTTTTTTTAAATTCAACAATTTGATTTAAGCCATATGGTATCATTAAGATATCAGAAAAGATTATTGCTGCATCCAAATCAAATCTTTTCAAAGGTTGTAAAGTGATCTCACTTGATAATTTTTCGTTAAGACATAATTTTATAAAATCAGGATTTTGTTTTCTTATTTCTCTAAATTCTGGTAAATACCTACCAGCCTGTCTCATTATCCAAATAGGATTAATATTACTTTTCTTGTTTATTATTACTTCTTCGATTGGAGACATATTAATAATTAAATATAATTAATTGTAATGTTAGTATATTCTGTGAATAATGGTGATTAAATTTATTGAACATTTTATAAACAGTTTGTTAACATTTAGAATTTAAATTTTAATAAATATATACGCAAAATTGAAGCTTATTAACTAAATACACCAAATGATTACTAGAGATTTTAACATGTTTAATTTTGTTAATAAAAGCATTGTTTTACAACATAAATTCTAAAATATGGAAAATGTTAAATATGATAAAAATTGTACAAATTTATACATAAATTATACATGAGTAATTTATATCAAATTTATCTTATATCAGATGCAACTGGTGAAACCCTTGATCGTATTTTTATAGCTATCAAAGCTCAATTTAAAAATATAAATTATAAAATACACACTTATTCTTTTACAAGAACAGAAAATCAAATTATAAAAATTTTAGAAAGTGCAGAAAAAGAAAAAAATTCGATAATCTTATACTCCATTGTTGATAGTAATCTGGCAAAATATCTTGCAAAAAATAGTGACACGAAAAAAATTCCATGCTTTGGGGTGTTAGGTGATCTAATATTAAGTTTTTCAAAACTTTTAAATCAAAAAGCCTCACACCAACCAAGTGGACAATATGCTCTTGATGAAGAATATTATAAAAGAATCGAAGCAATTCAATTTACAATGAACCATGATGACGGCAATCTTGTAAAAGAAATAAAAGAATCTGATATAATTTTGTTGGGAGTAAGCAGAACAAGTAAGACCCCAACCGCAATCTTTTTAGCTAACAAAGGTTTTAAAACATCCAACATACCTTTGATAAATGAAAATTCTTTACCAGGAGTTTTAAAAGAAAACCCCAAAATCTCATGCATTATTGGATTAAATACTGAGCCAGAGAGGCTTGTGGAGATTAGAAAAAACAGGATGAATTCCCTTAAGGAAAATAAAAATAAATTATATACAGATTTAGAACAAATTAGAAAAGAAGTAGATATGGCAAAAAATACTTTCAAAAAATATAAATGGCCATTCATCGATGTGACACGAAAATCTGTAGAAGAAACTGCAGCTTCAGTAATTAAAATATACGAAATATATAAAGAAAATGCCTAAAATTATTCTAGCTTCTAAAAGCAAGGTTAGAAAAAAGATTTTGGATGAATATGATATTTTAAATGAGGTAAAACCATCAAATGTCGATGAAGATATTGTGAAACTAAGTTTATTAAAAGAAAAAGCTACACCTGAAATCATATCAAAAAATCTAGCTGAAATAAAAGCTAATAAAGTGAGCAATAAATATATTGACGATTTAGTTTTGGGTGCTGATAGTGTAATTGATTTAGAGGGAGAACTCATATCAAAACCTAACGATAGAAATGAAGCTTTAGAAATTTTAAAAAAACTCAATGGTAAAAAACATCATTTAATAAGCTCAGTTTGTATCTCCAAAAATGGATCTATGGTATGGAACCATACCGATAAAGCATCGCTGACAATGAAAAAAATGACAGAGGAAGAATTAAAAAAATATCTATTAAAAATTTCGGATGAAGCGTTATATGCTTATAATGTTTATCAAATAGAAGGTGAGGGAAGAGATTTATTCTCAAGTATTGATGGAAACGAAAATACAATAATGGGACTTCCAATTGAAAAAATTAAAAAATATTTAGATAAGTATAAATGAAAAAATATCTTGTAATTGGAAATCCTATTGAGCATTCACTATCACCTAAATTACATAATTATTGGTTTGAAAAAAATAATATTGATGCAAATTACGATAGAAAAAAAATAGATAAAAGCGAAATCCAAGAAATTATTTCTGAAATTAGGGAGGATAAATTAGATGGGATAAATGTTACTGTTCCTTTTAAAAGTGATGTCATTCCTTTTTTGGATACGCTAAGTAAAGAGTCTCAAGTTACGCAATCTGTTAACACTATATACAAACAAGATAAAAAACTTATTGGCCATAACACTGATATAAAAGGTTTTGAATTGAGTTTAAAAGAAACTCAATTTAATTTAGAAAACAAGACAATATTTATATTGGGAGCTGGAGGTGTTGTACCTTCTATAATTTATGCTTTAGAAAAACTAGGTATTTCTAAAATTATAGTAAGTAATAGGACTAAGCAAAAAACTGAAAATTTAAAAAAATGTTTTTCAAATATCAGCGTAGTTGACTGGGGAGTTCAACCTGAATTTGATATGATTATCAATGCCACCAGTTTAGGCTTAAATAAAGAAGATAACATTGGTTTGAACTTCAAAAACATAAATAAAAAAAAACTATTCTACGATGTTATCTACAATCCAAAAGAGACTAATTTTTTAAGAACTGGAAAAAACTTAGGTTGTCAGATTTCTAATGGTAAAATGATGTTTATTTATCAGGCTTTAGAGGCTTTTAAATTATGGCACAAGGTTGAACCAGAAATTAACGAAGAATTAAAGAAATTATTAGATTTATGAAAAGAATAGGCATTTTAGGAGATATAGGTTCTGGCAAAACTTACATAGCTAAATGTTTTGGTTTTCCTGTATTTAATGCTGATTTAGAAGTTGCTAAAATTTATAAATATAACAGAAAAGTTTTTCAAAAATTAAAAAAAGAACTTCCAAATTATTTTGACTCTTTTCCCATAAAAAAAAAAGAAATTATTAATGCAATTTTATCTAATAGGAAAAATTTAAAAAGAATTATTAAGATTGTTCATCGTGAAGTTAGAAAAAAAATGAATGATTTTTTAAGAAAGAACAAACATAAAAAATTTGTTGTATTAGATATTCCTCTTCTATTGGAGAACAAAATTAACAAAAAAAAAGATATATTAGTTTTTGTTGAGTCTAAGAAATCAGAAATTTTAAAAAGATTAAAAAAACGAAAAAATTTTAATATGGAAATACTAAATAATTTTAAAAAGATGCAACTGTCGCTTGTCTTAAAAAAGAAAAAGTCTCAATTTATAATTAAGAACAATTTTAAAAAAAATTCTGTTAAAGTTAGAGTAAAGGAAATTATAAAAAATTTAGTATGAAAGAAATTGTATTAGACACAGAAACAACTGGTCTTTCAGTCAAAGAGGGGCATAGAATTGTAGAAATAGGGTGTATTGAGTTAGATAATTTAATACCAACAAAAAAAAAATTTCATTGTTATTTAAATCCTGAAAGAAAAGTATCTGAGAAAGCTTTCGAAGTGCATGGATATTCAGATAGTTTTTTATCAGACAAAATGAAATTTAGAGAAATAGCCGATGATTTTCTAAGATTTATTAAAGATAAAAGATTAATAATTCATAATGCAGAATTTGATTTATCTCATTTAAATAATGAACTACAGATTATCGGAAAAAACAAAATTGATAATGAAGTAATAGACACGATATCATTAGCCAGAAATAAATTTCCTGGATCCCAAATAAGTTTGGATGCTTTATGTAAGAGATATAGGATAGACAATTCCAAAAGAGTACAACATACTGCGCTTATTGACTGTGATTTGCTATCTAAGGTTTATATAAATTTAATAGATCAAAAAGAGCCAACTTTAGATTTTAAAAATAAAGAGGAAGAAGTTTCAAAATTAAATACTGGAAAAGTTATTTATTCTACCAAGGTTATCAAACCGTCTACTGAAGAACTAAAAAATCACCAAATTTATTTAAAAACTTTTCTTAAAAAAAACTTCTATTAATTAAATCTTTCTAAATAAAGTTTTGTAAAATCAATTTTTTTTTCTAATTTGAGATTAGGGTATCCAGAATTATGCATCATATCTAAAAATGATTTTTCTAAGTCTGGATAAACTGAATTAGGTACATCACATAATACAATTTTTTCTAGATCTTTTTTTTCTTTAATGGACTCATCGATTTTTACTGCTACAGCATAAATAATCTCAAAATGAGATTTTTTGACTTGAGTGTCTTTGTGTTGAAATTTTAATGTTATATTTACCTCGATCATCTTATTTTTAAGAGCTATTGATTTGATATCAATATCTAATTGATATTTACCCATGTTATTTCCTGCAGATATGTAAGTTTCAACATCTGGTGTTTCACTAGACATATCTTTTATATATTTTGCTAAAATCTTAAATTTTTCTGTCATTGTCATCTTCTATATCCTCAAATTCCCCCTCAATAAAATCATTCTTTTTCGTTTCTTTATTTTCAAATTTTTTATTAAATCTTCCTAATATTAACTTTCGTGTTATTGGGATGATTAAGAGGAAACCAATCAAGTCAGTTGCAAATCCTGGTATGATTAAGAGAACAGCTGCAAATGCTATTGCGGCACCAGAAATTAATTCGTGGGCTGGAATTTGATTTTTAATTATTTGCGTCATTCCAGATCTCAGAGTGTTGATCCCTTCGTATCTGGCATAGTACACTCCTACAACCGCAGTAAAAAATACCAAGAATATGGTGCTGAAAGCTCCTATTTGAGACCCGATCTTTATAAAAAGGTAAATCTCTACAATTGGGATTAAAATAACAGCTAAAAGTACTGTGTTCATTTGTCTTTAATGTAATTGTTAGTTGAAATTAATCAACATAGTAATTAAGTTTAGGTTATGAATTATAGTTTTGAGTACATCGATATTATTTTATTAGCAATGATTGCTGGCTTCATTTTTTTAAGACTTAGAGGAATTTTAGGTAAAAGAACAGGTTTCGAGGGAAAAGCCTCACCTCAGTTTGAGGAAATGTTGAAAAATATAAATCCTGAAACAAAAATAAATAAAAAAACTGATTTTGACGAAAATGCAAAAAAAGACTTTTTAAAAGGTGCTAAGATAGCATACGAAACTATTATTACAGACTTCGGTGATAGTGATAATAAATTGACAACAAGTAAGCCTTTATTAAGCAATAAAATTTACGATCAGTTTAACACTGCGCTAAAAGAAAGAGGTAAAAGAGGTCATCTTGCTGAAATTACTTTTATCGGAGTAAATTCAGCGAATATAAAAGAGCATAAGTATTTAGGAAAAATTTTACAAGTAACTGTAGAATTTGTAGGTGAAGTAATCACTTGTATTAGAGATAAAGATAAAAAGATAGTTTCTGGAGACCCCGAAAAGATTAAGAAGATTTATGACACCTGGGTATTTTCAAGAGATACAAGTACTAATAATCCAAATTGGCAGTTAGTTGATACTCTTTCTTAATTGAACAGTAATATTTCAGATAAAGACAAAAAGGATTGGAAAGACTTTTTAGAAAAAAATGAAAAGTTACCAAATAAAGATTTAGAAAAAAAAGATAATAAATTTCATATTACTAAATTATTAGATCTTCATGGTTACACACTTGATGAGGCAAACAAAAAAGTTGAAAGTTTTATAACTGAATGTTTTGATCAAAAAGTCTCTAAAGTTATCATAGTTACCGGTAAAGGACTGCATTCTCAAAATGATAAAGACCCATATATTTCAGAGAAATTTGGTATTTTAAAAAATTCTGTTCCTGATTTTATTAAAAATAATTCTAACTTAATGAAAAAAATAAAAAATATAACTGATGCCGAAATTGAAGATGGTGGCAGTGGGGCTTTTTATATTTTTTTAAAAAAAAAATTATAAAATAAATTTTGATAGATCTGTATCTTTGATAAGATTATCAAGATTTTTGTTTATATATTCTTTATTTATTGAAATTTTTTCACCAGATCTGTCAGTTGCAGTGAAACTAATTTCATCAAGGATTTTCTCTATTATTGTGTGTAATCTTCTAGCACCAATATTTTCAACAGTTGCATTTACCTCTGACGCAATATTTGCAATTGCATCAATCCCATCTTCAGTAAACTCAAGCTCAACATTCTCAGTCTCTAACAAAGCCACATACTGTTTGATTAAACTAAAATCAGGTTCTTTAAGGATTCTTTTAAAATCCTCACTTGATAAAGCCTCTAGCTCAACTCTGATTGGCAGTCTTCCTTGTAACTCGGGTAGTAAATCAGAGGGCTTGGCTAATTGGAAAGCACCAGATGCAATAAATAATATATGGTCAGTTTTTATAGGTCCATATTTTGTATTAACTGTTGTTCCTTCAATTAAAGGTAATAAATCTCTCTGCACACCTTCTCTAGATACATCTCCGCCAACCCTGTCTGTCCTTCCAGAAATTTTATCTATTTCATCTAAGAAAACTATTCCATTATTTTCTGTAGAGATCTTTGCAGCTTTAATTATTTTATCTTGTTCAATTAACTTATCAGATTCATCATTTATCAAAATTTCGTGAGATTCTTTTACTGTCATTTTTTTCTTTTTTTCCTGCCTACCCATAGATTTTCCAAGCATCTCGCCAATATTAATCATTCCTACATTAGCACCTGGCATTCCAGGAATTTCAAATGATGTACTATTACCCCCACTTTCGCTGACAGCTATTTCTATCTCATTATTATCTAGATCACCATCTCTGAGTCTTTTTCTAAAGCTTTCTCTTGTAGCTGTACTTGCTTTTTTCCCGACTAAAGCATCTAGTACTTTTTCTTCAGCTAATTTTTGAGCTTTTGCGAAGACCTCTTTTCTTTTTTTAACTTTTTCCATTGAAATTGCTATTTCAATTAAATCTCTGACAATTTGTTCTACATCTCTTCCAACATAACCCACCTCAGTAAATCTAGTTGCTTCAACTTTTACAAAAGGAGCTTCTGCTAATTTTGAAAGTCTTCTTGAAATTTCTGTTTTACCAACACCCGTTGGGCCGATCATTAAAATATTTTTGGGTAAAACTTCATTTCTCATTTCACCTTTTAAAGCTTGTCTTCTCCATCTGTTTCGTAAGGCAACAGCAACTGCTCTTTTAGCTTTATTTTGACCGACAACAAACCTGTCTAATTCAGAAACAATTTCTCTTGGTGATAAGGAGCTTACTAATGAAGTTTCCTCTTTTTGTCCATCTCCTTTAGGATGTAATTGAGTTACGTTTGATTTATCCATTATATTTTTTCAACTTTAACATTTTCATTTGTGAATACGCAGATATCAGCTGCAACTTTTATGGCTTTTTTTGCAACTTCTTCTGCTGAAATGTCACTTTCCATTAAGACTTTTCCTGCAGCCAAAGCATAATTACCACCAGAGCCAATACCAATAACATCTCCTTCAGGCTCTAGAACGTCACCTGTACCTGAAATTATATAACTATTGTTCTTGTCACCTACAGCCATTAGTGCTTCTAGTCTTCTTAGATATTTATCAGTTCTCCAATCTTTAGCTAACTCGACAGCAGCTCTAGATAAGTTACCTGCATGTTTTTCTAATTTTCCTTCTAATCTCTCAAACAATGTTAAAGCATCAGCTGTTGATCCAGCAAAACCAGCTACGACATCTCTCTTCTCAATTTTTCTGACTTTTGAGGCAGTACTTTTTACCACAGTATTGCCCATACTTACTTGTCCGTCACCAGCTACTACCACTTCGTTGTTTTTTCTAACTAACACAATTGTTGTCATAGCTTATAAATGGATACTAAATTTGATACTTCAAGCCCAGGTTTAGTATTATTGCCATAATTGAATAATATATGTATACCTGTTTTTAATTATGAAGCGTAAAGGCAAAATAAGCAGGAAAACAAAAGAAACAAGCATTAGTGTTGATTTAAATATTGACGGTAAAGGTAAATACAAAATTGACACAGGAATAGGTTTTTTAAACCACATGCTTGAACAACTATCTAAGCATTCTTCAATAGACATGAGTATAAAAGCTAAAGGAGATACTCATATTGATTTACACCACACAACTGAAGATACAGGAATTGCTATTGGTGAGGCTTTAAAAAAAGCTTTGAAAAAATCCGTTGGAATTAGAAGGTATGCTCACGCGATGATCCCAATGGATGAAACTCTATCACGTGTTGCAATTGATATTTCAAATAGACCTTATTTAATTTGGAAAGTAAATTTAAAAGTCGAAAAACTTGGAGAGATGGATACAGAACTTTTTAAAGAATGGTTTCAAGCATTTTCTCAAGCCGCTGGAATTACTTTGCACGTTGAAAATATTTATGGGGACAATAGTCACCACATTATAGAGTCTTGTTATAAAGGATTAGCAAGGTCTTTAAGAACTGCATTAGAAATAGATCCGAGGAATAAAAAAACTATTCCTTCTACAAAAGGTTCTTTATAAGTTTAATGAACGTCACAATTGTTGATTATAAATCGGGCAATATAAGCTCGGTAATAAACTCTTTTAAAGAAGTTGCAAAAGATAAAGTAACTATCGAGGTTACCTCAGATTTAAATAAGATAAAATCAAGTGACAAAGTAGTTTTACCAGGGCAGGGCTCATTTAAAAGTTGTGTGGATGCCTTGAATAAAATTAAAGGCCTCACAGATACTTTAAATGAATTTGCAATAAACTATAAAAAACCTCTACTTGGAATTTGTGTTGGTTTGCAGATGTTTGCTGACGTTGGTTATGAAGAAACCGAAACTAAAGGCTTAGGATGGATTTCAGGAAAAGTTTCAAAAATAGATAATCAGAACGGTAAGTATAAACTTCCTCATATCGGTTGGAATCAAATCAATATTGTCAAAGATAGTAAAATTTTCAAAGATATAGAAAATAACTCACATATGTATTTTGTTCATAGTTATGAATTTGTTCCAAATGATAAAAAAGTGGTTTCAGCAACAACAGACTATTCATCAAATATTGTTTGCTCTGTTGAAAAAGAAAATATTTTTGGAACTCAATTTCATCCAGAGAAGAGTGATAGGATTGGCCTAAAAATAATTGATAATTTTATAAATTTGTAAAATGAAAATATTTCCTGCAATAGATATTAAAGATAAAAAGTGTGTAAGATTAGTTAAAGGAGATTTCGAAAAAAAGACTGAGTATGGATTGTCTCCTATTGATCAAGCAGGAAAATTTAAAGATCATGGATTTAAAAATTTACACATAGTTGATTTAGATGGTGCTTTAACTGGTGAAACAGTTAATTTAGATATTATTAAGGATATAGTTGTTAAATTTAATTTTAAAGTTGAAGTAGGTGGTGGTATTAGAAATTATAATAGTATTCAAAAATACATTGATGCTGGTGTTGAGAAAGTAATTCTGGGAAGTGCTGCTATTAAAGACAAAAATTTCTTAAAAGAATCATGTGAAAAATTTCAAAATCATATCGCTCTAGGCTTAGATGCTAAAGACGGTTATTTATCAGTATCTGGATGGAAAGAAAGCTCTAATAAATTAACTTTAGATTATTTAAAAGAAATTAACGATTATGGTGTTAGTAGATTAATTTATACAGATATTAATAGAGATGGAATGAAACAAGGTCCAAATTTTAATGAAATGATGAAAGTTGCTGAGATATCAAAGTGCCCCATGATTATATCAGGTGGTGTTTCATCAATAGGAGATATTAAAAAAGCCAAGAATTTAAAAAATGTTGAGGGTATAATAGTTGGTAAAGCTATTTATGATGGAGATATAAAATTAGAGGAATTAGTAAAAGAAGATGCTTAAAAATAGAATAATACCTTGTTTAGATGTAAAAAATGGTCGCGTTGTTAAAGGAATAAATTTTGTTGATCTAAAAGATGCGGGAGACCCTGTGGAACAAGCCAAAATTTATAGCGATGGTGGAGCAGATGAAATTTGTTTTTTAGATATTACTGCATCTAATGAAAATAGAGATACTATTTATGATGTTGTGGAGAAAACTTCAAAAAAGTGTTTTGTGCCATTAACTGTAGGAGGTGGTGTTAGAAGTGTTGAGGATATTAACAAATTACTTAATTGTGGCGCTGATAAAGTTTCCATAAACACTGCAGCAGTTGAAAATTCAAAAGTTGTTATCGATAGTTCAAAAAAATTTGGTTCTCAATGCATTGTAGTTGCGATCGATGCAAAAAAAAATGGAGAAAAGTGGGAAGTGTTTACCCATGGCGGAAGAAATAATAGTGGTATTGATGCGCTTAAATATGCAAAACAAATGGAAGATAGTGGAGCAGGAGAATTGTTAGTTACATCAATGGATAAAGATGGAACTAAATCAGGATATGATATTGAGTTAATGAAAAAAATTACATCAAATATTAATATTCCGGTCATAGCATCAGGGGGTGTAGGAACTTTAGATCATTTAGTTGATGGCATTAATTCTGGAGCTAGTGCAGTCCTTGCAGCTTCAATATTTCATTATGGAACATATTCTATTAATGAAGCGAAGGAGTATTTGGCTTCAAAAGATATACCTGTTAGAATCTAACATGCTTAAAGTTATAGAAGATCTTATTTTACTTGCTAGAGAAAGAAAAAAAAATCCAGTAGAGGGATCTTATACAAATAAACTTTTAAAAGATAAAAATTTAGCCAAAGAAAAAGTTTTAGAAGAAGTTCAAGAGTTAATAGAAGCTATTGAGCAAAATTCTAATAAAATTCACGAGGCAGCTGATGTTTTTTATCATTTAATTATGTTTTTAGAGGCAAACGATGTTAAGATAGAAGATGTAATTGCGGAACTAAATAAAAGAAAAAAATAAATTAGAGAGGCAATTATGAAGCACGTCGAAAAAAAAAGACATTTAGCAAAAACTATAACTTGGAGAATAATAGCTAGTTTAGATACATTCTTAATAGCTTGGTTAATAACTGGAAAATTTGATTGGGCTGGAACTATTGCTGGGATAGAAGTTTTAACAAAAATGTTCTTATATTACTTCCATGAGAGAGCTTGGTATAAATTCAGTAAATATGGGGTTTTAAAAAACTAGCAGGGCTCAAAATTTTTTATCAAAAATACTAATAAAAAGAATAAGTATATTATTAGTTTAGAAAATATATACTGCCTAAAAAAAATGAGCCATAAATTCTATAAACCCGCAAAATCAAGACTGCAAAGAAGTGAACTAGCAGTTCCAGGGTCGTCTCCAAAAATGTTTGAGAAGGCACTAAATTCAGATGCGGATTACATCTTTTTAGACTTAGAAGATGCAGTTTCTCCTAATGACAAAGTTTCAGCTAGAGCAAATGTAATAAAAGCTTTAAATGAAATGAACTGGAGGGAAAAAGGTAAAACAATTTCAGTGAGAATAAATAGTTTAGATACTCATTACATGTATAGTGATTTAGTAGAAATAGTTGAACAAGCTGGAAAAAATGTAGATACAATTCTTGTACCTAAAGCAGGAACAGATAGCGACGTTTACATGGTTGATTGTTTGTTAACTCAAATTGAGACAAATAAAAAAATTAAAAATAAAATTGGGATCGAATGCTTGATTGAAACAGCCTTAGGCATGTCCAACATTAAGGAAATAGCAAAATCAAGTGAGAGACTTGAGGCTTTACACTTTGGTGTTGCAGATTATGCAGCAAGTTTAAGAGCAAGAACTGTTGTGATAGGAGGGCTCAATCCAGATTACCCGGGAGATCAATGGCATCACGGATTATCAGAACTAGTTATGACTTGTAGGGCATACGGTCTAAGAGCAATTGATGGACCATTTGGAGATTTTAATGATCCTGATGCATATGTTGCGGCTGCAAAAAGAGGAGCTGCCATCGGAATAGAGGGAAAATGGGCAATCCATCCTTCACAAATTGAATTAGCAAACAAAGTATTTTCTCCACCAGAGTCAGAAGTGAGTAAAGCGAAAAGAATTTTAGAAGAGCTTAAAAAGGCTGCTAAAGAGGGAAAGGGAGCAGCTCAACTTGATGGAAGAATGATTGATGCTGCATCAGCAAGAATGGCAGAAAATATTGTAAATATAGATAAATTAATAAATAATAAATAAATATGGATATCCACGAATATCAAGCAAAAGAAATTTTAGCGAGTTTTGGAGTTACAATTCCAAGAGGAGGGATAGTTTATAGTCCAGAGACAGCAGAAAACAAAGCCAGAGAAATTGGTGGATCAAAATGGGTTGTTAAAGCACAAATTCATTCTGGTGCAAGAGGAAAAGCTGGAGGCGTGGTTCTTTGCAATTCTCCTCTAGAAGTTGCTCAAGCAACAGACAAACTTCTAGGAAAAAAATTGGTAACTAATCAAACAGGACCTCAGGGTAAAATTGTAAATAGAATTTATATAGAGGAGGCAACAAACATTGAAAAAGAATTATATCTAGGATTAGTTTTTGACAGAAGCTCTGAGAGTATAATGATTGTAGCTTCAACTGAAGGTGGGATGAGCGTAGAGGAAATTGCTAAAGAAAAACCACACTCAATAATTAGGTCTAAAATAGAAGTTGCTGTTGGTATACAAGATTTTCAAGCAAGAGAGCTAGCTTTTGGGCTGGGAATAGAACCAGAATTAATTAGAAGGGTCTCAGAAACGATAATAGGTTGTGCAAAAGCTTTTAGCGAGCTAGATGCAACAATGGTTGAGGTAAATCCATTAGTAATTTCAAAACAAAAACAAATATTGGCTTTAGACTGCAAGATGAGTTTTGACAATAATGCAATGTTCAGAAGAGATAAAGTGTCTGAATTAAGAGACAAAACACAGGAAGATGAAAAAGAAGTTTACGCTTCTGATAGAGGTTTAAATTATGTTAGTTTAGACGGTAACATAGGGAATATCATTAATGGTGCTGGATTAGCAATGGCATCAATGGATATGATTAAATTAGCAGGAGGGGAACCAGCTAATTTTCTTGATGTTGGTGGAGGAGCGACACCTGAAAAAATAGTAAAGGCATTTAGACTAATCACTATGGACAAGAAAGTAAAAGTAATTCTTGTAAATATTTTCGCTGGAATAAATCGATGTGATTGGGTAGCGGAGGGAATAGTCCAGGCATTAGAAAAAATAGAAATTAAAGTTCCTTTGGTAATTAGACTTGCTGGAACTAATGTTGAAAAAGGTAATAAGATATTAAAAGAGAGTAAATTGAATTACATAGAGGCAAGCACATTAGAGGAGGCTGCTAATAAAGCTGTAGCTGCATTAAAATAAAATGTCCGTAATAATTCATAAAGATACAAAAATAATAATCCAAGGCTTCACAGGAAAAATGGGAACTTTTCATGCTGAAGAAATGATTAAATATGGATCAGATGTAGTTGGTGGTGTTACACCCGGCAAAGGAGGCCAAAAACATTTGGATAGACCAGTATTTGATACTGTAAAAGATGCTGTAAAAAATACTGGTGCTACAGCATCAATATTATTTGTACCACCTGCTTTTGCAGCAGACTCTGCGATGGAAGCAGCTGATGCAGGAATAAAAACTTGTGTAGCTATAGTAGACGGTATTCCATCACACGATATGATTAAGATCAAAAGATATATGAGAAGGTATTCACGAGCTGAAAAAATGACATTGGTTGGACCTAATTGTGCTGGAATTATAAGCCCAGGGAAATCAATGTTAGGAATAATGCCTGGTCATATTTATAAGGAAGGAAGAGTTGGAATTATAAGTCGATCTGGAACATTAGGATATGAGGCAGCACAACAATTGAAAAATTTAAATATAGGAATTTCAACAAGTGTTGGTATTGGTGGAGATCCTATTAATGGAAGCTCATTTAGAGATATTATAGAAAAATTTGAAACTGATGATGAAACTGATGTAATTTTAATGATTGGAGAAATAGGTGGTCCCCAAGAAGTAGCAGCAGGTGAATTCGCAAAAGAGAATATGAAAAAACCAGTGGTTGGATACATTGCTGGATTAACTGCACCTAAAGGCAGAGTAATGGGCCACGCAGGTGCAATAGTCTCAGCTTATGGAGAAAGTGCGATAGAAAAAGTTGAAATTTTAAAAGAATGTGGAGTAACCATATCGAAAAATCCTTCCGTAATGGGTGATACTGTTAAGTCAGTCTTAGGAAATATCTAAATGACTTATGATGAGAATAATATTTTTGCTAAAATTTTAAGAGGGGAAATTCCTTGTAATAAGATTTACGAGGATGATTACGTTTTATCATTTCATGATATAAACCCACAAAAAAAAATTCATGCACTGGTAATACCGAAAGGAAAATATATTGACCTTGATGATTTTAGTCAAAACGCCTCCCCAGAGGAAATGGTGGGTCTATTAAAGGGTATTAATATTGTTGCAAAAAAACTTGGTATATCAGTAGACGACGGTAAAGGTTATCGTGCTTTAGCTAATATATCTGAACACGGTGGTCAAGAAGTGCCTCATTTACATTTTCACCTATTTGGAGGTGAAAAAGTTGGAAAGATGGTGGAGTGAGCACTAAAGTTGAAAGAAATTATTTAGAAATCAATTCACTTAAAGACTTAAAAAAATCTAAATTTTCTCCAGATGACTGTTTAATCGATCTTAGTGATCCAGCAGATTTTCAAATAAATAAGTTTTTTTATAAAAGTATTGGTAAAGAACATCGATGGACAGATCGATTAGTTTGGACAGATAAACAATGGATCGAATATATTTCTGATCAAAAGGTAAAAACTTATATTCTTAAAAAAGCTAATGATATGGCTGGATATTTTGAACTTATTTTCCATGAGGAAAAAAAAGAGACAGAAATTGCTTATCTTGGTTTACTTAAAGAATATCAAAATAAAAAATTAGGCTCTTTCCTTTTAACATCGGCTATAAAAAATTCTTTTTCTGAAAATACTAATAGAGTTTGGGTGCACACTTGCTCTTTAGACCATAAAAATGCATTAAATAATTATATCTCAAGGGGTATGAGAATTTATAAAACGGAGTCTATTTCAATTTAATTTTGTTGAGGTAAATTAAATAAATTACTATTTAATTTTTGATTTCTTTTAACCGAATCTAAAAAAGTGATACTAAGATTTTGATAAATATCTGTAGTTTGCCAACCAATCAAATCAAGAGTGTTATAATCAAAGAAAATATTCACTTCAAAATCTTCTTCAAAAAACTTAAAATTTATAAATTTTTTATCCAAGATTCTTTCATCTAAATTTTTGATTTTATCAATTAAAAATTTTTTATTTAATATTAGATTTAATGGTGTTCGTTTAAGGGGATATAGGTAATAGCTATTATTAGTTTTTATGACTATGGATTTTCCATTAGAAACTAAAATTTTGTTATTTCTTAAATTATATTTGCAAAATATTTTTTGAGGGTATGAAAGAGCACAATGACCATTTTCTGTTTTACCGTTAACGTTTTGCTCAAAGTTAAATGTCAAATTATTAGTGGTTTCTAAATTTTGAATAATCTTTTCTTTAATATTCGCTGAAGCCTCAGCAATTGAAAATAAAAGTAATAAAAAAATTAATTTATTAATCATCAAAGAACATCACGTTTTCCTACATGATTGGCTTTACTCACAATTCCCTCTTCTTCCATCATATCAATTATTCTTGCTGCTCGATTATATCCTATCTGAAGTTTTCTTTGTAAAAAAGACGTTGATGCTTTCCCTTCTGATTTTATTATTTCTACAGCTGTTTGATAAAGTTCATCTTTATCACCCATATTTTTAGAACCATCACCCATTTCTTTTTCATCTGCAAAATTTAGAATTTCATCCACATAATCTGGTTCTGCTTGGGATCTTAAAGAATTGTTAATATTTTCAATCTCATTGTCAGATACAAATGGTGCATGTATTCTTATAACTCTGTTAGCAGATGACATATACAACATATCACCTTTACCTAACAATTGTTCAGCACCTTGTTCTCCTAATATGGTTCTACTATCTATTTTAGATGTAACTTGAAAAGATATTCGTGTAGGAAAGTTTGCTTTAATTGTTCCTGTAATTACATCAACACTTGGTCTTTGAGTAGCCATGATAATGTGTATGCCAGCTGCCCTTGCCATTTGAGATAATTTTTGAATATAGTTTTCAATTTCTTTTCCTGCCACTAGCATTAAATCTGACATTTCATCAACCACTACGACTATATAAGGCATTGGAAGTTTATGTTTTGAATTGTAACCATCTATATTTCTAACTCCCTCTTTAGTCATAAGTCTGTATCTGCTTTCCATCTCTTTTACCACCCAGCCTAAAACTGAGGCTGCTTTTTTAGCTTCGGTTATCACTGGACACAAAAGATGAGGCACACCTTCATATGTTGATAGTTCAAGCATTTTAGGATCAATCAAAATAAATTTACATCTCTCAGGAGTATGACGGTAAAGGAGTGACAATATTATTGTGTTGATGCAAACTGACTTTCCAGATCCAGTTGTTCCAGCTATTAATAAATGAGGCATTGAGGATAAATCTCCAACTATTGGATTTCCAGATATACTTTTACCTAAAGCGATTGGTAATTTAATTTCTTTTTTCTTAAAGTCGGAGTTATTTAAAATCTCACTTAAGTAAACATTTTCTCTTGATGAATTAGGTAATTCAATTCCAACAGTGTTACTCCCAGGAATGGTCGAAATTCTAGCAGATTCAGAACTAGTATTTCTAGCAATATCATCAGAAAGATTTATTATCTTCGAAACCTTTACACCAGCAGCAGGTTCAAATTCATTCAATGTAACAACTGGTCCATGACTTATTTTTTTGATTTTTCCATTAACGCCAAAGTCTAACAATATTTTTTCTAAAAATTCAGGATCACTTGATTGGTTTTTTTCAGAATTCTCTCTTTCTTTTTTTGACGGAATTTTAAGTAAATCGAGGCTAGGTAATTTAAATTTTTGTATTTCTGTTTTTTTAAT
>CACJJV010000009.1 GCA_902593845.1 uncultured Pelagibacteraceae bacterium | reverse complement strand
TATCAACTTTATCTATTTCAGGATATGCAATTCCAGGAGTTATTTTGGCTATTGCATTTATAAGTTTTATTGCATGGTTTGATAATAGTATAATTAAATCTTTGGGATTTGATTCTATCAAGAAAGTTTTTATTGGTTCCATTTTAGGATTAGTATTAGTTTATTTTATAAGATTTTACTCTTTAGCATTTAATGGAATAAAATCAGGATATGAAAAAATTAATATATCTGTTGATGAAAGTGCATACTTACTTGGTTACTCTAAAAGAAAGACTTTTATGAATATTCACATTCCTTTCTTAAGAAATTCCTTATTGTTCATAATTATTTTAATTTCATTAGAGATAATTAGGGAACTACCTATAACATTAATTTTAAGACCTTTTAATTTTGAAACTTTTGCAACTACAGCATATATTTCTGCTTCAGAGGATTTATTAGAGGCAGCTGCTGTACCTTCTTTATTTTTGATATTAATTGCATCTTTATTCATTATAATTAGCTCAAAATATATTTTAAGAGAAAACAATGAGTAAAAATTTTTTTGAAGTAAAAAATGTTGATTTTAAAGTTGGAGGCAAAACAAAAGTAGCCAATGTGTCTTTTGCCATTGAAAATGAGGGAGATATTATATGTCTTCTAGGTCCATCAGGAATTGGTAAAACTACAATTTTAAGAACAATTGCTGGCTTAGAAAAAATTGAAACGGGAGAAATAGAGTTAAAAGGAAATGTATTATCTTCAAATCAAAAAAATGTTGAGCCTGAAAACAGAAATATATCACTTGCATTTCAAGAAAACAGTTTATTTCCACATTATACTGTAGAAAAAAATATATTATTAGGTGCCGATAGAAATAAAGATAAAAAAGAAAAAAATTTAAACTTTCAAGAAATTATTGATTTACTCGATATCTCTTTAATTTTAAATAAATTTCCACATGAAATTAGTGCTGGAGAAGCTCAAAGAGCCTCACTTGCGAGATCTTTAATCACTAATCCAGACCTACTATTATTAGATGAACCATTATCAAATGTTGATCAAAGTTTTAAAGAAGAAATACAGGAAAAATTAAAAAAAATATTAAAGAGTTCAAAAATTACTACAATAATTGTAACTCATGACTCTTATGAAGCATTTTATTTAGGATCAAAATGTGGAATTATTTTAAATCAGGAACTCAAACAATTTGACGATCCATATAATGTTTATCATTTACCCAACTCAATAGAGGTAGTTAATTTTTTAAATAGAGGCATTCTAATTCCTGCAGAGGTTACAAGTCCTAAAAGTTTAGAAAATAAAGATCTTGGAACAATTACGGGTAATTTTAATAAACCTTTTCCAATAGGATCAAAAGTAAAACTCTTGGTACAACCAGAGGACTTGCATCATGATGACCAAAGTAATTTAAAATTTGAAGTTATAGATAGAAAGTTTAGGGGCACAAATTTTATCTACACTCTTAAAACGCCAAGTAATTTATTAATTCCAGTTTTTGTTCACTCTCATCATATTCACCAACACGAGGAGAATGAAAAATTTGGCATAAAAAGACCAATTCATATTGATCATATTGTTTGCTTCTAATAAAAACTCTCTAAAATGGATAATAAATTTAGAGTTTTTTTAAAGGGTATTTTTGATGTTAGCCCATTGATGATTCCAGTTGTTCCATTTGGTTTAATATTTGGGGTTCTTTCAATCGATATTGGATTTAGCCCAATAGAAACAATGGGAATGTCATTAATAGTCTTTGGTGGTGCTTCACAAATTGTTTTACTGCAATTATTTTCAGGAGGCGCCTCATCTTTAGTTATAATAAGTTCAGTTGGAGCAGTGAACTCAAGACATCTTTTGTATGGAGCTGTTGTTTCAGAACATTTATCAGATTTAAAACTTATTTGGAAAATTATAATCTCATATTTTTTAGTTGACCAAGCTTTTGCAAGATCAAATGAGTATTTTAAAAAAAATAAAGATGAAAATAAATATTTTCATTTATTCGGTGGTGGTATTACTTGTTGGGTTATTTGGCAGACAACTACTTTTTTAGGAATTGTTTTGGGAGCTTTTATTCCTGAAAAACTAGGTTTAAGTTTTGCAGTACCGTTAACTTTTTTAGCATTACTGGTTAATGATTTTAGAAAATTAATAAATGTGATTGTGATAATTATTTCAGGATTAGTGGCAACGTTTGGATTTAATTATGTTCCTTATAAAGCATATGTAATTGTTGCTGGAGTAACTGCTTTACTAACAGCAGCAATTTTAACCAGGTTGAATAAAAAAAATGAGTAACTGGCTATTAATTATATACTGTGGTTTGATAACTTTTTTGACAAGGTTTTCAATGATTGCATTATTAAAGAAAGAAATGTTCAATGATAGAATAAGAGAAATTCTCTCTTTTGTGCCTTCAGCAATTTTTCCTGCAATTATATTTCCTGCTATTTTTTTGGATAATTCTGGAGATTTCCAATTAGAAAACAATCCAAAAATAATGGCAGCAATAATTGCAATGTTAATTGGAATAATAAGTCAAAATATTATTGCGACAATTATCTCAGGGCTAGCTTCTTATTGGTTTTTAATTTTTATGGTATAAAAAATCATGAAAAAAATATTAATATCAATTTTCTTTTTATTTTCATTAAGTGCAAATGCAATGGAAAAAGAAACAACTTTTAAGAAAGAGTTGTTTGATAAAGCCCAATCAGATGGAAAAATTGTAGTAATCAGTTCTTGGATAAAATATTGCCCATCATGTGCTGGTCAAATGAAAATCCTTCAGAATGCAAAAAATAAAGGTGAATTATTAGACATTAAATTTGATAATATTGAATATTTTTCATTTGATGTGACTAAAAAGGAAATCTCTAATTTTTTTGATGTACAATATCAAACAACATTAATAATTTTTAAAGGTAATCAAGAAGTCTATAGAAGTATTGGTGAAACAACCGAAGATTTAATTTACGAAGCATTAAAAGCCTCAATTTAAATTAAGCACCTAAATTAATATTTTTTGCAACATTAAAATCAATTTCAGTGGGTTTTTTTAGTTTTAGATTGTTCATTAACTCAACATATTCATCTACACTACTAACCTGTAATCTTGGATTTTGTTTTTTTTCTTTACCAATAGTACTCACTTTCTCTCCTTTATAATCATGAGCAGGATATAAAAAAGTTTCATCAGGAAGTTTTAACAGTTTATTAAAAATTGAGTTATATGCATCTTTCGAGTCTCCATTTTGAAAATCAGTTCTACCTGTTCCATTTATCAGCAATGTGTCACCAGAAAAAAGATAATTATCCATCAAAAAACTATAGCTATCTGAAGTATGACCCGGGGTATACATTGCTTTAATTTTTAAATTTTCTAAATTTATGTATTCATCATCTTTTACTTTAATTTCAACAGCATCAGCTGGAGTATGATCGCCCATTATTGTGGAGCATTTCGTAATGTCTTTTAATTTTGAAGCACCTGTCACATGATCAGCGTGTATATGTGTGTCAATTACTTTTACTAATCTTAAATCTAATTCTTTTAATAAAATTATGTAATCTTTTACGTTTTCTAAAACTGGATCAATTATTAAAGCCTCTCTTCCTTTGGATGAGGCAATTAAGTATGTGTATGTGCTAGATTTTTGATCAAATAGTTGTTTAAAAATCATAACTAAACATTATCATATAAGAATGGAATCCACTACATTTGATTGGTCTTGTTCACACACATGGAAACAAAGTGCTAAAAATACTGCGTGGTGTTTACTTGGGTGTTCGATTGGAGATTTTGGAACAATTTTATTTTTTCAATTGACTAAAATACCATTCCCGGTTTTAGCCATTATGATATTAGCAATCATAAATGGGTTGATTACAAGTATAATTTTAGAAACAATTATTTTAATCCGTCAAAATTTGGAATTTAATAAAGCTTTAAAAACAGCATTGGGGATGAGTTTTATTTCAATGATAAGCATGGAAACCACAATGAATTTAACCGATTACTTTTTAACTGGTGGAGCAATATTAACCTGGTGGGTTGTACCTTTAATGCTTATTGTGGGTTTTTTAACACCATGGCCATATAATTATTGGAGATTAAAAAAATATGGCATCAGTTGTCATTAAAAATTGGGACAATAAAACTTGGTTATCTTCACAAAATTATATTAATTCTTTTAATAATTTTTTAATCAAAAATACCAAAATTAATTCAAATTTTAAAATTTTAGATATTGGTTGTGGAAGAGGGAAGATTTTAGGTTCTTTAAAATCAAGGTTAAAACTTAAATATAAACCTCTAGGTATAGATATTGTTAATCACAAAGATAGAGATAAAAGAATTAAATTTAAAAAAGCAAATATTTTAAATCTTTCTTTGAGAAAAAATCAAAAGTTTGATTTAATTATGATTAAACAAACAATTCATTTGATAAAATTAAGTAGCGTAAAAAAATTATTAAAATCATTAGAAAAAATATTAAACACAAAAGGTAAAATTATAATTTTCACTTTAGATACAGAAAACAACGAAATTCCAACTTTTAAATTAATGAAACTAAAACTTAATAAATCTCTTATAAGAGATAAAAAAATATTTAAGATTATTACAAATTTATATCCTCAAAGAATTCAAAAAAAATTTATTTTTGATGTCAGAATAAGCAAAAAGAAATATCTCGATATGATTAAAAATAGATATATTTCTACGTTAATACCTTTATCAAAAAAACAACTGATACAAGGTATTCAAGAAATCGAATTAAATTATAAAAATAAATTAAAATTTAAAGACAAATTAACTTGTATTATTTTATAAAATTCTTTTAAGCAAATTTTCCTTAAACAATATTTTATGAATTAAAACAGCAAAAATATGTAAAGATATTAATGCGATAAGTGTATAATTGCCTAGGATATGAATTTCGTAAAATATCTCTGCTAAATCAAAATTATCTTGAATTTCAAGATTAAAAAAAAACATATCAAGCTCTTCACCGTTATATAATTTTTTTAAAGCACCTGAGATTGTTATCATTAAAATTGAAATATATAAAAATACATGATTTAATTTTGCAATTATTTTCTGTCCAGGAAAAATACTATTATTTAATTTTGGAGTTGGATTAAATGCTTTATAAATTAACCTTAATAAAGTTAAATAAAAAATACTTATACCGACTGCAACATGAATATTTTCTATGGTTAATCTTTTTTCACTGAAATCCATGTCTACTAGATACATACCTAAAGGAATTTGAATTATTAATACTGTGGCACTTAACCAATGAAATATTCTGGAAATTGCTCCATATTCTGTTAGAGTATTTTTTAATCTCATATGTTGATTAACTATATCATAAATGTATTCAAATTTTTTTTCTGTATTTTAATTTTCGTAATATTGTCGCTTCCAGCTAATTCTGAAATGTCGGTTGAGGAAATAATAAAAGGAAGAAAGGCCCTGTTTAGTAAGAATTATAGTACTGCAAAAAGAGTACAAGCTTTCGCCAGCAAAGGAGAATTTGATAAGGCGAAATCTTTAATGATTGAAATGAGTGAAAATTACAAAACTTTAATTGAATATTTTCCGGATAATACAAAAGAGGGTTTTAAAACTGAGGCTCTACCTTTAATCTGGGAAAATAAAAAAGAGTTTAATGATTTAATGAAAAAAGCATCAGACGATATGATTGAATTATCTTCATTATTTGAGGATGCTGATGATGTAAGAGCTACTTTAACTCAAATGATGTGGAGTAATTGTAAAGCTTGTCATAGTAAATTTAGAGCGCCACATTAAATTTTTTAGATTAAACGAAGGGGTTCGCTCTTTCGTTCTCCAACCAAAAGAGCTCCCCTTAGTCGCCTTTTTGGCATTTAAGTCCTAGTGGACTTTTATTTTTTTCGTTTATGTTTTTATGAAATATAAAGCTACCCAGCTAAGTGTCAGGTGGCATTTGATTCATTAAAACTACCTCCTTGTATAAAAAAGATAAATTTTAGATAGGTTGTATTCAAGAAATATATTTAACTAAATTCAAAATTTATTTCTTGAATACAACCTGACTCTTTTGTAGTCTCCCAACATCAAAAAAAATCTTCCCCTATAAATAGAAATTTGATTTGCATTCAATTAAATTGTAGTTAAGATTAATCATGAACTACTTAAGCGGACTTATAAATCTTGTAACTAGTTTAGTTATTTCAACTGTAATAATTTATGCAATAAATTTTATAGCTGGATTTGCTGGAGCTGATTATTCATTTACAAATGGCGAGGTATTTGTGATGTGGATTTTAATGGCAATTTTAGTGAATAACTGTTTTAGAAAATAGAAATTTAATTTTTAAACATTATTCCTCTTTTTTTTTAATAATATTAAAGTATTATATTTTAAGGGGTGTCTTTTTAGACTGAGATTAAACCCTAAGAACCTGTCCGGTAATTCAGAAAGGGAAATAAATGAATAATTCTTTTTTTTTAAATCAATCCACTTCATTAATCTTAATAATTGCGATTAGTTTGTTATTTGCTTTTTTGGGTATTAATCACACTAAAAAATTCAAAGGTTTAAATAATTATTTAACTGCTAATAGGAATATTGGTGTCTTTTCATTAACCACCAGTTTAACAGCATCAGCATTAGGAGCTTGGATTTTATTTGGACCTGCATCCGCTGCGACCTGGGGAGGAATAGGTGCTGTTATTGGTTATTCTTTAGGAACAGCATTTCCACTATTTTTTTTAATTTACTTGGGAAAAAAAATTAGAAATGAATTCCCCAAAGGATCTTCTTTAATAGAATTTATGAGAAGAAAATTTGGCAAAAGTTTATTTAAGCTAATTTTATTAATGACCATATTTTATATGTTCATTTTTTTGTGCGCTGAGGTAACTGCTATTTCAGTTTTGATTAATTATATATCTGGTACTGAATTTTGGATTACAGCTTTAGTAGTTCTCTCGTCCACTCTAATTTATACATTATATGGTGGATTAAAGGCTTCAATTTTTACTGATAATATTCAAATGATTGTTATAGGAGTTTTGTTAATAATCTCGTTTATATATATTACTTCATTTACAGGTTCTAAATTTTCTTTTGATTTTGTGATTAAAAAAAATCCTCAACTTCTGAGTATTAATTACATTCCAAATTATACTGCAGGCTTAACTTTTTTTATAGCAGTAGCTGCAACTAATTTGTTCCATCAAGGTAATTGGCAACGTGTGTATGCAGCTAAAAATTACCAAACTTTAAAAAAAAGCTTAATTATTTCTTTTTTAATAATAATTCCTATTGTTTTCTTTATGGGTTTTTCAGGAATGGTAGCTTTCTCAATTGACTCTAGTACTAGACCAGATCTGGGATTTTTTTCATTGTTACTTAAAGAGCAAACAATTTTTTTATCTTTATTTGTAATTATACTGGGGATGGCATTAACAATTTCAACTGTGGACACATTAATTAATGCAATCTCGAGTTTGGTAATTTTAGATGGAAAAGCAGTATTTAATTTGAGTAAAAAAACTAATTATTTAAACTTTTCTAAATATATAATTTTATTTTTATCGTTTATCTCTTTTATTATTGCATCAAAAGGATTTGATATTTTGTATCTTTTTTTATTAGCAGACCTGTTTTGTTGTGCTTTTGTATTAACTGTTTTTCTGAGTTTTTATGATAAATCAATTAATGAAAATTTAGCTTATATTTCTATTTTGATTGGATTGATAGGTGGATTTTTACTGTTTCCCTCACCCGATTTCTCTAAAAGTTTATTAGTAGGAATTTTCATACCAAAAGATTTATTTCCATCTTTAGTGTCACAATCTTTGCTTTTTTTATCTTTTATTGTAGCGACCTTTCTGCCTTTGCTTATTATTAAAGCTAAAAAGCTTCATATAAGTTGATTGTATTAAATCAATTAATAACTATATAAATGCTTTCATGCGGGATAATCAGATTTTAATAAACAATCTATCTAAAGTTTATGACAATGGCTTTAATGCCTTAAAAAACATAAATTTAAAAATTAGAAAAGGGGAAATTTTTGCAATGCTTGGTCCTAATGGAGCAGGCAAAACTACTTTGATAAGTATTATTTGTGGGATCGTAAATCCAACCTCAGGAAATGTTACTGTAGATGATTATGATATCATAAAAGATTACAGAGAAACTCGATCAAGAATAGGTTTAGTTCCTCAGGAATTAACTTTAGAGCAATTTGAGACAGTTTTTAACAATGTCTCTTACTCAAGAGGTCTATATGGGAAAAAAGCAGATCCAAATCATATCGAGAAAGTCTTAAAACAACTAAGTTTATGGGATAAAAAAGATCTCAAACTTCGGCAGTTATCTGGTGGAATGAAAAGAAGAGTTTTAATAGCAAAAGCCTTATCTCATGAACCGACAATTTTATTTTTAGATGAGCCTACAGCTGGTGTTGATGTAGAACTAAGAAAAGAAATGTGGCAGGTTGTTGAAAATTTGAGAAAAACTGGTGTTACAATTATTTTAACTACTCATTATATCGAAGAAGCAGAAGCAATAGCTGATCGAGTTGGAGTTATAAATCAAGGAGAGATTGTAATTGTTGATGAAACAAATGAACTATTAAAAAAAATGGGCCATAAAAAACTTACAATCGATTTACATGAAAAAATAAATCAAATACCTACAACGCTTCAAAAATACAACTTATCTTTCGCACCAGACTTGATGAGTTTGAATTATACTTATAGTCTTAAGACAAAGCAGACAGGAATTACAAATTTATTACAAGATTTAAAAGATGCAGGCCTAAAATTGAAAGATTTAAAAACTGAACAAAGCAATTTGGAAAAAATTTTTGTAAACTTAGTTAGGGAAAAAAATGAAAATTAATTTTTATGCGTTTAAAGCAATTTATCTTCATGAAATGGATCGTTTTAGAAGAACTTTAACTCAATCTGTATTGTCTCCAGTATTAACAACTTCGCTATATTTCATAGTTTTTGGTTCAGTAATTGGAGGGTATGTGGAAAAAATTGATGGAATAAGCTACGGATCATACATCGTGCCCGGTCTATTGATGCTTACATTATTAACTCAATCAATCAGTAACACTTCTTTTGGAATTTTCTTTCCCAAATTTAACGGAACAATTTACGAAATTTTAGCTGCCCCAATTTCAACATTAGAGGTAGTACTTGCTTTTGTAGGAGCTGGTGCAACAAAAACACTTATAGTAAGTATAATAATATTTATCACTTCATTATTTTTTGTCGATGTCCAAGTCAAATATCCATTGCTGATGATATTTTTATTAATTTTGGTAGCATTTACTTTTGCTTTATTTGGTTTTTTAATAGGTTTAATGAGCTCAGATTTTGAGCAAATGTCTATAATTCCAACTTTGTTTGTGACACCGATGGTATTTTTAGGTGGGAGTTTATATTCATTAGATATGCTGCCATCATTTTGGCAAACTGTGACTTATTTTAATCCAGTTGTTTACTTAATAAATGGTTTAAGATTTTCTTTTTATGGAGTTTCTGATTTCAATATATGGATAAGTATTGGAACTATGTTTTTATTTTTATCCATTTGTATAACAGTAGTAACAGTTCTTCTTAAAAAAGGTTATAAAATCAAATCTTAACTGACCCATTTCTGGGCCAGTTAATAACTCTAATTAAGAAGGATAGTTTTATTAGAATTGTTCAGACTCTGTTGAACCTGCCATTGCCGTGGTAGAACTTTTTCCACTACTTATTGTGTTGGAAACAGCGTCAAAATAAGATGTACCAACTTCACGTTGATGTTTTACACTAGTATATCCATCTTTTTCACGAGCAAATTCTTGTTGTTGAATTCTTGAGTATGCTGTCATACCTTCTTTTTTATATTTTTCAGCTAACTCAAAAATTGCAATATTTTGTGTATGAAATCCTGCTAAAGTAATGAATTGAAATTTATAACCCATTTGACTAATTTTTTGTTGAAACGAAGCTATCTCGTCATCTGATAAATGTTTTTTCCAATTAAATGATGGAGAACAATTATATGCTAAAAGTTTTCCTGGAAATTTTTCATGAATTGCATCTGCGAATTTTTTTGCTTCCTCAAGATTTGGCGTAGCTGTTTCACACCAAATTAAATCTGAGTAGGGCGCATAAGCAAGACCTCTTGATATAGCTTGTTCAATGCCGGCTTTTACATAATAGAAACCCTCTGGAGACCTTTCACCTGTTAAGAAAGGTTTGTCATTTTCATCGTAATCATTTGTAATTAATTTTGCAGCGTTTGCGTCTGTTCTAGCTAGAATAATTAAAGGCACATCTGCGATATCGGCTGCCAATCTAGCAGCTTTTAAATTTTTTATCATGGTACCAGTTGGAACTAAAACTTTTCCTCCCATATGACCACATTTTTTTTCACTTGCTAATTGATCCTCAAAATGAACACCAGCAGCACCTGCTTTAATAAATTTTTTTGCAAGTTCAAATACATTCAAAGGTCCACCAAAACCTGCTTCTCCATCAGCAATGATCGGTAGCATATAGTCAATTCTCTTCTCTTTTTTCATATCGCCATCTTTTAATTCCATATGTTGAATCTGATCAGCTCTAATTAATGCGTTATTCATTGATTCTACTAATTTAGGAGCACTATCATAAGGATACAAAGATTGGTCAGGATACATTTCTCCAGCACTATTAGCATCTGCTGCTACTTGCCAACCACTTAAATAAATTGCCTTCAAACCAGCTTTTGCATGTTGAACTGCATGATTACCTGATAAGGACCCTAAAGTATTAACATAATTTTCCGTGTTTAATAATTTCCAAAGCTTTGTTGATTGTTGTTTACAAATTGAATATTCGATTTTAATTGAGCCTCTTAGTCTTTCAACTTCTTCAGGAGTATAGTCTCTTTTAATTCCTGCAAATCTTTTTAAATCATAAGAAATCTTTTCTGCACTCATTATTGGCCCCGGTAAAGTTCAATTAATTGAAAATGAATGTTAAGGGTTTGAAAATTAATTTGAGTCGTTAAGTGTCTCAACTAAATCTTTCATTCCGCTTGAACCCCAATCACAATGATCATCTCTCATGTAGATACCCCTGCTATTATGTCTAGCAAGGTCTTCATGTCTTATGATTTGAGCTTCATTTTCGTTGTTTTTTAATTTTTCGTCCATGTAAATTTTATAATTTACAAAATTTACAAAATCTATTAAAAAGTATAAAACTGTTGTAAACTAAAGAAAAATCTTGTAAAAATAAATTTACAAAATTTACTAATAGAAAATATGAGTCAATTAAATCTAAAAATAGGACCAAAAATCAAGGCTTTTAGGAGACAGTTAGGGCTTCAAGCTAATAAATTGGCTGAGGATTTAAATATATCTCCTAGTTATCTTAATCTTATTGAGGGTGGAAAAAGAAAAATAGATGGAGATTTACTCTTAAAAATTTGTGAAAAATTGAACATTGAACTTTCTCAATTAACCTCAAAATCAGATATCAATTTAGAAAATACTTTATCAGAAATACTAGATGATAAATTGTTTGAAGATTTAGATATTCTAGGTCCAGAAGTAAAAGATTTAGTTGGTACTAATCCAAAAATTGGCAGAGCCATCGTTAGACTAGGAGATATTTTAAAAAAAAAGGATCATGAAATGATTAATAAAATTGAGACAATATCTGGTAAAATTGTTGATAATAGAAAGAACTCTTTTCCTGGTGAAGTTATTTCAGACTTTTTACAAGACAATAAAAACTATTTTCCAAAATTAGAAGATTTCGCAAATGATGTTTTTGAGAAAGTTCAAAAAAATAATAGGACAAGATATATAGCTCTTTGCGATTATTTAAAATCGGAATATGACATAACAGTAAAAGATGTTATTCCTCAAGAAAATAAACCTTTCTCAAAGCTTTATAAAAAAAATAAAAAAGAACTATTATTAAGCGATTACAGCTCTTTAGAAACAAAAAAACTTCATGCAGCTGCTCAAATAGCCCAAGAAGGTGCTGATAAAGAAATTGAAGAATATTTGTCAAAATTTACTTTCCCATCTGATGAATCTAAAAAATTGACAAAAATTGCTTTATTAAATTACTGCGGTGCCGCAATTTTAATGCCGTATAAACTTTTTCATACAGAATGTAAAAAACTTAAGTATGATTTAGAGTTACTACAAAATACTTTTGCTACATCTTTTGAACAGGTAGCTCATAGGGTAACGTGTTTACAAGATCCAAAATTACCAGGGATACCTTTCCATTTTTTAAGAGTAGATATGGCTGGGAATATATCTAAAAGATTTTCCTTATCAGGAATAGAAATTCCAAGATATGGTGGTGCTTGTCCACGTTGGAACGTTTATTCAGCTTTGACAAGACCTGGTATTATTCAAGCTGCCGTTAGCAAAATGTCTAATGGTGAAAAGTATGTATGTATAGCTAGAACAGTTGAAAAAGGGATTGGAAGATTTGGACAATCAAAAAGTATTTTGTCTATTGGATTGGGATGTGAAGCAAAATATGCAAAAGAATTTATTTATTCAGAAAATTTAAACATTAATGATAAATCTACAGAAATACCAATAGGTGTGTCATGTAGAACGTGTGATAGATTAGACTGTTCTCAAAGAGCTTTCCCTCCATTACATAAGAAATTTGATGTTGATATTAACTCTAGAGGTGTTTCAGTATATGTTGGAGACAAAAACACATAGTCGATGATTAAATTTATCATACCTGCTATCGCTATATTTTTGTTAGTTCTATTCTGGGATAAGATAAATGATACGATTTATAAAAAATTTAATATTAAGATAAATTACATTGTTGCTACGATTACAGTAGTAATTTTAGGGGTAATTTTTGCATTATTATACTTTTAGTTAAAAATAAATAAAAATTAAAAAATGAAAGAGATTTTTAAAAATGTAAGAAATAAACTAGCAGAGAAATACCTAGATAATAATAGTTTAAAAAACTCAAAAAAATTTAAACCAAGAATTAAAGCTAGAATTCGAAAAAATAAACAAATAATAAATAAAAACATTGATGACTTTTTTGGCTGGGTTAAAGGTGCTGAATTAGTTGAACTTAAAGAATGTAATGTTTCTGAAGATCCAGTTAGACCAGAATTAAGTGTGACTTTCAGAAGAAGTCACGGCAGAAAAATATACGGTGTAAAATACAAAAAAGAAATTCATGCTGTAATGTGCTTCGCTTTTACAAATAAAGTACCAATAAATGTAGAGGAGCTGGATAAATTTAGCCAAGATGCTCATCTACAAAGCACTCACAGAGGTCAAAATGTTGGTCAGATTGCTATTGCTTATACAGTTTGGTCTAAAAAAAAAGGTGGTGGAAAATTGATTGTTAAGGAAGTTTACAAAAAGATTAAAAAATCTAACCATTTAAATAGATTAGTCACGCTCTCTCCTCTAACTGAAATGGCTACAAAATTTCATAGCAAAAATGGTGCGAAACTTTTACAAGTCAATGAAACTACTCAAAATTTTGAGTATGAGATAATAAAAGAATAAAAAATTTTAAATTCATATAAAATCAAAATATATATGATAAATTTTTTATATTTTCTAATTTTAGTTTTAAGTTTAAACAATTTGACATTTGCTATGGAAAAAAAACCTTATCATCATCTCTCTGACGGTACTTTTAGGAATCCTGAAGGCTCACCAAAAAGAGATCCAAATGTGAAATGGTCTTATAAAATTTTTAATCAAGAGAAAAAGAAACTTGATATGACAATTTCTGAAGGTCACGTTTTAGAAAAAAATGAAGTATTAAGAAACTTAGAAAAATATAAAGATAATGATTATATTGCTTGGATTGGTCATGCTACATTTATTATTAAATTAGGAGATACTACTATTATTACTGATCCAGTTTTTTCGAAGAATGCAGGTCCACTAATATTTGGTCCAAAAAGATTTACTGAACCAGCATTGAAATTAAGCGAGATACCCAACATTGATTTATTTTTACTCACCCACAATCATTATGATCATCAAGACATGATGACAATAAGAAGATTTCCTTTTAAGAACTCCAAAGTTTTGGTTCCACTTAAACTAAGCAAATATTTTAAAACGAATGGATATCGAGATATCAATGAGATGGATTGGTATGATGAAATTAATATTAATAAAAATTTAAAAGTTACTTTTCTTCCAGCTGTTCATTGGTCAAAAAGAAGTTTAACAGATACCAACAAAACTTTGTGGGGAAGTTTTTTAATTGAATATAATGGAAAAAAAATATTATTTGCCTGCGATACAGGATATGGAAATATTTATAAAGATTTAGGAAATAAATATGGACCAATTGATTTAACCATAATCAACATTGGTGCATATAATTTTTATCCAATTATGCCTTACAAAGATAAATCTATTTATCATACCAATCCAGAAGAGGCTCTCAAAATTGGAAAAGATTTGAAAAGTAAAAAGGTACTAGGTATGCACTGGGGAACTTTTGTATTATCTTTGGAGCCAATTATGGAACCACCAATAAGATTTAAAGATAATGCTGAGAATTATGGATTTGATAAAGAGGATGCACTTATTTTTAAGATTGGTCAAATTTCAAAAATATCAGATATTATTAACTAAAAATTTATGAAAAAGCTTAATTGGAATTATCCTACTTCAATGTGGGTGGGTGAAAATAGAATTAAAGATTTAAGTATAGCTTGTAAAAATTTAAATATAAAAAAACCTTTATTGGTGACTGACAAAGGACTTGGACAATCAACTATTGTTAAAGATGCTTTGTCAAATTTAAAAAGTAATAATTTATCTACTGAAATATTTTACGATGTGATTGGTAATCCAACAGGTAAAAATGTAAGCGACGGAGTAAAACATTATAAAGAAAAAAATTGTGATGGTGTGATTGCTTTTGGTGGTGGAAGTGGTCTTGATGTGGGAAAAGCAATTGCATTCATGACAGGTCAAACTTTATCATTGTGGGATTTTGAGGATGTTGGCGATAACTGGACTAAAGCTAATCCAAACAATATCGCTCCTATTATAGCTGTGCCTACTACAGCTGGAACAGGTTCTGAAACGGGGAGAGCATCTGTTATTTTAAATGAAGATCTAGGAGTTAAAAAAATTATATTTCATCCAAAATTTTTACCGTCCATAGTCATTTTAGATCCAGTTTTAACAAAAGATTTACCAAAAAAAATGACAGCCGCAACAGGCATGGATGCATTAGCTCATAATCTAGAGGCATTTTGTGCCCCAGGTTATCATCCAATGGCTGATGGAATAGCTTTAGAAGGTATGAAATTAATTTTTAAATGGTTACCAGAGGCATATAAAAATGGATCTAACCTTGAGGCCAGAATGAACATGCTTACTGCTGCAAGTATGGGTTCAACCGCATTCCAAAAAGGCCTGGGCGCAATTCATTCTTTGAGCCATCCAGTAAATGCTCTAAATAATCTTCATCATGGTCTATCAAACGCAATTTTCATGCCATATGTTTTAACTTTCAACAGAGATGTGATTGAGAGTAAAGTCGCAAAGATCTCAGAATATCTTGAATTAAAAGATAAATCTTTTGATGGTTTTTTAAAATGGATTTTAGATTTAAGAGAAAAATTTGAAATTCCACATAAATTATCAAGTGTCATAAATGAAAAAGATTTACAAATTGATCGTTTATCAAAAATGGCTTTAGAGGATCCATCAACGAATGGTAATCCAAAGAAATTGAGCATTGAAGACATGAAAATAATGTATCAACACAGCATGTCTGGTAATTTGTTTTAAATGAAAAATCTTAATATTTTAATAGTTGAGGGAAATTTAAAAGAGGAAAATCAAAATTTTTTAAAAGTAGGTATTCAAACACATACTGAGAGTTTAAAAGATAGTCTTAATGTATTTAATAATAATTATCATTTTGATGTTATTAATCCATCCTCGGATCAAAATTTAGATGAGGTTAAAAATAAACTTCCAAAATACGATGGGTTAATTTGGGGTGGAAGTAGTTTGAACATCTATAACAATACACCAGAGATAAAAAGACAAATTGAATTTATGAGAGAATGCCAAAAACAAGTTAAAAATATTTTAGCGATTTGTTGGGGAATGCAAGTTGCAGTAACTGCTGCCGGAGGAGAGGTAAAAAAAGCAGAAAAATCTCATATAGGAATAGCAAATGAGATTATAATTAATAATGAAGGATTAAATAATTCTATTTATAGGAATAAGAATAATAATTTTAATTCTCCAGCGTTTAATTTTGATGAGGTAGTAAAATTACCAAAAAACGGAATTTGTTTAGCATCAAATAAAATTAATAAAGTACAAAGTTCATATTTCACAGTTGGAAAATCAAAAATTTATGGGTTACAGTATCATCCTGAAATTACTTATGAGAAAATGATAAGTTTAATTGAGTTTAGGAAGGAAAGATTAATTCAAACAAGAAAAGTATTTAGAGATGAGGAAGAAATTAAAAATCACATATTATTTATAAAAAAAGAAATTGCTGTGTCAAATAAGTCTCAAAGAATGATTGAGTTAAAGAATTGGATGGATAGTATAAATTGATTTAAAAATGCTAAGTTATATTTTACCTTTTATTATTCTAATTTTAATTGTCGTCTTTATTCATGAATATGGTCATTATTACTTTGCTAAAAAATTTGGAGTGGGTGTCACTGATTTTTCTATAGGATTTGGTAAGGAAATTTTTGGTTGGAATGATAAATCTGGGACAAGGTGGAAAATATGCTGGATACCTCTAGGAGGATATGTAAAATTTTTTGGAGATAGAAATGTATATTCTCAAGCGGATCATAAAGAAATTTTAGAAAAATATAGTGAAGAAGACCAAAAAAAATTATTTACTCTTAAACCTCTATATCAAAGAAGTTTAATTGTTTTTGGTGGCCCTTTAGCAAACTTTTTATTAGCTCTAGTAATTTTCTTCTCAATTTATACTTTTGTTGGTAAAGATTTTACACCAGCCGTCATCAATGAAGTTCAGAAAGATAGCCCTGCTATGGCTGGAGGATTAAAACAAAACGACGTAATTTTAGAAATAGATGGCAACAAAGTTGAGAGCATTATGGATGTTTCTAAATTTATTACTATGTCTACTGATGAAATTATAGATTTTAAAGTTAAACGATCATATGATGAATTAATTTTAAAAGTAAAACCTAATATTGTTCCAGGTGAAGATAATTTAGGAAACAAACTTAATAAAAGAATAGTCGGTATAAAATTAGGTGCTTATAATAATGAGATTAATCACGTTAAATTGGGACCCGCACAAGCTATATACCATGCTGCTCATGAAGTTTATTTTGTAGGAATATCCTCCTTAAAATATATTGGTGCAATGATTTTTGGTAAAGCTGATACCTCTCAGCTTGGAGGACCGATAAGAATAGCAAAAATTTCAGGCCAGGTTGCAGAATTTGGTGTTTTGGCATTTATCAGCATGATGGCATATATTTCAATAAGTCTTGGTTTAGTTAATTTGTTTCCAATCCCGATGCTTGATGGGGGACATTTAATGTTTTATGCATTTGAAAAAGTTTTAGGTCGTCCGTTATCTCAAAAAACGCAAGAAGGTTTTTTTCGAATCGGAATATTTTTATTAATATCTTTGATGTTTTTCACAACTTTTAACGACCTTAAAGACTTAGGATTGTTCAATTAATAATATTTTAAAGAGTTTAAAAAACTCAATAAAATCAACATTTTTTTAATTTACACAACATATTGTGTATAACTTTTCTTAATATACTAAAAAAAGTCTTGATTTATCAATACTTTTGACAACAATGAAAATAACCTAATAAAACCGGAGCTAAAATGAACAAAAAACAACTAGTAGTCAAAATTTCTGGGGCATTAAACCTAAGTAAAGCTGATGCTGAGAGAACTTTTGATACAATTACCAACACAATTTTAGATGCTTTAAAAGCTGACGATTCAGTAAAAATTGCTGGTTTTGGTACTTATAAAGTAGCTAAGAGAAAAGCTAGAGTTGGAAGAAACCCAAGAACAGGAGAACAGATTCAAATTGCTGCGTCTCAAAAAGTTAAGTTTTTACCAGCAAAAGCTTTAAAAGAAGTATTCAATAAATAACGTCTTTTTACAGCCTTAACGAAACTCTCGTTAAGGCTGTTTCTATATGCAAATACTGCATACCCAATTTTCGTAATCAGCGTTAGTTATTAGCATTTAATAAAATAAAAGAGCTCTCTTTAACAGGGAGGTCGTATGACTAAATTAATAAAAGTAATAAGTGCGCCACTTATTAGTTTAATTTTTTTATTAAACATGAGTAGTGCTGGTATGGCAGACACAACTGTTTCTGCCGAAGTAGGGTTTATATTTAACACCCTATTATTCTTAATTTGTGGATTCCTAGTAATGTTTATGGCTGCAGGATTCGCAATGTTAGAATCAGGTATGGTTACATCAAAAAGTGTATCCGTAATCTGTGCAAAAAATATAGGTTTATTCTCAATTGCAGGTATAATGTTCTGGCTTGTAGGTTATAACTTAGCTTATGGTATTGATCCAGGTGGGTATATTGGTAAATTTATTCCATGGGCAGATGGTAGTAAAATAGATACAGGTTATTCAGATGGTTCAGATTGGTATTTCCAAATGGTATTCTGTGCAACTACCGTTTCAATCGTATCAGGGACAATGGCTGAAAGAATTAAGTTATGGCCATTTTTTACATTTGCTGCAATTCTATCAGGAATTATATATCCAATCGTAATGGGTTGGCAGTGGGGTGGAGGCTGGTTAGCAGAAGCAGGTTTTTCTGATTTTGCTGGTTCGACTTTAGTACACTCAACTGGTGGTGCAGCTGCTTTGGCTGGTGCAATGATAATTGGTCCAAGACTAGGAAGATTTACTAAGTCTGGAGCCCCAGCACCGATCAAACCTTTTGCAGCATCATCAATACCATTAGTTACAATTGGAGTATTTATTTTATGGCTAGGTTGGTTTGGATTTAACGGTGGTTCACAATTAGCATTGGGAACGGCTACCGATGCAATCGCTGTATCAAAAATATTTATTAACACATTCCTTGCTGGTGCAGGTGGTGTTATGGGTGCAGCAGTTATAACAAGATTGCATTTTGGTAAAACTGACGTAGTTCAAATGTTAAATGGATGTATTGGTGGTTTGGTTGCTGTGACTGCAGAACCATTATTACCATCACCATTTGCTGCAATTTTAATTGGTGCCGTAGGTGGACTAATCGTAGTGTATGGTACTAAACTATTATTCTCTTTGAAAATTGATGATGTAGTTGGTGCTATTCCTGCTCACTTATTTGCTGGAATTTGGGGTACATTAATTGTACCTGCAACAAATTCTGGTGCTAATTTTAGTACTCAGTTAATTGGTGTATTATCAGTAAACATATTTGTTTTTGTGGTGGCATATATTGCATTTAGCCTCATCAAAGCAACTATTGGTTTAAGATTAAGTAAAGAAGCTGAAACCAAAGGTACTGATGTCACTGAGACAGGTGTAATTGCATACGCAATTCGTGACTAGTTGTTAACAACATGGGGATCCTTCGCTCTCTGTATATTCTCAGCGAATACTCATAGAAGGATCCTCAAACTCTCTCTTAGTTAGTTAAGTAATAAGCCCCTCCCTCAAGGGGCTTATTTATTTTGATCCCACAAATTTTTGTAATCAATAAAAGGTGACAAACCATAACTTGAATTAACATTTGTCAAATGAACAGATAAACTTTTTAAAGGAGATATACAAAACTCATTTTTATAGATCTCATTAATATATTTTTCAAAAGGGTCATGGCGATCTTCACAATTTTTTGTAAAATTTTCCCAATATAAGTCCAATAATTTTTTGCTTGTCAAAAAGGTACATAAAGTCTTAGCAATTGTTCTCCAGTGCCTTTTATTTCCTATTAGAATATTTGTTTTTTCATTATTCATATATAGATATGGATAATCTGCGGGGCACATAAAAATATCTTTACCTACTTGAGACGACACTCTTTCATATGTAGCAATCATCTCTTCCAACATGGTTTCAAAATGAAGATAATCATCTTCAATAAAAAAAATTAGATCTTCCCCAATCTCTTTTCCAATCTCAAAACACTGAAATAAACTTGCTAAATTAGAGAAAGTTTGTTGTGTTTTTTGTTTTTTAATCTTGGCTTCAAATTTTTTTGTGTCCAGAGAAATAATTTCTCCATTTACATCTTTTATTATTTCTTTGATTTTATCTAAATTTTCAATTTTTGAAGAGTCATCTAGAATTATTGTTTTAATTTTTAAATCCAAGTATTTGCTTTGACAATAATTAATAGAGTTTATTAATGACTTTATTGATCGAATTGAATATTCGATTTTTGGTTTTTCGAATAATCTTCTTTTATTTTGATCCCAAACTTCAATTTCTGTATTAACTCTAATAACTATAAGTATTGATTTAACTTTTCTTGTAATTTTTACTTCTCCTAACGGAAGGACTATTGATTTTTTATTTAAAATTGAAAGATCCTCATTCAACTCTTTATTTAATGTAGGAGAAGTAAATTCACTCTGATCTATAATTTCAAAGCCAAAAAATTTACAAATTTTAATGAAAAACTTTTTCATATGTTTTTATTTATGATATAAATATTTACAATATAATGACAATTAAATCATCCCAAACTCTTGTGACAGAAGCTTTAAAAGAGATTAAAACTATATCTACTGAAGAAGCTTTTGAAAAATTTAATAAAAATGAATGTAACCTGATTGATATTAGAGATGTAAGAGAGTTAGAAAGAGAGGGAAGAATAGAAAATTCAAATCATATTCCAAGAGGAATGTTAGAATTTTGGCTTGATCCAGAGAGCTCATATTTTAAGCAAGGTAAACTTGATTTAAATAAAGAAATGGTTTTATTTTGCGCAGGTGGAATGAGATCAGCTCTTGCAGCAAAATCTTTAAAAGATATGGGATTTAATAAGGTCTCGCATATTGATGGGGGTTTTGGGGCATTGAAACAAAGTAAATTTAAAATTACTTAATTATTCAATTCATCTAAAGCATATTCAAGTCTATCCTGTCCCCAAAATAAATTATTATTCACAACAAAAGTTGGAGCACCGAAGACATCATTTTGAAAAGCAATGTTTGTTAAATCTTTTAATTCATTTTTAATTTTTTGATCTTCAATGCCTTTTTTAAAATCATTAGGCCTTATCTCACATTTTGATAGTATATTTTTTATATTTTCTTCTTTTGAAATATCCTTATTATTTTTCCAATAAGCATCAAAACATAGATCAAAATATTTATCTTTTTTATCACTATTAACAAAAAGATAGCCTCTCATTAGATATAATGAATTAATTGGAAATTTATCATTCCACACAAAGTCAATTTTACTTTTCTTAGCAATTAAATTGCAATCATTTTTCATATTTTTCATTTTTCTCTCATTAAATGCAGGGGCAGTAATTCCTCCTAAATTATGAAGTCCACCAAGTAGAATTGCTTTATAATTAAATTTATTCCTATTATTAGAACTGATAATTTTCTTATGAGCTAAAAATGAATAAGGACTAATGAAATCAAAGTAAAAATCGATTTTTTTAGTCATATAAACTTATATTTTTTGCGTAAAAAATTCTAATTAACCAATAAATTAATAAACCGAGGGGTCCAATTAAATATAAAATGATAAGCGGTATCGATAATAAAAATTTACTTATCATAAATTTTTGTGAGTCTTTTACAATCCAACCTCCAGTGAATAAATTAATAGATATAAAATGTATCCAAAACATCATAAGAAAATTTTTGTTAGAAAATAATTCTTTTATGTTATCAATCCCTAAATAAAGGCTAAAATTACTGTCAAAATCGTATGAACTTAAATAAGATTTGTACAATAAAAAAATATATGCGCCACTCAAAATAATGAATGGAAATATTGAAGTTACGAAATACCTACAGAGGCTGGAAGTTGGAAAAAAAATTAAAATCAACCAAAATGGAAGAACACCTAAATTAACCCAATAATAGAGCATATCTATTGTAAAATAGGTATAAATTTGTTCGATCATTTTAAAATATATTATATTAAATCTTTCTATGATTCCTATAAGAAATAAAAAAAAAACTCTAAAAGTAACTGTCGAGGAGATGAGAAATTTTGCATTTTCTTATGTGGAAAAATATGCTCCATCAAAACAACAGCTTAAAACTTACTTACTAAAAAAATACTTAAAAACTTCAGTGCCAAATGTAAAAAAACAAGATGTTACTAATTTGATTGATATTGTTCTTTCAGACTTAGAAAAAAATAAGTTTATTAACGATAAATTTTATTCAGAGAGCAAAGCTAAAAGTATGATTCAAAGAGGTAACTCAATCAATAAAATTAGAAATTACTTAATAGGTAAAGGTATTAATAGTGAATATATTAAAGAAACTGTAAATAAAATTCACGAGGATAATTCAGACCAAGATTTTTTTTCTGCAATTAAATTATGTAAAAAAAAAAGAATTGGTCCTGCAAGAATAGAAGATAACAGATCTTTATTTTATAAAAAAGATATATCCCTATTAGCAAGAAACGGCTTTGATTTTGAAACCTCAAAAAAAGTAATGGAAATTGCAAAAGATGATTTTATAAAAATAGTAAAACTACTTTAACTTATTTTTTTTATTTTCTTTTACTAAAAAATCAATTTTATTTTTTATATAATTTTTTACAAAGACAAAAACGAGTAAACCAAAAATTGAAACTGAAATAACTATAATCAAAATAATTCTTAGCTGTTCATCCATTATTGAATATTTTTACTTTTTAAAATTAAACTTGGATTTTTAAAATCTTTTTTTCCATAAAAAATTTCTTGTCCATTGAAATCAGTTACACTTCCACCAGAGTGTTTCAAAATTGCATGGCCAGCAGCTATATCCCATTCTGATGCCCTTGGTTCTGCAACATAACCATCATACTCTCCAGCTGCAATAACACAAAATTTTAAAGAACTTTTCATTCTTACATATTTTTTAACATTAAGTTTTTTGTATATTTCATTTATTTCTGGTTTGATTTTGTTAGAGTAGGATACAAATTTAATCTCGTTTTTATCAAAATTTTTTGAGTTATCTAATTTAATTGGGTCTCCATTAATTAATTCAAAAGAAAAATCATCTCCATAAGAATAAAACATTCTATTTTTTGCTGGGGCATAAATTAATCCAGCAACAGGTTTTTTTTGAATTATTAATCCTGCATTAATTGTAAATTCATCCAGATCATTAATGTAATCATAAGTTCCATCGATTGGATCGATTAACCAAAAATTTTCCAGGTTATTTTTTGATTTATTTTCTGATGTTTCCTCAGATACTATTGGGATATTTGGCGTTAAGCTTAATATTTTTTTACTCAAAATTTTGTTAACTTCTAAGTCTCCATTACTTACAGGTGTATTATCGGATTTTATTTCTTTAGTAAGACCTTTTTTTCTAAGATCTATAGAAATTTTTCCTGCATCTAAAAAAGTTTGAATTAGACTCTCAACAATTTTTTTAATATCACTTTGAGTCATTTATTTTTTTTAATTCTATATTTTCAGAGTTTATTACTTTTTTACCAACATTTTGAAAATTAACAGTAATTTTACCTTTGATTATTGATTGAACTTGTCCTATTCCCCAATCTTTATTTGCTGGATTGAAAACTTTGTCGCCTGGTTCAAAATCAAAAATCATTTAATTTAACTTATATTAGAAATAAGTATAAATACCATCAAATGAATAATAATTTAAACTCTATTGGTTTAAAAAAAAATCCATCAGAAACAACGGTTGTTGTTGCAATGTCAGGTGGAGTGGATTCATCTACAGTTGCTGGAATGATGAAAAAAGATGGATATAAAGTTATTGGTATAACTTTAAAACTTTATGATGATGGTAAAGAGGTTGCTGCATCAAAACAATGCTGCTCAGGTCAGGACATAATGGATGCAAAAAGAGTCGCCCAAAAATTAGATATTGAGCACAAAATTCTCTATTACCAAAACAAGTTCAAACAAGGAGTAATTGATAACTTTGTTGATAGCTATTTAAAAGGCGAAACTCCTATTCCTTGTGTGCAATGTAATCAAACTGTAAAATTCAAAGATTTATTTGAAGTTGCGAAAGACCTTAAGGCAGATGCATTAATTACTGGTCATTATGTAAAAAGTGTTACTGTTGACAATCAAACTAATATGTATCGAGCTATCGATAAAAATAGAGACCAAAGTTATTTTTTATTTAATACATCTAGAGAACAATTAAATTATTTAAGATTTCCATTAGGAGGCATGCTTAAAGATGAAACAAGATCTATAGCAAAAAAACTAAATCTTAACGTAGCGGACAAGCCAGATAGTCAAGATATTTGTTTCGTACCTAATGGCGACTATGCCTCGGTAATTCAAAAATTTAGACCAGACTCTTTTAAAAAAGGAAATATAAAAAATTTAGATGGAAAAGTGATTGGAGTGCATGACGGAATAATTAATTTTACAATAGGTCAAAGAAAAGGAATTAAAGTTTCGGATAAAGATGCATTATATGTATTAAAGATAGATGCAGAAAAAAATGAGATTTTTGTTGGCCCAAGAGAAAAACTTGGAAAAAAAGATATTAAACTTCATGATTTAAATTTACTTGTTAATCGAGATGAATTTAAAAAAAATATTTTTGTTAAAGTAAGATCAACAGGCAATCTTCTTAAGGGAAAAGTAAATTTTAATAATGATGGTACAGCCCAAGTTAATTTAGAAGAATTTGAAGATGGAATATCTCCAGGACAAGCTTGTGTTTTTTATGATAAAGATAAATTTGGTTATAAAGTTTTAGGCGGCGGTTGGATCAAAAATTAATTTGGTTTTTTCCACATAAAAAATGTTAATAAATAAAAAGTGATTACTCCGATAAAGTAATCCCATTCCAATGCATGTTTTAAAAACTTTAATTGAATTCCAAAAAAATCATCACCGGGTAGACTGACAATAGGTATACTTATTACTGCAACTATAATTAATATTGAAACTAAAATTATTTTAAGATTTAGCACTATCGGGTTTATATGATCTTTCAATTTCTCTTTGAAAGACCAAAAAGTTGCTACCAAGTAAGCTTGGGCAACGATTTCAAAAACTATAAAAGATAGCATTATTACTCTTCTAAAAAGTTTGTATAAGTCATTATCAAATTTGATACCTAAAAAAATTGAATGCACAGTTAGAGCAACTGCTGAGGCAATACCAAAAAAAACTATTCTTTTTAAATTTTTATGGTCGACTTCAAAATATTTAATGATGTCTTTATTAAATAACCAATATCTGATTAATAAATAAGATGTCAAAAACATTGCGGGCTTAAATACTAACCAAGAGGGGTAAGGTCTAGCTGTTCTACTGATAGAAGCACCACCATCAAAATAAGGAATTGTATTATGTAAAATGTTTGTCTGATCTGGGAATAAACTATGAAATTGAGTTACTAGTATAAGACAGGTATTTACTGCAACAAAAGGGACTATAAAAATCCATATACTAATGGATCTTGCCTTTTCAATTGAATTCATTGAGGACTATTTCTTTTTATTTTTTTTTCTAGCTCTTCTTTTTTTTGAGCCCATTTTTCTTCGGCCTCTATGTTTTTTCGGATATCCCATTATTCCCTTCTGTTATAATTTAATTGAAATTATGTGAGGGATATAGCATTGTCCTTTAAAGTTATCAATTTTTTTATGGTAAAATCATTTAAGACATTTTTAAAACATACTGCAAAAGATTTTCATAATCAGTCAGTAAATCCACCAGTAGTTAGAGCTTCAACGATAATATTTAAATCAATGAAGCATATAAGAAAGACACAAAAAAAGGCTCAAAAAAATCCAGTTGGTGGTCATTACGATTATGGAAGACAAGGAACTTCAACAACCTATATTTTACAAAAGATTTTAACTAAGCTCGAAGATAGTTATCATGTATTTACCACTCCTACAGGTTTTGGATCGGTATTTTTAGCTATATTTAGCGTTGTTAGACCTGGTGATGAAATAATTGCTGCCGACCCAGTTTACAGTCCTACGAGAGTTTTAACTCAAGATTTTTTAAAAGAATTTAATATTAAAACAATTTTTTATAATCCACATGATTTAAAAACTTTAGAGAGAAGCATAACAAAAAAAACAAAATTAATTTTTGTTGAAAATCCAGGTAGCAATACTTTTGATTTTCAAGATCTTGGAAAAATTGTTTCAATTGCAAAAAAATACAAAATTTTAACAGCAATAGATAATACCTGGGGTACACCTTACTATCTTAAACCAATAAAACTTGGTTTTGATATGTCTATTGTATCTGCTACTAAATATTACTCTGGTCATTCTGATGTTATGGGTGGAAGCTTAGCAGTTAATAAAAAAGTTTTCCAAAAAGTGAAAGCAGCTGAAAAAATAACAGGTTTAAGATTGGGACCTGATGATGCATATTTAATTACTAGAGGTTTAAGGACTTTGGATGTTAGATTAGATAGACATAGAGAAAATGCAAAAAAGATTGCAGCTTTTTTGTCAAAAAATAAAAAGATTAAACTTTTATATCCATTTAAGAAAAATTCCTTAAATTTTAGAATGTGGAAAAAGTATTACTCTGGTGCCTCAGGATTAATGGGGCTTAAAATAAAATCAAATAATATCAATTCTGTCAGAAAATTTGTAAATTCGCTTAGATTATTCGGATATGGTTACAGTTGGGGAGGTTTTGAGAGTTTGGTTTTACATCAAGAATTTAGGGAGACAGGAAATAGAAGATTTATGAATTTAGCAAAGGATGAACATTTAGTCAGATTTCATATAGGACTTGAGGATCCAAATGATTTAATTGCTGATATTAAACAAGCATTAAGACATTTGAAATGAGCACAGAAAAATTTTTTCAATCCAGGACAGCATTAATCACATTATTTGCGGCTTGTTTTGTTGTTTTAATTTCTCTTGGTGTACGACAAACCTTTGGTTTGTTTTTCATGGATTTCAATGAAAGTCTCAAAATAAGCAATACAGCATTTGGTTTTGCGATAGGAATGCAGATGTTAATGTGGGGATTAACTGGACCTATTTTTGGTGCTATTGCAGATAAGTATGGTGGTCATATAGCAATTATTTCAGCATTTATTTTTTACGCTGCTGGAATATTCTTTTTATATACAGGACCTAATACAGGAATATTTTTTCAAATACACATGGGGTTGTTAATTGGAATAGGATTAGGGGGGACAGCCATTAGTATTCCAATGTCTATTGTTGGAAAACACTTTCCTTTATCTACAAGAACTATTGCAATGAGTTTCGTAACTGCTGTTGGATCGTTTGGTTACTTTTTGTCACCAATTTTCACAAGTTACTCTCTAAATGAATTTGGATGGAATTATACATTATTCGTTTTCGGAATGCTTTTAATTGCCGGTTTAGTAGCTGCTTACTTCGTAAGATCTCCATCTGCAACTGAAAGAGTGGAAAAAACATCAGACCAATCATTTTCAGAAGCACTCAATGAAGCATTCAAAACAAAAAGTTATATTTTACTCGTATCTGGTTTTTTTGTTTGTGGATTTCATATTACTTTAGTTGGAACTCATGTTCCTAAGTATGTAATAGATAGAGGTCTTGAAGATTGGACTGCTGCTGCTATTTTATCTCTAATTGGGTTATTCAATATTTTTGGCTCTTTATTAAGTGGCTATCTTTCTGCAAAAATGAGTAAAAAAATAATCTTAAGTGCAATCTACTTTTTGCGAGGAGTTTCAATAATATTCTTTATATTTACCCCAGCTAGTAATATTGCAGCATTTATATTTGGAGCAAGTTTTGGGTTCCTCTGGTTATCGACAGTACCGGCTACCAGTGGAATAGTTGCTCATCTTTTTGGAACAAAATATTTGGGCTTGTTATATGGAATAGTTTTTTTAAGTCATCAAATTGGTTCTTTTTTTGGTGCATATCTTGGAGGTTTATTTCATGATATTTATGGGTCATATGACTATGCGTGGTATTTAGCAATTGCTTTATCTGTTTTTGCAGCAATAATTCATTTACCAATAAAAGAAGAACCAGTTTTAAGATTAAAAACAGAATAAATTGAATAGAACAAATCAATTAACAAAAATACATTTATCAGGGAAACCCTACATTATTTATAAATCTCAAAACGGGTTTGATCTTTACACCGATTTTTCAAAAAAAATAATCTTAAATAATAAAAATATTAAAAGTTTTTTAATAAAAAAAAATAAAAAACAATCAACCAACACAGATCTTTTCATTGGTTTTTTTGGATATGAGTTGTTAAATAATCTGATTGATATAAAAGTCCCAAAACAAAAAAATTTTAACTTTCCGAAAGGTATTTTTTATAAACCAGAAAAAAAGATCAAACTTAGCAACAAGTTAAATTATGATGTAAAAAATTTTGAAAGTGGAAACTTTAAAATTAATATTAATAGAAAAAATTATACAAAAATATTCAATAAATTTAAGAAAAAGATAAAGAGTGGTGAGACATATCAAATTAAAATTTGCACAAAATATAAAACAAAGTCAAAAATCAATCCGTTAGATTTTTTTTCAAGGTTATCTGATACCAATCTAGCTCCGGAGGCCTTTATGATTAAAGATAATAATTACTCAATTATTAGCTGTTCCCCGGAAACTTTAATTATTAAAAAAGGAAGCAACATATCTACAAAACCAATAGCAGGGACTGTAAAAAAAACTAAGCAGTTAAATAAAATAAAAGCATTAAATTATTTTAGAAAAAATTTAAAAGAAACCAAAGAGCATAATATGATTGTTGACATGGAAAGAAATGATTTATCAAGAATTTGCAAAGTAGGTTCAGTAAAATTGTCTAAACAAAAAATTGTTGAGGAATATAAAGACCTTTTTCATTATGTTAGCCTAATTAAGGGAAAATTAAAAAAAAATATAAATAATTTTGAAATAATTAAAGCGATGATGCCAGGTGGTTCAGTTATTGGCTGTCCAAAGATAAATACGCTTAATCTTTTAAATAATCAGGAAAAAGAAAATAGAAACATTTATACAGGAAGTTTTGGTTACATAAAATTTAATGGTGATATGAGATTTAATATAATTATAAGATCAATTTTAAATTTTAAAAACATATCCGAAATTTCAGTTGCCTCAGGTGTCGTTGTCGATAGTAACGCCAATCATGAGTTTAATGAGAATTTTCTTAAAGCTAAGGCGTTAATAGATTTATTCAAATGATTTATGTAATTGACCATAACGACTCTTTTACTCATAATGTAGTTCATCAATTTGCTTTATTTGATAAAGTTGAGTGTGATAACTATGATAAAGTTAGCCAAAATAAAATTAAGCAAGCATCAACAATAATTTTTTCACCTGGACCAGGTAATCCTAAAGATTATCCAATCACTTCAAAAATTTATAAAAAATATAAAGGTAAAAAAAAAATAATAGGTATCTGTTTAGGATTTCAACATATTTTATTTTGTGAGGGTGCAAAAATTATTGAACAAAAAAAAATTTATCATGGTTTTCAATCGAATGTAAAAGTCATTACTGATAAATCTTTATTCAAAAAAGGAAAAATATTTAAAGTTGGTAGGTACCATTCTTTAAAATTAAAAGAACCTTTCAAATCTTATAATTTTGAGATAACTATGAGATGTTTAAATTCAAAAGTTGCGATGGCATTTGAAAATCAAAAGGAAAGAATATATGGATTTCAATTTCACCCAGAATCTTTTTTAACTATCAATGGTAACTTACTTATTAAAAAAATCTTATCAGCTTAAAGACTTAAAACAGATAGAGTTCCAAGATCTTTGGGGAGATCATGGAATTTTTACAACGATGTGGATTTTTGGTAAACCAGCAAAAATTTTATTTTTTGATAATCATTTAAAAAATTTAATTTTATCATTAAAAAAATATCAAATAAAAAAAAAATCATTAAAGTCAGATATTTTAAAAATAATTAATAAAAATTTATCCAAAAAGAGGAAATATAATCATCTATTAAGAATTGCTATAAATAAGAAAATTATTTCAATATCTTTAAGAAAAAGAGTTAAACCAAAATTAAATTTTAGTTTAAGGTTAGTAAAATTAAAAAGAGAAAAACCAGAATTTAAAAATTTAAAATACAAAAAGATTTTATCTTATTTATCTAAAATGGATAACTCCCAATCAGATATTGCATTAGTATCTAATAAAAAATTATTAGAAACTGGAACCTCAAATTTATTATTTGTTAAAGATCAAAAATTTTTTACACCCAAAAAGGATTATTATGAGGGAAATACTTATAAATTTTTTAAAACAAAAATAAGAAAGATAATTAAAAAAGATATTTTGCTTAAAGAAATAAAAAATTATGATGAAATATTATTAATAGGATCTGGCAAAGGTGTTACTTCAGTTAAAACTATAAATGAGCTTAAATGGGAAAGAAAAAATCTAAAAAAATTCAAGTTTCTATCAAAACAATATGATGAAGTTATAAATAAATGTAATTCTTATAAATTTTAGTAAATGAAAGACCCAAACAATCCTTGTTTATTTTGTAATGTTAAAAAAAGTGGATGTGCTCATGAAAATGAATTGGCATATGCAAGTTATGACTCATATCCAGTTTCGGAACATCATTGTTTGATTATACCTAAAAGACACATAAAAGATTATTTTGATTTATCTAATGATGAATTGGTTGCCTGTAATGATCTTTTAAAAATTGTAAAAAAAGAAATAATCAATAAAGATCCATTAGTTAAAGGATTTAATCTAGGCACAAATATAGGAATTGTATCTGGTCAATCTATTTTACATTGTCATTTTCATCTGATTCCCCGAAGAGAAGGAGATGTAGATAATCCTCAGGGTGGAGTACGTTCGGTCATTCCAAACAAACAACATTATAAAAGAAATAATTAGCCTGTTATTAAAGACAAATTGACCCTAGTTTGAGGTTGAACTATAAATTCAACTATATATAAAACTGTAAAATTAATTCAAAATTTAACAAAAGGCGGAAATGTTAAGCAACAATCCATTTTCAATTTTATCAGAAACCATTTCACCGTTTGCTATGCAATCTTTTATTATTGCAATGGTTTTGTTGATTGCAGTTGGAACTATTATTCAAATGATACATCATAAAAATTTGACTTATTTTTTTAATAACGCAAAAAAAGCAAAACTTTCAGCGACAAAAGAACTTGGTGTTGGAGAAAAAGTTTCCGTGATTGCTAAAACAACAGTTGTTGATATTGGTACTACCTCTGAATTAGGTTTTGGTAAAAGAAGACTGGCCCATGTTCTAGGAATGTATGGAACAATTTTATTTTGGGTGTCTTCAGCTGTTTTAGTTTTTTGTTACACAGGTACTGATAAACCAAGTTCTCAAACTTGGTCATTAATTTGGCATGCAGGAGCAATATTAACTTGCTTGGGCGGGTATTGGTTTTGGTTTTTTTTAAGAGTAGACGTATCAGCGGAAGCTCATCCTTGGTATAGAATTATCAAAGCTGATTTATTTGTTTTAGCTTTACTTGCATGTTCAACTTTTGGGTTAGCATGGTCTTACACTCAATTTAATGGACAAATGGGATTATCATATTTGTTTTTAACTTTATTTATTGCATCTAATTTAATTTTGTTTGGTGGTGTTTATTGGTCTAAATTTGCCCATATGTTCTACAAACCTGGAGCAGCAATACAAAAAAATCTAGCTGAAGCTGATGGTTCAAGAGACAATCTTCCTCCACCAGCAGATGCCCCTGAGCAATTTGGATTAGGTATAAAAAGAGAAGAGCCAAAACACTATTAATATGTTATTAAAAAAAGGAAAAAAATAAATTATGTCAACTTTTGTATACATGACAAGATGTGATGGTTGTGGACATTGTGTAGATATATGTCCTTCGGACATCATGCACATAGATGAAAATATTCGAAGAGCAAAAAACATTGAACCAAATTTTTGTTGGGAATGTTACTCATGTGTCAAAGCATGTCCTAATCATGCAATTGACGTGCGAGGATATGCTGATTTTGCTCCTATGGGTCATAGTGTGAGAGTTCGAAGAGAAGAAGAAAAAGGAACCATCTCCTGGAAAATTAAATTTAGAAATGGAACAGAAAAAAATTTTGTATCCCCAATAACAACAAAACCTTGGGGAAAATTTATTCCTAAACTTGCTGAAGGCGACACTCCTAACCAAGGAGAAATTAATTCACAAAGATTATATAGTGAGCCAGAAGGTTTAAATACTAATAAAGAATTACCATCAGTTCCAAAAGAGTCTTTTAAAAAAGGTGTTTATTATTAATGGCAAAGCACAAAACACATTATGAGGAGTGTGATGTACTAGTTGTTGGTGGTGGAATGGCTGGTACTGGAGCCACATTCGAGGCCAGACATTGGGGAAGAGATTTAAAAATTGTTTGTGTTGAAAAAGCAAATATTGATCGAAGTGGTGCAGTCGCACAAGGTTTATATGCAATCAATTGTTACATGGGTATGCAATGGGATGAAAATCAACCTGAGGACCATGTTAGATATGCCAGAAATGATCTAATGGGAATGGTTAGAGAAGATTTAGGTTATGATATGGCTCGTCATGTAGACTCAACTGTTCACATGTTTGATGAGTGGGGTCTTCCGATGATGAAAAATGAAAAAACTGGAAGATACTTAAGGGAAGGTAAATGGCAAATCATGATACATGGTGAAAGCTATAAACCAATCGTTGCTGAGGCAGCAAAAAAATCTGCAGATAAAATTTATAATAGAATAATGGTTACTCATTTATTAATGGATGAAGCTCAAGAAAATAGAATTGGTGGAGCTGTTGGATTTAATATGAGAACAGGAGATTTTCATGTATTTAGAGCTAAAGCAGTTATTGTTGCTGCAGGTGGTGCATCGCATATTTTTAAACCAAGAGCGGTTGGAGAAGGTATGGGAAGAACTTGGTATGCACCATGGAGTAATGGATCTGCATATGCACTACCTATTGCTGCAGGCGCAAAGATGACTCAAATGGAAAATAGAATTGTTTTGTGTAGATTTAAAGATGGTTATGGACCTGTTGGAGCATATTTTTTACATTTAAAAACATATACACAAAATGCTAATGGTGAAAATTATGAAAAAAAATGGTATGATCAAACTAAAGAATTAGTTGGCGAATATATTGATCATCATCCAACTCCTACTTGTTTAAGAAACCACGCATTTATACAAGAAGTTGCTGCCGGAGGCGGACCGATCCACATGGTAACTAAAGAGGCTTTTCAAGATCCACATTTAGAAACAGTTGGATGGGAAAACTTTTTAGGGATGACCGTTGGACAAGCTGTTGTTTGGGCATCACAAAATATTGATCCAAAGTATACAAATCCTGAATTAACAACATCAGAACCTTACGTTATGGGATCACATGCGACATGTTCAGGAGCATGGGTTAGTGGACCTGAAGATTTGTCTCCACCAGAATACTTCTGGGGTTACAACAGAATGTTAACAATCGATGGACTTTTCGGTGCAGGGGATACAGTGGGTGGTAGTGCACATAAATTTTCATCAGGATCTTTTACAGAGGGTAGATTAGCAGCAAAAGCAGCAGTAAAATATATTGAAGATAAAAAAGCTGAAGGAATTAATGTTACAGATAAACAATGTGATAATTTTAAAAAAGCTGTCTACAAGCCCTTAGAAACATTTACAGTTGCTCAAAACGAGATAACTGGAGGAACAGTTTCACCAAGTTATATTTCTCCAATACAGGGATTGCAAAGACTTCAAAAGATTATGGATGAATACGTTGGGGGTATCACTTCAAATTATATGACCAACGGAAATTTACTAAAAAAAGCTTTAGAACTTTTAACTTGGTTACAAGAGGATTTAGAGCACGTTGGTGCCGAAGATTATCATCAGTTAATGAGAGCTTGGGAGTTGAAACACAGAGCTTTGACATCACAATGTGTTACTGAGCATACTTTGTTTAGGGAAGAAACTCGTTGGCCAGGTTATTATTATAGAGGAGATCATATGAAATTAGATGATGAAAATTGGCATTGTTTGACAGTTTCAAGAAGAGATCCTAAAACTGGTAAATTTACTCTAGAAAAAGTTCCGGTTTATCACATTGTTGATGAAAAAGAGAAAAAGAAGGCCTCATAATTTATTTTAAGAACATTTATGGATCTTTTATCAAAGTCAGATGAAGAGATTTTTAAGATCGGCAAACCTTTTTGGGAAAATTTAGTACGAGCCTCAAATATGAAGGATTATGGAGGTTTTACTAAAGATTTTTCAACACAGATGCTATTTGGAGCAAATGAAGTTGAGCTAGGTAAACAATGGGCAAACAATAAAATTATCACAAATTTAGAGGAAACTTACAAACCCTTTGGAACTTTAAGACGAGGTGAGCACATAACAGTATTAATCAAACAGACCAACAAGGAAATACCTGGAGAGTTTCTAGGAAGATTGGTACTTGGGGTTGAGGATGACGAGATTAAAATTTTTGGAGCAACAATTTACTAATTATAGTTTGACAATTTTTTTGCTGGGTGTATTCAGGGACTTAGATGCATCTTTCAAATTTAAAAATTCTAAATATCATAGCTAATAAAAAATCAACTTTTATTAAAACTGGAATTTTTTCAGCTATAGCTGCATGTTGGGGTGTTATCTTAGTTGGAACTTTTATTACTTTTAAATAAGTAATATTTTAAGTTTTTATATTTGATGGACGTATTTTTACCTATAGCTCAAGTCTTTATTAATCCAGTAGAAATACTTTTAATAAGTGCAATTGTTGGTGTTCTTTCAGGTTTGTTTGGAGTAGGAGGTGGTTTTTTAATGACACCTTTTTTAATCTTTATGGGTGTTCCCCCAGCTTATGCAGTAGCAAATGAGGCCAACAATATCCTAGCAACCTCTGTATCTGGATCTACCACTCATTGGTTAAAAAATACTTTAGATTATAAAATGGGATTAATGATCGTAATTGGTGGAACAATAGGAACTGTATTAGGTATTTTTACTTTCACTTATTTTAAAGATATTGGAAAAATAGATACAGTAATTTCTTTAGCCTATATGTACATTCTTGCAATAATTGGGACTCTGATGTTGGTGGAAAGTTTGGGTGAAATTGATAAAGCCAAAAAAAATATAGTAGAGAAGAAAAAATTACATGTACATTATTGGATCCATGGACTTCCTTTTAGGATGAGATTTCCTAAATCCAAATTATATGAAAGTATATTTACACCTATCGTAATTGGATTAATAGTCGGTTTTATTGCAGCTATCATGGGTATCGGCGGTGCATTCATTTTAGTGCCCGCAATGATTTACATTATTAAGATGCCGACAAAATTAGTGCCAGGAACCTCATTGTTTGTGACCATTTTTGTAAGTGTGATAGTTACATTTCTTCATTCAATTAATTATGGGTCAATTGATTTAATGTTAGTTTTAATGTTAGTTGTGGGATCAATAGTCGGAGTTCAAGTAGGTCAGAAGCTTGGGGAGCAGATTGACAGCTCTGGATTAAAAGCTTTGTTAGCAATTTTATTATTAATAGTCGGGATTGTAATAGCTTACGATACTTTTTTTGCTGAGGAGATTAAGAACGGAGTCACATCAGTAACTTCACCAGATTTAAATTTCTTCTCAAAGTTTATTAAGGAGTTTTCAGAGGATATGCCATTCTTCTATGGATTATTTTCAATCCTGTTTGCTGTTATTTTAGGAATAGGAGCTGCATTTATTAGAAGATCGATTTCAAAATTTAGAGAAAAATATTTTAAAAAGACAGTTAAACAATCTAAATAAAAAATTTTACATAGATCTCAATTGTTAAAATACTTACAATTCCTACAGTCAACATTGATGTAAATCCAACAATAAAAGGTTTATAACCCATATTTCTAATATCTTTTAAATTTGTAGATAAGCCTATAGCTGCCATAGCCATAGTCAAAAAAATTTTAGAAGAGGTTTTAATTGTATTTATGAAATCGATCCAATTATTATTATTTGAAAGAACTTCATCACCTACATTTCTTAAAATTATCATCCCAACAAAACCCAAAACAAAATATGGAAATATACTTAAAATAGAGTAACCATTTTCTTTTCTTTGACTTCTATTATAAAGAAAAGCAAAAATAGGAATCATAACAATTAAAAAAGTATTTCTTATAAGCTTTGTAACTGTTGCAATATTTAAAGTCTCAGGACTATTAAACTGTTGTTCGTATATTAATCCTGCTGCAGCTACCTGTGAGGTTTCATGTATGGCAGTTCCTAAAAAGAGACCTGCAAATAATGAGTTTCCTTCAAAATAAAAATTTGCAAAGTAGGGGTATAACAATAATGATAGTATTCCGAATAAAGTAATGTTAGCAATTGCATAAGAAATTTCACTTTTATTAGCTTTGATTACTGGTGCGGTTGCCATGATCGCTGTAGTGCCACAAACAGTGCTACCAATTGATATTAAGTAGGCCATCCTTGTTGGTATTTGGAGCTTTTTAATTATGAGCTTTATTACTATTAAAACACTAACTATACAAATTACTATTAATGGAATTGCTACTTTTCCAAATTCTAAAAATTCAAAAGGTTTTAATTGTATTCCTAAGCAGATAATTCCAAGTTTTAAAATATAGTCTCTACTAAAATCTAATCCTTTTTGAAAACTTTCTCGAATTTTAAAAAAATTTCCAAAAAAAATTCCTAGTAGAATAGCTATCATCGCTGTAGAGATTGGGCTTTTGCTATATCCTAAAAGTTCAATACCAATAATATTATTAAAACCTTGAGAAAGAGAATAAAGAATAAATGCAAGTATAATACCTGGTATTAACACCAAGTAATCTTTTAAGACCATCTTTTATAAAGTGATTATGCGCTTCTATAAAGTTTAGTCATAACAAATTCCTTATGACCTAGAGCTTCTGCGCAAGTTAATCTTCCATTAGCAACTCTAAGAGTTGTCTCAATAAGTTTATCTCCCGCCTCTGATAAATTCATTTCTCTTGAAAGAATTTTTGATACATCGCAATCAATGTGTTCACCCATACTTTTAACGGTCAATGGATTAGCAGTTAATTTAACGACTGGTTCTATTGGATTTCCAACAATATTACCTTGCCCAGTTGGAAACAGATGAATATTAAAACCTGCTGCTGCTTGTAGTGTTACACACTCTGCTGCAGCTGAAGAAGTATCCATAAAGTATAATCCTTTACCTTTCTTTGGTTCCTCTGCTGGCTCTAAAACATCTATAAATTTACAATCACCAATTTTTTGAAAATTTCCGAACGCTTTTTCTTCAATAGTCGTTAAGCCTCCAGCAATGTTTCCAGCAGTTGGTTGACTTTCCGATAAATCATCCGTTGCTTCTTTTAGAATAAAATCATTATATGCGCTCCAAGTTTTCATAAATTTATCTGAAGCCTCTTTTGTTGCACCTCTAGTTGCACAAACTTTTTCAGCACCAGTTAGTTCTGAAGTTTCACCAAAACATAAATGAACACCAAGTGGCTCAAGTTTATCCATTAAGTTTCCAACTGTGGGATTTGACGCAAGACCTGAAGTAGTATCTGATTCTCCACATTTTACTGAAATCCATAAATCACTTATTGGACATTCCTCTCTTTGTTTTTCTGAAGCCCACATGACAAATTCTTGTGCTTTTTTGGAAGCTTTCATAACTGTTCCAATATCACCTGTTCGTTCAATATGAAAACCTTCCACAGGTTTTCCAGTTTTTGCTATTCCATCTACAATTCTTTTAGTCCATTTTGGTTCAATGCCAATTACAATCACAGCAGCAACATTTGGATTGCTTCCTGTACCTATCATTGTTCTAAAGTGTAATTCTAAATCCGCTCCAAATTGTAATCGTCCATATGAATGAGGTAATGCGATAGTTCCTTTTATATTGTTTGCAACTGCTTCTGCGCAAGCATTTGAAATATCATCTACTGGTAAAATAATTACGTGATTTCTAGTTCCCGCTCTTCCATTTTCTCTTTTGTAACCTAAAAAACTTTTTGGAATTTCCATCAATTTACCACTTTTTTGTTTTTACGTTATGAACATGTACATGCTCACCTTTTTTTATGGATTTAACAACTTTTCCTATGTCGTGACCATATTTTAAAATTGTGTCTCCTTCTTTTAAGTCTGTCATAGCAATTTTATGACCCAATGGTATTTCATCCATTGATTGAATATCTGTTGAGCTATCATCCTCCATAATCCAGCATTTACAGTCTTGTTTTGGTGTTATTTTTTCGATTACTACAACCCCTACATTATCCTTTTTATCGTGAATTATGATGTCAGTAGCCATTATATCGTGTCGATTTGTTTGTTTGAATTTTCAAAAATCTTATATATTAATCGCGACAATTAAGAAATAGTTTTATAAAAAAAATTATTACATTTGCTAGATTAGAAAGGTTCTATTAATGACTAAAATGACAACAGAGGAAGCTTTTGTAAAAGTTTTACAAATGCACGGCATCGAACATGCTTTTGGAATAATAGGTTCAGCATTCATGCCTATCTCTGATATTTTTCCTGATGCAGGTATTACTTTTTGGGACGTAGCTCATGAAACAAATGGTGGACTAATCGCTGATGGTTATACAAGATCTACAGGTAAAATGTCTATGGTCATTGCACAAAACGGGCCAGGTATCACTGGATTAGTAACCCCGATTAAAACTGCTTACTGGAACCATACACCATTATTATTAGTAACACCTCAGGCGGCAAATAAGACTATGGGTCAAGGAGGTTTTCAAGAAGTAGAGCAAATGAATTTATTTAAAGATATGGTTTGTTACCAAGAAGAGGTTAGAGACCCATCAAGAATGGCTGAAGTTTTAAATAGAGTAATTGAAAAAGCAATAAGAGGCTCAGCGCCAGCGCAAATAAATGTTCCAAGAGATTATTGGACTCAAGTTATCGATATTGAATTACCACCAATAGTAAGATTAGAGAGACAAGGTGGAGGAGCAGAGGCTATAGATAAAGCTGCAAAACTTTTATCAAATGCAAAGTTTCCAGTTATTTTATCTGGTGCAGGAGTTGTAATTGGTGGTGCAATTGAAGAGACAAAAAAACTTGCAGAAAAATTAGACTCTCCAGTTTGTTCTGGCTATCAGCACAATGATAGTTTTCCAGGAAGTCATCCATTGGCTGTAGGACCTTTAGGATATAATGGGTCAAAAGCTGCTATGGAATTAATTTCAAAAGCAGACGTTGTTTTAGCTTTAGGAACAAGACTAAATCCATTTTCGACACTTCCAGGGTATGGTATAGATTATTGGCCTAAGAAAGCTAGCATAATCCAAGTTGATATCAATCCTGATAGAATTGGTTTAACTAAAAAAGTTACTGTTGGAATAAGCGGAGATGCAAAATTAGTTGCTCAACAAATATTTGATAAATTATCATCTAATGCAGGCGATATAGATAGACAAAAAAGAAAAGACTTAATTCATCAAACAAAATCTGCATGGTTACAAAAATTATCTAGTCTTGATCATGAAGATGATGATGAAGGAACAGTCTGGAACAAAGAAGCAAGAGAGAGAGATAAAGATAGAATGTCACCAAGACAAGCTTGGAGAGCAATTCAAGCTGGAATGCCTGAAGATGTAATTATCTCAAGTGATATTGGAAATAATTGTGCAATAGGAAATGCTTATCCGACCTTTGAGAAACCAAGAAAATATTTAGCTCCAGGTTTGTTTGGTCCTTGTGGCTATGGTTTCCCATCAATATTAGGTGCAAAAATTGGATGTCCTAATACACCTGTAATTGGTTTTGCGGGAGATGGAGCTTTTGGAATTAGCATGAATGAGATGAGTTCGTGTGCTCGTGAGGAGTGGCCAGCAATTACAATGGTTATTTTTAGAAATTATCAATGGGGTGCTGAAAAAAGAAATACAACTCTTTGGTTTGATAATAATTTCGTCGGAACTGAATTGGATCCTGAATTAAGTTATGCGAAGGTAGCTGATGCTTGTGGTTTAAAAGGAGTAACAGTTAAATCAATGGATGAAACAACTAATGCAATCAAAAAATCTTGTGAAGATCAAAAAAAAGGGATTACTACTTTTATAGAAGTTATATTAAACCAAGAGCTAGGTGAACCATTTAGAAGAGACGCAATGAAAAAGCCAGTTAGAGTAGCAGGTATTAATAAATCTGATATGAAACCTCAAAAATCTTTAAATGGATGAAGTCAAATTAAGTTCTAATAGAAGCTTTGGTGTAGTATTTTTTATTGTCTTTTTGTTGATAGGGCTTTATCCAATTTTAAAAGGTAATGATTTAAGAATTTGGTCATTAATAATCTCGTTTATCTTTTTATCTCTTGGTTTAATTAATTCAAGGACTCTTACACCCTTAAATAGATTATGGTTTAAATTTGGATTACTACTTGGAAAGTTTATATCTCCAATAATTATGGGGATTATATTTTTCATTGTTGTAACACCTATTGGAATTATTATGCGATTATTTAAGAAAGATTTATTAAATTTAAAATTTAATAAAAAAGAAACTTATTGGATCGACAAAAAAGGGCCAAAAAGTAAAATGAAAAATCAGTTTTGATATGAGTTTTATAAAAGAATTTTGGGAGTTTCTAAAGATAAGAAAAAAATATTGGCTTTTACCAATTATAATAGTTCTTGTTTTATTTGGTGGATTAATTGTTTTAACTCAAGGTTCAGCAGTAGCACCATTTATTTATACAATTTTTTAAAGTGACTTCAATTTTAGGTATTTCTGCATTTTATCATGACAGTGCAGCTTGTTTATTAAAAGATGGTAAAATTGTTGCAGCAGCACAAGAGGAAAGATTTTCAAGAAAAAAACATGATTCAAGATATCCACATAATGCTGTCGAATTTGTTTTAAAGTATTCAAATATGAAATTGAGTGAAATAGATCAAATAGTTTTTTTTGAAAAACCTTTTTTAAAATTTGAAAGATTATTAGAAACCTATGTTGCTTTTGCACCAAGAGGTTTTGTTTCATTTGCAAAAGCTATGCCTATATGGATTAAAGAAAAACTTTTTCAAAAAAATCTTTTATTTAATAAACTTAAAGAACATGATAAAAACTTTAAGTCTGATGAAAATATTTTTTTCTCAGATCATCATTTAAGTCATGCTGCCAGTGCGTTTTTTCCCTCACCTTTTGAGGAAGCAGTTATATTAACTGCTGACGGTGTAGGTGAATGGGCAACAACAACCGTAGCTGTAGGAAAAAAAAATGGTTTGGAGATAAAAAAAGAAATTCATTTTCCTCATTCACTTGGACTTTTGTATTCTGCTTTTACTTATTATACAGGTTTTAAAGTAAATAGTGGAGAATATAAACTTATGGGTTTAGCACCTTATGGAAATCCAATTTATGAAGATAAGGTGAAAGAATTAGTTGATATAAAAGATGATGGAACTTTTAGATTAGATCAAAGATATTTCAATTATGCGACTGGTCTTACAATGACAAATAAAAAATTTCATAATCTGTTTGGACAAAAACCTCGTGATGCAAAAAATGAAAAAATTACTCAATTTCATATGGATATTGCGGCTTCAATTCAAAAAGTAACTGAGGAAATAATGATCAAGTTAGCAAAAGCTGTTCGCCAAGAATATAACATAGGAAATTTATGTTTAGCTGGAGGTGTGGCTTTAAACTGTGTAGCAAATGGAAAAATTCTTCAAGAAAAGATTTTTGATAATATTTGGATCCAACCTGCAGCAGGAGATGCTGGTGGGTCTTTAGGGGCAGCTCTAGCTCTTTGGCATATTGAACAAAAAAAAAGGAGAGTTATTAATCTTAATGATGATATGAAAGGTTCATATTTAGGAACTGAATTTAATCAAGAAGAAATCGAAAAGGAATTAAATTTAGCTGGTGCTAATTTTGAAACATTTCATTATGAAGATTTGATAATCAAAACAGCAGAATTTTTATCCAATGAAAAAGCAATAGGTTGGTTTCAGGGGAGAATGGAGTTTGGTCCAAGAGCTTTAGGGGCCAGATCAATTTTGGGTGATCCAAGATCAGACAAAATGCAAAAAAATCTTAATTTAAAAGTAAAATATAGAGAAAGTTTTAGACCTTTTGCTCCATCAATTTTAAGGGAAGATTTATCTGACTGGTTTAATATAAATGTAGATAGTCCATACATGTTATTAGTAGCTGATGTAAGTTCTAATAAAAAAATTGAAATGAACGAGGAACAAAAGAAACTTTTTGGCATAGATAAATTAAACATCAAAAGATCTGAGATACCAGCAGTGACTCACGTTGATTACTCAGCAAGGATACAAACTGTCACTAAAGAAACTAATAAACCGTATTACGATTTAATCTCTAAATTTAAAGAAAAAACCGGTTGTCCGGTAATAGTAAATACTTCATTTAATGTGAGAGGGGAGCCTATAGTTAATTCTCCAACTGACGCTTTTAATTGTTTTATGGGAACAGAATTAGACTATTTAGTTGTAGGAAATTGTATTTTAGAAAAATCAAAACAAGATCCAAACCTTAAAAAAGATTATACCAAAGAATTTGAATTAGACTAAGAAAATTAAATTAAATGAAAATTTTGAAAAGTATAACTGTAATTGTTGTGGTAATAATTTTTTTAATTGAGCTATCGTCATTAATTTTTTTAAAATTAAAAATATCTAAAACTTTTGAGCATTCAAATTTGACTTTTGCTTTTACTGAAATTGATAACAATTTTATGAATTTAAAAAAGAACGTTGCATATAATTCAAATATAAAAGTTTTTACAGATAAAAATAGACTTAGAGTTAAAGAAAATGGATATCAAACAGATCTAAATAATAAAAATTCCAAAATTGTTCTTATAGGAGACAGTGTTCCTTTTGGATGGAATTTAAATTATAAAGATAGTATAGCAGGACATTTAGAAAACTTTAATAATACTTACCAAATTATTAATGCCTCTGTACCATCGTATTCACCTAAACAATCTACAAGAAAATTTTTAAATGAATTTTCAAAAGTAAAAAATATAGAGTATGTCTATATTTCAAATTTTAATCCTATAGATTTGTATCTTTTGTTTGGAGAAAAATGGAATGATGAAATTAATTGGTCTAATTACATCAATTTTTTTTCTGAAGATTTATTTTTTTTTAAATATAAAAAATTACCTATATGGGGTGAGATCAATTTTTTTAAAATAATGCGTAAAGTTTACGTTTTGAAATTTTTTGAAATGCCGGAATATAAAAATAGTAAGAGAAGTTTTGTTTCAGATAAAAAGATTATTAATCTTTATACTGATCAATTGAAAAAAATTAAAAGTAAGAAATTTAAAAGTACTAAATTTATTTTTACTCCCATATTATCACCCCTACATCTAAAAAAAAATTTTGAATTATTAAGTAATTTTGAAAAAGAAAGAATAGAGATAATTAATAAAATAAACTCTAATTTAAAGAATTATGAGGATACAAATTTTATTTTTTTAGATTTAGTCTCCATACTGCATGATTACAATTCACAAGATATTTTTATTGACAGTTGTTGTCACTTATCATCTGAAGGTTCAAGGATTGTTGCAAATGAAATTAATCAGATTATTTTAAAGAGTGAAAACAAATAAGGAATAACAATTGTTGTATTAAAAATTTATAAAATTTATCATTAGCTCATGTCTGGCCAATTATTTTTATCATTATATCTATTAAGTTCTTTTTGAGAAATTGGCCTAAAAAGTACCCAACCTATTACAATTACTAGAGCTAAGAGTATAAATGTTTTCATTTTTTATCTTATTATTGTTTTAACTAAACCAAGTTTATCTATT
>CACJJV010000008.1 GCA_902593845.1 uncultured Pelagibacteraceae bacterium | reverse complement strand
CTCTAATTAGATATATCTCTGTTGGTTTTATTGAATTTTGGAGAGGCGTCCCTTTAATAACAGTTCTATTTATGTCAGCAGTAATGTTTCCGATGTTTTTACCAGAGGATTTCTTCATTGATAAATTAGTAAGAGCAATTATTGCGATTTCATTATTTGAAGCTGCTTATGTGGCAGAAGTAATACGTGGTGGTCTACAAGCTTTACCAAGAGGTCAATACGAGGCTGCAAAATCATTGGGTATGGGATATTGGAAAATGCATATTTTTGTAATTCTTCCTCAAGCATTAAAGTTAGTAATTCCTGGAATTGCTAATACATTTTTAGCTTTAGTTAAAGATACTCCTTTAATATTTGTTGTAGGTCTATTGGAAATAGTTGGAATGTTAAATTTAGCAAAAACTAATCCAAAATGGTTAGGTTTTGCAATGGAGGGTTATGTTTTTGCAGCAATAATTTTCTGGATTATTTGTTATGCAATGAGTAAATATAGCTATAATTTAGAGCAAAAATATAAAACAGATAGATAAAAATTATGTCAGATAGCATCATCCAAATTAATAATATGAACAAATGGTTTGGTGACTTTCAAGTTTTAAAAAAGATTAATTTAGAAGTTAAACCAAAAGAAAAAATTGTAGTATGTGGTCCATCAGGATCTGGAAAATCGACTTTGATTAGATGCATCAATAGATTAGAGGAACATCAAGAGGGAAATATTATTGTTGATGGAACTGAATTAACTGAGGATACAAAAAATATTGAGCAAATAAGAGCTGAAGTTGGTATGGTATTCCAACAATTTAATTTATTTCCTCATTTATCAATTTTAGATAATTGTACATTAGCTCCTATTTGGGTAAAAAAAATGCCAAAAAAAGAAGCGGAAGAACTTGCATTAAAACATTTAGAAAGAGTACAAATTCTTGATCAAGCACAAAAATATCCAGGCCAATTATCTGGAGGACAACAACAAAGAGCTGCAATAGCAAGAGCTTTATGTATGGAGCCAAAAATAATGCTTTTTGATGAACCTACATCTGCTTTAGACCCAGAAATGATCAAAGAAGTGCTTGATGTAATGGTAAATCTTGCAAAACAAGGTATGACTATGATTGTTGTAACTCATGAAATGGGTTTTGCTAAAGAAGTTGCTGATCAAATGATATTTATGGATGAGGGAATGATAGTAGAAAAAGCGAATACTAAGGAATTTTTTGCTAATCCTAAGAGTGATAGGACTAAACTTTTTCTGAGCCAGATACTATAGATATTAGTAATTTCAAGGAATATTTATCAAAATATCCTTCAAGTATTGCTTGACATATTTTGGGCATTTAGGTTTTTTCCGAGGAAATAAAAAAATAATGTTGTTGCAGTGGAGATTAAAAACTTGTTCAATCTGTTTTTAATAAAAATTAAGAGGGGTCTTAATGGAAGATAATTTTAATAAGCATTTAGGCAATAAGCTTAAGCTTAGAAGGTTAGCTTTAGGTTTAACACAAACAAAAGTAGCAAAAGCAATTAACGTAACATTTCAACAAATACAAAAATATGAAAAAGGAACTAACGGAGTTAGTTCGATAAGATTATTACAGTTATCAAATTATCTTAAAGTTCCAATAAACTATTTCTTTGAAGATTTTTCAGAATACTTAGTTAATTTAGAAAAATCTCAAGAGGGTCATATGAATGTGAATTATAATTTCTTAGTTAAATTATATTCTGAACTTAATGCTGATCAAAAATTGAAATTTAATAAATCGTTACAGGTTTCAAACAATATTTCAAAAGTTGTGTAAAATTTGGCTCCTCGGGCAGGACTCGAACCTGCGACCAATTGATTAACAGTCAACTGCTCTACCAACTGAGCTACCGAGGAATGTAAAGAGCAAACTTACTTTTTTTTTTAACTAAAACAAGATTTTTTTTGGAGGCAACGCCCGGAATCGAACCGGGATACAAGGATTTGCAATCCTCTGCGTAACCATTCCGCCACGTTGCCTTATGTTTTAGCTTTTAGCTACTTCAGTTTTATATAAAATTATTAGGATTAGTCTATTAAATAACGTTTTAATTTGATTATTGTTAATTTAGATTAATAAATTATAAACTAATCATATCCAATATGAGTGATAAATATATACATTCCAATGTAGAAGATAAGATTTATTCATATTGGGAAAAAAATAAACTATTTAAACCACAAAAAAACTCTAAAAAATTTTCAGTTGTAATTCCACCACCTAATGTAACGGGAAGTTTACATATGGGTCATGCTTTAAATAACTCAATACAAGACATGCTTGTTCGATATTACAGAATGAATAATTATGAAACTTTATGGCAACCAGGCACAGATCATGCTGGTATTGCTACTCAAGCACTTGTTGAGAGAAAACTTGAAAATGAAAATTTAGATAAAAATACTCTTGGAAGAGAAAAGTTTATAGAAAAGGTTTGGGATTGGAAAAATCAGTACGGTGATATAATTATTAATCAATTAAAAAAACTTGGCTGTTCATGTGATTGGTCCAGAAATGCATTCACCATGGATGAAAATTTATCTAAATCTGTAATTAAGGTATTTGTTGAATTACATAAAAAAAAACTAATCTACAAAGCAGAAAAATTAGTAAATTGGGACACAGTATTAAAAACTGCAATTTCAGATTTAGAGGTAGATCAAAGAGAAATGAACTCTAAGATTTACTATATTAGGTATCCAATAGATAAATCATCAGAATTTATCACAATAGCTACCACAAGACCTGAGACTATGCTTGGGGACACAGCTATTGCAGTTAATCCTAAAGACAAAAGATACAAAAGTTTTGTCGGTAAAACAGTCACTATACCTGTTGTAGGTAGAAAAATTAAAATAATAAAAGACAATTATGCAGATCCAGAACAAGGAACAGGAGCGCTTAAAATTACTCCAGCACATGATTTTAATGATTATGATGTAGGGCAGAGAAATAAACTCGAAATAATAAATGTTTTTACTGAAGAGGGTAAAATAAATGAAAATGCTCCTAAAGATTATGTAGGTTTGGATAGATTTGATGCCCGTAAAAAAATATTAAATGAACTTAAAGAAAAAGATTATTTTGTTAAAGAGGAAAATATAAAAAATAAAGTTCCTTATGGAGATAGATCTAATTCTGTTATCGAACCTTTTTTAACTGAGCAATGGTTTGTTGATGCAAAAAAATTAGCTATCAAAGCAAAAAAAATTGTTAAAACAAAAAAAACAAATTTTTTTCCAAATAACTGGTCGAAAACTTATTTTCAATGGATGAATAATATTGAGCCCTGGTGTGTTTCTAGACAGTTATGGTGGGGTCATCAAATACCAGCATGGTATGGACCTGATAATAAAATATTTGTTGCTTTAAATGAAAAAGAAGCAGGCAAGCAAGCTAAGAAGCATTATAAAAAAGACGTCAAATTAGTTAGAGATCCTGATGTATTAGATACTTGGTTTTCATCTGGTTTATGGCCGTTTGCAACTTTAGGATGGCCAGATAAAAAAGATTTCGTAAAAAAATTTTATCCAACTACAGTTTTAGTAACTGGTTTTGATATAATTTTTTTCTGGGTTGCAAGAATGATTATGTTTGGAATGGAATTTCTTAATAAAGAACCTTTCAAAGATATCTATGTTCACGCTTTAGTAAGAGATGAAAAAGGACAAAAAATGTCTAAATCTAAAGGTAATGTAATAGATCCATTAGACTTAATTGAAAAATATAGTGCAGATGCTTTACGATTTACTTTGCTTTCAATGGCTTCACCTGGAACCGATGTAAAACTTTCCGAGGATAGAGTAAAAGGTTATAGGAACTTTTTAAATAAATTGTGGAATGCAAATAATTTTTTAATCACAAACAATTGTGATTTTAACAAGACTGATAAAGTTCCCAAAACTAGTTTAAATATCAATAAATGGATTTATTCTGAATTGATAGAAATAAAAGACAAAATCCAGAAGAATATAAAAGACTATCGATTTGATGAGGCAGCCAAAAATGCTTATCAATTTGCTTGGCATTCATACTGTGATTGGTATATCGAACTTTCAAAAACAATTCTTTATTCAGATGATGAGAAATCAAAAAAAGAGGTAAAAGAGGTATCAGCTTATGTTTTTAAACAAATACTTATTATGCTTCATCCATTTATCCCATTTGTTACTGAAGAAATATGGTTAAAAAACAAGTTTGATAAATCGAATAAAAATTTTCTTATGTACAAAAACTGGCCATCAGGAAAAGTTAAAAAAGACAAATCGCAAAAGGATGTGGAGAAAATAATCAATATTATCTCAGAACTAAGATCGTTTAAAAATGAACTAAATGTCAGTCCAGGTTCTTTTGTAGATCTATCAATGAATAAGATAGCTAAAAAAAATCGATCTTTGATGGATAATAATGAAATAATTTTAAAAAAACTTGGTCGTATCAATAATTTTTTTGAAAACGATCAAGATAGACCTTTTGCAACCCTTGTAATTTCAGGTGATATTTTTAAGATTTATTTTGATGAAAATGTTGACTTAAGTTTAATCAAAGAAAATTTACTAAAAAGACAAACAAAATATCAAGATGAATTAAATAAGATTTCACAACGATTATCAAATAAAGGATTTGTCGATAGGGCACCAAAAAATATTGTTGAACAAGAAAAAACTAACTATAGTAACTTAAAAAATGATATCAAAAAAATATCTTTAACAATTGAAAGTTTATAATGCGGAAATTTAATAAGAAAAAATTGCCAAGTCGACATACATCTTTAGGACCCGATAGAGCTCCTCATAGATCTTTTTATTATGCAATGGGAGAAACAGAAAAAGATGTTGCTAAGCCTTTTGTTGGGGTTGTATCAACATGGAACGAGGCAGCTCCCTGTAATATTGCCTTAATGAGACAAGCTCAGTCTGTTAAAAAGGGTGTAAGAGCATCAGGCGGAACACCAAGAGAGTTTTGTACAATTACAGTTACCGACGGTATTGCTATGGGGCATGAAGGAATGAAATCCTCATTAATATCAAGAGAGGTTATTGCTGACAGTGCTGAATTAACTGTAAGAGGTCATTGTTATGATGCATTAGTAGGTATCGCAGGTTGTGATAAGTCTTTACCTGGTTTGATGATGTCAATGGTTAGATTAAACGTTCCAAGCGTATTTATATATGGTGGTTCAATACTACCAGGTAAATACAAAGGCAAAGATGTGACCGTTGTAGATGTTTTTGAAGCGGTTGGAAAACATTCATCAGGACAAATGTCTGCAAAAGAACTAAGAAAATTAGAATTAGTTGCATGTCCAACAGCAGGAGCTTGTGGGGGACAATTTACTGCTAACACTATGGCCTGTGTATCTGAAGCGATTGGTCTAGCACTACCTTATTCAGCTGGAACACCAGCTCCGTACGAAGAACGAGATAAGTATGCAAAAGCAAGCGGTCGAATGGTTATGGAGTTATTAGCTAAAAAAATTAAACCAAGAGATATAGTTACAAGAAAGGCTTTAGAAAATGCTGCAACAATTGTTGCTGCAACAGGTGGATCAACCAATGCAGGCTTACATCTCCCGGCAATAGCAAATGAAGCAGGTATTAAATTTGATTTAATGGATGTAGCAAAAATATTTAAAAAAACTCCGTATCTTGCGGACTTAAAACCAGGTGGAAAATATGTTGCTAAAGATATGTGGTTAGCAGGTGGAGTACCAATGCTTTTAAAAACTCTTTATGAAGGTGGATATATACACGGTGATTGTATGACAGTTACAGGTAAAACAATGAAAGAAAATTTAAAGGGAATTAAATTTAATCCTAAACAAAAAGTAATGAGATCTTTTAAAAATCCTTTATCACCAACGGGTGGAGTGGTTGGTTTAAAAGGAAACTTAGCTCCTGAAGGAGGAATTGTTAAAATTGCTGGACTTAAAAAATTACAATTTACTGGAAGAGCAAGATGTTTTGATAATGAGGAAAGTGCAATGAAAGCTGTTCAAAGTAGAAAATATAAAGACGGTGATGTAATTATTATCAGATATGAAGGACCAGTTGGTGGACCAGGTATGAGAGAAATGCTTTCAACAACAGGCGCAATTTATGGTCAAGGTAAAGGAGAAAAAGTTGCCTTAATAACTGATGGACGCTTCTCTGGAGCAACTCGGGGATTTTGTGTAGGTCACGTAGGACCAGAGGCTGCATTAGGTGGACCTATCGCTCTGTTAAGGAATGGAGATATTATAGATATTGATGCTAAGAAAGGAACAATTAATGTTCGATTAACTAGAGCACAATTAGCTTCAAGAAGACGAAAATGGAAGGCTAGAAAATCTGATTTTGGATCAGGAACTCTTTGGAAATACGCACAAACTGTAGGACCTGCATATTTAGGAGCACCAACACATCCAGGTAAGAAAAACGAATTTAAGGATTATTCAAAAATTTGATGAAAATTCGCCCAGTCATTTTATGTGGTGGAGCTGGCACAAGACTTTGGCCTAACGCTAAAAAACATCAAGCTAAACAATTTATTGATTTTGGCAATTGGACTTTATTGGGTAAAACTTTAGAGAGAGTAAAAGCATCGATATATGATGATCCAATTATAAGTACTAATGCAAAATATTTAAGACAAGTAAAATATCATCTAAAGAAACACAAAATAAGAAAATTCAAAATAGTTTTAGAACCAGCCAAAAGAAATACAGCACCAGCTATTTTAAGTACGGCATTAATAAAGGATATACCTAACGAACAACCTTTAATGTTCCTAGCAGCTGATCATTTGATAGAGAAAGTAAGTCTATTTAATAAAGCTATCAAAAAAAACCAAAAGAAATTAACTCAAAATAATATTTTTATCTTTGGAATTAAGCCCACAATGCCTTCAAGTGAATTTGGCTATTTTTTAACAAAAAATACCAAAGTAACTAAATTTATAGAAAAACCAAAAGAGGCCAAAGCTAAACAAATAATAAGTAAAAAAGGTTATTGGAATTCTGGAATGTTTTATTTGAGAAAAGATTCAATCATTAATAATTTTAAAAAGTACCAACCGAATATTTATCGAAATTGTAATAAAGCAGTATTAAAAGCAAAATATAAAAGTAATGTATATTATTTAAACAAACAAACATTCATCAAAGCAACAGCGAAGTCTTTTGACTATGCAATATTAGAAAAAACTAAAGATATAAATGCGATCAAATTAGATATTCCTTGGTCTGATTTAGGATCTTGGAAAGAAATCTGTAAGATGTACGGAAGAAATAAAAGACATTATTATAAAAAGAAGAATGTATTTCATAGACCTTGGGGAAGCTATGTTAATTTATTTAATGGTAAGGAATTCTTAATTAAAGAATTATATGTAAAACCTAAAGGTATATTAAGTCTTCAGAAACATCATCATAGAGCTGAACACTGGGTAATTACTCATGGCAAACCTAAAATTACATTAAATAAAAAATATTTTACCATGAATCCTGATGAAACTATTTTTATTCCATTAGGTGCAATCCATAGAATAGAAAATCCTTATAAAAAACCAGTTAAAATTATCGAGGCTCAAGTTGGATCTATATTAAAAGAATCTGATATTGTTAGGTATCAAGATGTGTATGGAAGAGTAAAATAATGATAAAAAAATTATACAGTAATTTAATCAATTCTTTAAATGGCTTAAAAATTGTTTCAAAAGAAAATTCTTTTATTTTAGAATTGGTACTGGGTGTTTTTTTAATTCCATATATTTTCTTATCAAATATAGACTTAAACTATAAGATTATATTATCTGTATTGTATTTCCTTTTATTAGCTTTTGAAATAATGAACACTGCAGTTGAAAAACTGTGTGATAGAGTCACTACTGATCTAGACCCTGAAATTAAAAAGATTAAAGACTTATCAAGTGCAGCTGTATTTATTGTTTTATTTATATTAATTATTACTTTTTTAATCTCTTTTTAAAAAAATAGCTAGATATCAAGACATATATGGCCGTATTAAATAATTAATACGACCACAAAAATATATTTAAAACCAATCGTTTGGTATTATTATATAATGTATTGAAAGCACTATACCTACTGAGACAGTTAATCCGAATACCATTTTTAGGAAATCTTTTCCAATTAATGGAAAGACATAACCTAACTTATATTCTTTGTTCATGGTAGCTATAGCAAGTTCTCTTCCACATAATAAACCAACAAAAACCCATGTAGTAGACATAGGTAAATCGTTTAGTTCTTTAAAGTAGAATAAGACACCAGCATAAATTACATTAATAATTGTTGCTGATCTTGCGTACCTTGTTCCTGTTTTTTCAAGAACAACTTTTTGAATTGGTCCACCTTGAATGTAAAAAATATAGAATAACAGTGCTGTAAAGTAACCCATTACTATTAAAAGCAATGTTAAATCTAATTGTCTAGGTAGATACACAGCTATATTAGCCACGTCGTGAGACAACCAAACCCACCATAACCAACCAGAAGAAATCCAAACACTATTTCTCCAGAAGCCTACCCATTTTTCGTCTACTTCATCAAATTTTTCATTAATGAATTTAGAAACAGCTATCCAGGCGATGTAAGCAACCATTGCTGCTAAACCATAGCCAACGACACTTTTCATAAGCATTTTTTCAAGCACAACTGTTGAGGCAAATGCTGAAAGAACTAAGAAAGTAGTAGATACCGGTATTCCAATTCTTGTTAATAATAATAGTATTGCAGGCGCTACTGCGTGATACCATTGAATTTCTTGATAAGGTATTCTAGTTAATCTTCCATAAGAAATATCACCATCATACGAATACCATCCCCATGCTAACGCAATAATCATTACAGCTGATGCAGATCCTGCAAGTGTATACCATTTAAACCACTTCTTTTTTGAAGCTATAAATGTACCTAGTGTTTGAATTGAGTCGTTAGCGATTACGCTATAACCGGCAAGGCCAAAGCCTATAACCGTGTAAACTAAAGTCATATCCATTTTTTTCTCCTTTATATTATTGTTTTCGGTTCCTATCGATTCATGACTTAAGATCTGTTTTATGTGAGAATAAAAAAAATTCTATTAAAGAATAAATTAATTTAAGGATTAGGGGATAGATTCGTCGACTAATATACTATTAAATACTGGTGTCTACTTTAAAATGTTTTTTATTTCTAAATAAAGTTGTTTTATTTAATTAGTTTCTTAATAAAATATACAGCTATTAGAGCTCCCAAAAATTCAGCTAAAATATATACAGGCGTATTCAAATAATTAATTCCCGTAAAAGAATCAGTAAAAGTTCTTGCTATAGCAACAGCTGGATTTGCAAAAGATGTTGATGATGTGAACCAATAACCGGCCATAATATATGTAGCTACACTTGCAGCTATTGTTATTTTGCCATCTTTTAGAGTAGCAAAAATAATAAAAATTAAACCAAAAGTAGCAATTATTTCAGATAAGAAAATATGAAAGCCATCCCTATTTTTTGTTGATAACTCAAGAATATTGTGTTCAAAAAAAACATTAGCCAACATAACACCTAGCAAACAACCAAGTATTTGGGCAGGAATATATATGATCAGAAGGTTTCCATTGATTTTTTTTCTTAAAAACATCGCTAAACTTACAAAAGGATTGAAATGTGCACCTGAAATATTTGCAAAAGCAGTTATTAAAACGAATAGACCAGCTCCAGTTGCAAGTGTATTGGCTGTTAATCTTAAAGCATTATCATTTGTGAGGTTTTCAGCCATTATTCCAGATCCAACAATAACCATTACTAAAAAGCTACTTCCGATAAATTCACCTAGAAATATTTTGTTAGTATTTTTCACTAGATAATAATTTTATAAATTCCTATTAAAAATAATGGTATTTGTAATCCAAAGTTAGTAAGTATCGCTTTATCTTTGCTAATAAATCCAGCGATAGTCCATCCCACAACTCCTAATCCATGAAAATATATATTTAATGGATATATATTTAAGTTTGTAAGAAGTATTCCTACTAAAACTAAAAAAGTACTGATCCACTTTAGATATTTTTTTATAAACATATTTTCTCCTTTTTATTAATTATTACATCAATGTTACAAATTTATTAAGGTGTAACAGTATTAGAGAAAATTAGTTATATATTTATGAATAAAAAAACCAACAACTATAAAACCTAAGCCTGTGCCATAAATTAGGAAGAAATTCATATTAAATGATTTTGCAAAAAAGAAGGGTAAAAAAAATAAATAACTCACAGGTACCGCTACTAGTATGCTCTTAGTAAAAAGAACTGTTTTTTCTATATCATTGTGCTCATAGTAGGAAAAAGCTATAGCTATGAGTGATACAAGAGGCAAAGCAATAATAAAACCTGCAAGTTTTGGATTTTGTCCTGAAAGCCAACTGGCGAATGCTATTATTATTGCTGCAAGTAAAATCTTTAAGGTAAAAAATATCATTAATAATTCAAATTTATTTGGTTATACATTTTTTGCATAAACCAAAAAATTCAAGATTATATTTACTATATTTCATACCAGCTTTGTCTTTAAAATTTGATAGATATTTTGAAAGACTAGAATTATTAATTTCTGTTACTTTTTCACAACTTTCACATATAGAAAAAGCAGTAGCTTTTGACACCTGACAACTTGAATTTTGACATGCAATAAAAGCGTTTCTACTTTCAATTTTATGAATTTTTCCAATTTCAACTAACTTATCTAATGCTCTATAAACTTGAAGAGGAGCTTTAATTCCTTTTTTTTGAACATTGAAAAGAATTGAATAGGCTTTCATTGGTTCAGGTGATTTATCAATTATATCAAAAATAATTTGCTGATTTTTTGAAAGAGTATGCATTTTGTTTAGTTTACCGATTCCTCATTAATTTTTCAATTTAATCGACTGTTTAATGTTTAATAATGATAAAATAAATAACAATAAAGATGCTGCTATAATTGAAGGTCCAGATGCAGTATTAAATTCTAGTGAAGAAAATAATCCTAAAATTACTGACAACAAACCACCTATAATTGAATACATTACCATTTTCTGAGGGCTTGAAGAGATATTTCTAGCCATCGCAGCTGGTATGATCAACATTCCTGTAATTAATAATAAACCAACCATCTTTATTGAAATAGCAATAATCGCTGCCATCAGAATAGTAAAAATAGCTTTTGCACGATCAGGATTTAAACCTTCTGCTTCAGCCAATTCATAATTAACCGTTGATGCAAACAAAGGTTTCCAAATTAATTTTAGAACTAAGAGGATTAATGCTCCTCCAATCCATATTATCAATAGATCATTAGCTGTAACAGCCAATATATCTCCAAATAATAATCCCATAATATCAAATCTAATAAATGATAAAAAACCAATGACCACAAGACCTATTGCGAGTGATGAGTGAGCTAAAAGACCAAGCAAAGCATCACCTGGAAGATTAGTTCTTTTTTGAAGTTGTATTAAAGTTAAAGCTATTAAAGATGAAATTATAAATACTGAAAATGCTATATTGAATTCCATTGAGTAAGCTAGTGTTACTCCAAGTAATGCAGAGTGGGCTAAAGTATCTCCAAAATAGGATAATCTTCTCCAGACAACGAAACATCCAAGAGGTCCAGTAACTATGGCAACCCCAACACCTGCTATTAAAGCTCTAATAAAAAAATCATCTAGCATTTAATTTTTCTTTATTTCACCTTCACTTGTATGAACATGATCATGTCTATGTTCATATCTAGATAAAATTTGAGAAGCCTGTTCACCAAACAAAGCTTTGTATTCATTATTTTTCGCTACATCCATTGGTGATCCTGAACAACAGACATGACCATTCAAACAAACAACATGATCTGTAGCACTCATTACCGTATGCAAGTCATGAGAAATTAATAAAATACCACAATTTAACTCATCAGAAATTTTTTTAATTAATTCGTATAAAGCAATTTCACCAGTAAAATCTACACCTTGGACTGGTTCATCGAGTACTAATAACTCAGGTTTCTTTGAAATGGCTCTTGCAAGTAATACTCTTTGAAACTCTCCGCCAGACAAATCACCTAAATTTTTATCTTTTAGATGAATAACACCAGTTAAAGACAAGGCCTCATCAATTAATTCATTACTAATACTTTCAGTTAATACCATGAAATCGTTTACTCTTAGTGGTAGTGTCCAATCAATTGAGATTTTTTGCGGTACGTATCCAACTTTACTAGTGTATTTTTCTACAGAACCATCAATCTTTTTATAAATACCTAGCGCAATTTTAGCTGTGGTACTTTTACCAGATCCATTAGGACCAATTAGAGTAACTATTTTACCTTTTTCAACTTGTAGTGATACTCCTTTGACAAGCCATTTATTATTTAAACTTAAACCAGCTCCATTTAACTTCACAAGTATATTCTGATTTGAGCTCATATTATTCCTTGACTTATAAATGTTATATTATTACATAGTGTTATATTATAACATTTAAATTATACAACATATGAAAAACATAAAAAAATTACCATTTATCTTATCAATATTATCATTCTTAACTATTTTTGTACCTGTAAATGCAGAAATTAAAGTAGTTACATCAATTAAACCAATACATTCACTAGCTAGTTATTTAATGGATGGGGTGGCAAAACCAGATTTAATAGTAGACGGTTATGCTTCTCCTCATGGATTTGCACTTAAGCCAACTCATGCGAAAATGTTGCAAGAAGCTGATTTAGTATTTTGGGTTGGTGAGGACTTAGAAAATTTTTTAGAAAAACCATTAAAATCGATTGCCAAAAAAGGTGAAAAAATTGAATTAATGGAAATTAAAGGGTTAACAAAACTTAAATTTAGAGAGAGAAATATTTTCGAGGAACACGACCATGGTCATAAAGAAGATGATCACGATGATCATGCAAAGAAAGAGGACGATCATGATGATCACGATCATGACAAAAAAGAGAAAGAACATGGTCATGACGAGCACGGACATGACGATGAGCATAAAGAAGATGGTCACGATGAGCACGGTCATGAAGAACATGCACATGGTGAACATGATCCCCATATTTGGTTAGATCCAATGAATGCAAAAGTAATTTTAAGTGAAATGGCAGAGCATTTAATTGAGAATGATTCAAAAAATGAGGCTAAATATAAGGCAAATTTAAAAAAAGCTCATAAAGATTTAGATAAGTTAACTAAGAAAGTAAAATCTGAATTAAATAAAGATTTTAAATCAATAGTATTCCATGATGCGTATCAATATTTTGAAGAGAGATTTGGTGTTAATATTTTAGGCGCATTTACAGTAAATACAGATGTTATGCCCGGTGCTGAGCAATTGGCTGAAATTAGAGAAGTAATTGAGCATGATAAAGTAAGCTGTATATTTTCAGAGCCTCAGTTTAACCCTGATATTATTAAGGCTGTAGCAAAAGATACTAACGTTGCAACAGGCGTAATTGATCCATTAGGGGCAACACTTAACCCTGGCAAAGATCTATACTTCGATTTAATTGGCAATATGTCTAAATCTTTTAAAGGCTGTTAAATAAAAATTGATCTTTAACCATTAATAATATCTAATATTGGGATGAGTACCGTTTCCCTCACATTAGATGAAATTTTTGATTTAGCTAAAAAGACTTTACTAGCTAATGGCTGTGATGATGAAACAGCATCTATCCTTTCTGAATTAATAAGAAATGCTGAAAGAGATGGATCTTTATCTCATGGTTTGTTTAGGTTGCCTGCATATGTGAGTGGTTTAAAAAGCGGAAAAATTAATGGTAAAGGAAAACCTGAGGTAAAAAAAATTTCAGCATCAGTAATAAAAGTTCGAGGGAATAATTGTTTAGCCCCTGTAGTTTTAAATAAAGGATTACCTGAATTAGCAAAAGCTGCCAAGGAAAATGGAGTGGCCGTACTTGCTATAAATAATTCTCATCATATGGCTGCGATGTGGCCGGAGACAGAAAAATTAGCAGAGGAAGGTTTAGTTGCCTTTGCTTGCACATCCTACAAGCCTGCTGTAGCACCCGCTGGAGCTATCAAACCCTTGTTTGGGACAAATCCAATTTCTTTTGCATGGCCACGACCAGGAAAAACTCCTGTAGTTTACGATATGGCAACTGCATCAATGGCAATGGGTGAAGTTCAAGTTGCTAAAAGAGAAGGGCATAAAGTTCCACTTGGAACTGGTTTAACTAAGGATGGTAAAGAAACAACTGACCCAGGAGCAATAGCGGATGGAGGTGTATTACTTCCTTTTGGGGGATATAAAGGTTCTGCCATAGCAATGATGGTAGAATTAATGGCTGGCGCATTAGTTGGTGATAATTTTAGTTTTGAGACAGCTGCAAAAGATAATAATGACGGCGGACCTCCTAGTGGGGGAGAATTTATTCTCGCAATCTCACCTGATAAAACTTCAGGAACTAATTGGCAGAAACACGCTGATGAATTTTTTAATAAAATGAAATCGTTCGAGGGAGTTAGACTTCCAGGAGAGAGAAGACATAAAAATAGATTAAATAAGGGCCCTCGAAATATTAACGAAGAGCTGGTTAATAAAATAAAATCTTTAAGCTAAAGTAATTTCTATCGGGGTATGGTCTGAAGGTTTTTCACGGCCTCTTGGATCTTTATTAATATTAATACTTTTAACTTGGTCTATTAAAGAATTTGAAACTAAAAAGTGATCAATTCTCATTCCATTGTTTTTTTGCCATGCACCTCTCATGTAATCCCAAAAAGTATATCCTTCTTTAGTTTCATTAAAATGTCTATAAACATCATTAAATCCTAGATTAATCATTTCTCTTAATTTTTTTCTTATTTCTAATCTAAATAGAGCATCATCTTCAAAGCTTTTTGGATTATAGACATCCTCGGCTGCAGGAATAATATTAAAATCACCACCAAGGATTATATTTTGATTTTTTTTGGTTAAAGCTTTTAATTGTTTAATTAAATCATCAAGCCATTTTTTTTTGTAATCATATTTTTCAGTATCAACAGGATTACCATTTGGTGTATAGATATTGATTAATTGAATATTTTTCTTTTTGTGTTCAAGTTCAGCTGAGATTATTCTTGATTGTTTTAGCTTATCTTTGATTAAGTCTGTTTTAACATTTTTTAATTTTCCTTTTGAAATAATAGCAACACCATTGTAACTTTTTTGACCAAATACATGACTTTCATAGTCCATTGAGGAAAAATCATCATAGGGAAAGTTTACATCCTCAGTTTTAATTTCTTGCATCATCACAACATCAGGTTTGTATTTTAGTAGATAATTTTTGATATTTTCAATACGTGCTCGCACAGAATTTACATTCCACGAGGAAATAATCATTAAAGAGAAAACGAAACACCACAACCACAAGAAGATTTGGTTTGCGGATTAGTTATTTTGAATTGTTCACCAATTAATTCAGAAACATAGTCTATTTCTGATCCTTTTAATAAATCTGCAGAGGTTTTATCTATCAATATATTTTCATAATTTAAATCATCGGCTGCTTTTTCTTTGTCAAAAGTAAATTCATATTGGAAGCCTGAGCAACCACCACCTTTGATAGCGATTCTAAAAAACGACCCTTTGTCTTTTTTAGACAGCAAAACATTGATCTGTTTTAGAGCCTTATCAGTAAATTTAATTTCTTTAATCATTATTGATCACTGGTATTACTAATATAATACTTAAATTTTAATTTTAAAGGATGAAAAAATACTCAAAGATTGCTCTTACTAAAAGCAAAGGAAGAATATTCAAAGAATCTGTATCAAAATATAGATCGCCATTTCAAAGAGATAGAGATCGAATAGTTCACAGCGCTTCATTTCGAAGGCTCAAACACAAGACACAAGTATTTGTAAACACAGAAGGTGATCATTACAGAACAAGATTAACCCATTCAATGGAAGTTGCTCAAATTGCGCGATCTATTGCAAGATATCTTGAATTGAATGAAGATCTAGCTGAAACCTTAAGTTTGGCACATGATTTGGGCCACCCACCTTTTGGTCATGCTGGCGAGGACTCTCTTAATGAATGTATGGAAGATTATGGAGGCTTTGATCATAATTTACAAACTCTTCGTGTGGTTATGTTTTTGGAGAATAAATATCTTAAGTATAGTGGATTAAATCTTTCAATTGAAACCTTAGAGGGATTGCTTAAGCATAATGGTCCGGTTAATGAATTGGATTTACTTGATAGTCTTATTGGTGTAAAAAAATTTAATCATAAGATTAATTTTGAGACTTATCCATCATTAGAGGCTCAAGTTTCAGCTATTTCAGATGATATAGCTTATAACAACCATGATATTCAAGATGGTATAAATGCAAATTTATTTAAACTAGAGGAGTTAATTGAAATTAACTTTTTTAAAGATATTTTTAAAAAATATAAAAAAAAGATAAACAAACATAACTATAAAATTGCAACATATCAAATTATAAGAGACTCTATTGATCAAATGATTAGAGATTTAATTAAAAATACCAAAACTAATTTGAAGATTAATAAAATAAAAAATTATAAAGATATTACTAAAGCAAATTTAACAATGGTAGATTTTTCTGAAAAAGTCAAAGATTCTGTGGATGAAATAAGATTTTTTTTAAAAACAAAGATGTATAATAATAATGCAGTTCTGAAAAAAAACGATAATGGCAAATTAATAATTAAAAAACTGTTTAATAAAATACAAAAAAACCCTAAAAAATTTATTTCAAAAGATCATCTCTCAAAGGATAAATATAGAGCAATTTCAGATTTTATATCAGGAATGACAGACAGATATGCAATCAACCTTCACAAAAACTTTAAATGAATATTTTTGAACAGTATCTAAATAAAATAAAAGAAATCCTTTCAACACTATCTTCAAATGGAGATTTAATTTTACCAGATTCACTAAACGGGATAACCGCTGAAATTCCACCTTCAAAATTTGATAGTGATATTTCTACCAATGTAGCCATGGTCCTTTCTAAGATTAATAATAAATCTCCATCAGATCTGGCTTCAATTTTGGCAGAAAAAATCAAAAAAGAGGATAAATTTATTGAAGAGATATCAGTTGTAAAACCTGGTTTTATCAATATTAAATTTAAACCTATTTTTTGGACAAATTTTATTAAAGAGGTGATTAAAAATTCTAAATCTTTTGGAACAAATAAAAATATAAAAAGAAATTACCTAATAGAATTTGTATCTGCTAATCCAACAGGCCCTTTACATGTTGGCCATTGTAGAGGAGCAATATTAGGCGATGTGATGGCTAATCTTTTATTATTTAATAATAATAAAGTTACAAAAGAGTATTATATAAACGACTACGGTAATCAGATTATAAATTTTACAAAGTCAGTTTATTATAGAATAAGAGAGATTTCTTTTAATGAACCTTTTCCAGATGATAATGAAGATTTATATCCTGGAGACTATTTAATTGATTTTGCTCGAAATATCTTAGACTCAAATAAAAACATTGATTTTAAAAATTTTGACAAAATATCTCAAGAATTGACCTCTTTAGCTATTAATGAAGCATTAAAGTTAATCAAAAGTAATCTTAAAAGTCTTGGAATTAATCATGATAACTTTGTCAGTGAAAAGAAATTAGTTGAAAATCAAGAGGTTGAAAAAGTTGTTGAATTTCTTCATAAAAATAAATTTGTTTATAAAGGAAAAATAAAGGCACCCGCGGGTGAAGATGATAGTAATTGGGTTGAGCGCGAGCAGTTGCTTTTTCGATCAACTGATTTTGGAGATGACAAAGATAGAGCATTACAAAAATCTGATGGCGCTTGGACTTATTTTGCTAGTGATGTTGCATACCACAAAAATAAATTAGACAGAAAATTTGATAGGCTAATTAATATTTTAGGTGCAGATCACGCTGGTTATATAAAAAGAATTTCATCATCTGTTGAAGCTCTATCAAACTCTAAAGATAGATTAATTTGTAAAGTTAGCCAACTTGTTAAACTTATTAAAGATAAGAAACCCTTTAAAATGTCTAAAAGAAAAGGGGACTACATAACTATAGAAGATTTAATTAATGAGGTAGGAAAAGACGCAACAAGATTCATAATGCTTAATCGAAGTAGTGATGTTGAACTCGATTTTGATTTTGATAATGTTATAGAAAAATCAAAAGATAACCCTCTTTATTATGTTCAATACTGTTATGCAAGAATATGTTCAGTATACAGACATCTTGATAAAGATTTAAAATCAGATCTAGATATTACTAAGTACGATTTTGAATATTCGAAGGATGAAATAAAAATCTTAAAAAAATTATCAGAATGGCCCAAGTGTATTGATGTATCTTGTAATAAGCTTGAGCCGCATAGAATACCAACTTATTTATATGAACTAGCTTCTTTATTTCATTCATATTGGAATTTAGGCAAGGAAAATCCAGACAAAAGATTTATTAATGATCAAAAAAAGATAACAGATGATAAATTGATTTTTCTAAAAGCTATTTCCAATGTAGTAAAATCTGGAATGAATATAGTTGGCGTATCTACGCCAGATAAAATGTGATGCTAAAAGAGATTAAATATTTAATATTTTTGTTATTCATCAGTTTTTTTATTTTTTTTACAGGTAAGTATTATTTTTCAGATGATAATAAAAAAAATTCTTTTAGATCTTTGAGTAATATTGACAAAAAAATTGATATTTATTCTGAAAAATTGCCAGTTTTAGAAAATGATACTAAAGACATCATTCAATATGTAGAAAAATCTAATAAAGATAAAAAGAAAAAATTTAATTTTTGGAAACTTCTTGATTAATGAATAATCGAAGATCTTTTATTATCGGCATTAAATCGACAAAACTTAACCTTAGAGAAAAAAATTTTATTAGAAAATATAAGCCATGGGGAGTAATTTTATTTACTAGAAACATAAAAGATATTAAACAGGCAAAACAATTGACTACGTCTATACGCAAGATCTTTAATGACGATAAATATCCAATCTTAATTGATCAAGAAGGTGGTAGAGTAAACAGACTTAAAAATATTATATCTTTTGAAAATTTAACCTCTGAATTTTTTGGCAAAAAGTTTATAAAAAAACCTAAGGAATTTAATTTTTTCTATAAACTATTTATTGATAAAACTTCATATTTATTAAAATTGATAGGAGTTAATATTAATACTTGTCCTGTTTTAGATCTTAGAAAAAAAGGTTCATCATCAATTATTGGTGACAGATCTTTCTCTAGTAATCCCAAAATAGTTTCTAAAATTGGCGACTATTGTATCAACTATCACCATAATAATGGCGTAGGAACTGTTATTAAACATATACCAGGACATGGTTTAGCGAAAGTTGATAGCCATCATTTTACACCCGTAATTAATAAAAAATTAGATTACTTAATAAAAAATGATTTTCTTCCTTTCAAAAGAAAAAATTCTTTTTTTGCAATGACAGCCCACATCATATTCAAAAAGATTGATTTAAAAAATACAGTAACGCATTCTAAAAAAATGATAAAATTAATAAGAAATAAAATAGGTTTTAAGAATATTTTGATTTCTGACGATATATCTATGAAAAGTTTAAAAGGTAAAATTCAAGTAAATACAATCAATGCGTTTAATGCTGGTTGTGATCTTGTTTTACATTGTAATGCTAAAGAAAATGAGATGGAAATTGTTGCTCAAAATTCACCTTTCATAAGCAAATTTGTAATAAAAAAAACATCACAATTTTACAAGATAATAAGTTAGTATTCGTTTATGACAGAAAATGATTCCTCACTTTTTAGTGTTGATATTGAAAATTATAACGGTCCATTAGATATATTGTTAGACCTTGCAAAATCTCAAAAGGTGAATTTAGAAAATATTTCTATTACAAAACTAGCAGATCAATTTCATGATTTTATAACAAACCAAAAAAATCTAAACCTAGAGTCCGCCTCTGAGTATTTACTTATGGCCACATGGCTTGCTTATTTGAAATCTAAACTTCTTTTACCTGGAACACCTGAGGAAGAGTTTAAAGTTCAAGAAGTGGCAGAAAAATTAAAACTCCAACTTAAAAAATTAGAATTAATCAGATTATTATCTGAACAAATGTTAAAGCGTAAAAGATTAGGTCGTGAAATCAGAACAAGAGGTGTAAAAGCAGGCATTAGACCCATTTATAACAGTGAAATTAAAGTAAATTTATTTGAATTACTAAAAACATATTCAACTATTATTATGACCAAAGATTTTCAAAAAATAAATATTCCTAAACTCCCTGTTTTTACAACTGAAGAGGGGATTAAAACAATCAGAGATTTTTTTGGAAAATTAACAGATTGGAAAAAATTAGAGGACTTGATACCTAAAAATTTTAAGAGTATTACAAAATATAAAAAAACTGGCACAGCAGGTATTTTTGCAGGATCACTTGAACTTGTTAAAGAAGGTAATTTAAAAATTAAACAAGAAAATTTATTTGATGATATTTTTATTAAGGAAAAATAATGAATAAAAAAATTACAAAAAAAGATAATATTATTGATTTTCCTAATAAATTATCCTCAATTGAAAAAGAAATTGAAGCAATAGTTTTTGCAGCTGCTGAGCCACTTGATATTGAAACTATAGAAAATAAGATTTCAAAAAAAACTAATGTCGAAAAAATTTTATTAAAATTACAAAACGAATATTCTAATCGAGGTATTAATTTAGTGTGTATCTCAAAAAAATGGTCATTTAGAACATCGCCAAATCTTTCTGAAATTATGAAACAAGAAAAAACTGTTGAAAAAAAATTATCAAGAGCTGCAATTGAAACACTTGCAATCATTGTTTATCATCAACCCGTAACACGTGCTGAAATTGAGGAAATTAGAGGTGTTGCATTCGGCACAAATACTCTTGAAATTTTGATGGAGTTAAACTGGGTAAAACCAGGTGGTAGAAAAGATGTCCCTGGAAAACCAATTCAATATGTCACGACTGATGATTTTTTAAGTCATTTCAATCTTCAAAAGTTATCCGATTTACCAACCGTTGATGAATTGGGTGCCGCTGGTCTTATCGATAGTACAAATATTGATAATGCAATTTTTGGAACTGGTAAATTTTATAAAGAGAAACAAGATGGTAAAAAAGAGGATATTTATTCAAATATTGATGAAATGCTAAGCAGCACTTTAGACTCTGAGGAGAAAAATAAGAATTCATAACTTAGGTTAAAAAAAAGTCACTTTTAAATTGAGAATAAAAGATATATAACTTTTCTATGAGCATAGGAATTTGGCAGATAGCAATTGTTGTTATACTTGTAGTTTTACTTTTTGGAAGAGGTAAGATCTCAAGTCTGATGGGAGATGTTGCTAAAGGAATTAAGAGCTTCAAAAAAGGTATGGCATCAGATGTTACTGATGACAACGAACCTAAAAATATTTCCGAAGATAATCAAGATAATAACAAAAAAGATTAAATCACATGCCTACTATTGGTTGGTTTGAGATTTTAATTATCGTAGCAATAGCTATTGTTGTTCTCGGACCAAAAGATTTTCCAATAATGTTAAAAAAAGTTGGCTCATGGATTGGTACAATTAAGAATTATATCAATAATGTCCAAAATGAAGTTTCAAATATTGATATTGAAAATGATAAAATAGAAAAAAAAGAAGAAAAAAAACATGAGTCAGAATGATAAAGAGGGTGGTTTTGTAAGCCATTTAGCTGAACTAAGAAAAAGACTTATACATAGTTTTATTTTTCTAATTGTTTTTTTTGTTGGATGTTATTTTTTTGCAGAACATTTATACGGTTTTTTAGTAGATCCTTTCGCCCAAGCCGTTAAAGATGATGGAACCGACAGACGATTAATATTTACCGCTCTTCAAGAAACCTTTTTAACATATCTAAAGATTTCTTTCTTTACAGCATTCTTTGTCACTTGCCCGTTTATACTTATGCAAATTTGGAAATTTATAGCGCCTGGTTTATATAAACATGAAAAACATGCAATATTACCTTATCTAATATTAACTCCAGTGCTTTTTTTTTCTTGGAGGGATGTTAGTTTATTATTTGATAATGCCTTTAGCGATAAAGTTTTTTTTATCATTTGAAAGCACAGGTTTATCCACAAATTTACCGATACAACTTGAAGCTAAGGTAAATGAATATTTATCACTTGTCATGAAACTTATTTTCGCTTTTGGTATAAGTTTTCAATTACCTGTGGTCTTAAGTTTACTAGCAAGAATTGGTATTGTTGATTCTGAATTTTTAAAGAAAAGAAGAAAATACGTTGTAGTTATAATTTTTGCAGCAGCAGCGTTATTAACACCACCTGATCCTATAACCCAAATTGGTTTAGCGATTCCATTATTAATTTTATATGAATTATCAATTTTTTCTGTAAAGTTTATAGAGAATAAGAAATTTAAAGATTCTAATGCATAACTTAAAGGAAATAAGAAAAAATTTTGATGATTTTAAAAACGCGCTGAAAGGTAGATTTCTTAAAATAGATTTTAATGAACTTAAAGACTTAGATATCAAAAATAGAGATTTTATTCAAAAAAAAGAGTCTTTAGAAAATGAAAAGAAAGAAATTTCAAAATCTAAAGATGAAAAATTATTTAAAAAATCAAAAGAAATTTCAAATGAAATAGACGAAATATCAAAACAGCAAAAAATAATAAAAGACCAACTAGATAAAATTTTATCATTTATCCCAAATATTCCTCATAAAGATGTTCCGAGTGGAAAAGATGAAAATGATAACGTAGAAATAATGAAATCAGGTCAAATACCAAATTTTGATTTTAAACCCTTATCACATTATGAATTAGGTGAAAAACTTGGAATGCTTGATTTTGACCTAGCCACAAAAACTACAGGCACACGGTTTGTATTCGTAAAAAATAAACTGGCCTTATTAGAAAGGGCTATTTCAAATTTCATGTTAGATACACACATATTAAAAAATGGTTATGAAGAAATTTCACCACCTTTATTTGCTTCTGAAAGTACAATGTTTGGTACGGGTCAACTTCCTAAATTCGAAAATGATCAATTTGAAATCAAATTGGATGATAATGGGGAAAGAAAGTTTTTGATACCTACTGCAGAAGTGATTTTAACTAATATTGTTAAAAATCAGATGATTAATCAAAAAGATCTACCAATGAGATTTGTTGCATCTACACCATGCTTCAGAAAAGAGGCGGGTAGTTATGGCAAAGATACAAAAGGTATGATTAGACAGCATCAGTTTTACAAAGTCGAAATGGTTAGTATTGTCGAACAAGAAAAATGCCTAGAAGAACTTGAGAGGATGACAAAATGTGCAACATCAATTTTAGATCTATTAGAATTACCATACAGAAAAATGATCCTATGCAGCGGTGACATGGGATTTAGTGCTGAAAAAACTTATGACATTGAAGTTTGGCTACCTTCAGAGAAAAAATATAGAGAAATTTCTTCTTGTTCATCTTGTTCAACTTTTCAAGCTGTGAGAATGAAAGCAAGATATAAGAATCAGAAAAAAGAAACTCTTTATGTTGGCACTTTAAATGGGAGTGGTCTAGCTGTGGGTAGAACTTTAATAGCAGTTTTAGAAAATTATCAACAAAAAGATGGTTCAATAATAATTCCAAAAGTTTTAAGACCGTATATGGACAATTTGGAAAAAATTTCTGTCAAATAAAGTTGTTTTAATCTTTTAGATAGTATAAATAATCAATTTTAATTAAGGAGTTTTATGGATAGTGCAGGAATAGGACAATTTATACCATTAATTTTAATTTTTGTTATTTTTTATTTTTTCTTAATAAGACCTCAGCAAAAAAAAGTTAAAGAACATAAAGCCATGGTTGAGAGTTTAAAAAAAGGTGACAAAATTGTAACGTCTGGTGGTATTACGGGAACGATTTCTAGAGTTGTAGATAATGATAAAATTGAAGTAGAGATTGCTGACAACGTAACAGTTGAGGTGATTAGAGGTACTGGTGTTCAAAGTCTAATGAACTCTCAAGAAGTAAAAAAATAATTTTTTTGAATTTAAAGTGTTATATTTTTCAAAACTAAGAATTATTTTTATTACTATAATTTCCTTACTTTTTATTATATTTGCTTTATCAAACCTTTTTAATTTTGATAATAAAATATTAAATAAAAAAATTAATTTAGGTTTAGATCTACAAGGAGGATCTTATCTTTTGCTGGAAATTGATAATGATCCAGTAATCGAGCAAAAACTTCAAAATTTAACAGTTACGATAAGAAATTTTTTTAAAGAAAAAAATGTCAGAATTACAAATTTTAAACTTTCAAATCAGACCTTATCATTTACTTCAGATGAAAATTCAAAACAAACTATCTTGGATGAATTTGCGTCAGAAGAAAGTGAATTAAATCCTTATTATCAAAGATTTAAATCCCATCAATTAAATATAGTTGAGGAAAATAATTTTTTTAAAGTTTCTTTCTCTAAGCAAGGAATTATTAATCTAAAAACATCATCTCAAGATCAAGCGCTAGAAATAGTCAGAAGAAGGATAGATGAAATCGGTACAAATGAACCCAATATTTTAAAAAGAGGTAACGACAGAATATTAGTTGAGTTGCCAGGTTTAGATGATCCAATGAGAATAAAATCTTTACTTGGAAAAACTGCAAATTTAACATTTAGATTTGTTACGAATGATACCGAAGGTTCATTCGGAGCAGAAAAATTAGAATTCGAAGATGGTACCGAGGAAGCAATAGTTAGTAAAAGAATTATACTAAGTGGTGAAAATCTTTTAGATGCTCAACCAAGAATGGATACAGAAAACAATGAGACTGTTGTGACCTTTTCACTGGATAGGGTAGGAGCAAAAAGATTTGGTAAAGCCACCTCTACAGGTATTGGTAAAAGATTAGCTATAGTTTTAGATGGAAAAGTTATTAGTGCTCCAGTTATCAGAGACACAATTGCTACCGGTTCTGGCCAAATCAGTGGAGGATTTACATTTCAATCAGCAACTGATCTTGCCTTACTTTTAAGATCAGGTGCATTACCTGCCCCTTTAAATATTATTGAAGAAAGAACTGTTGGTCCAGATTTAGGACAGGACTCTATAAACGCAGGAATGATTGCTTTGTTAATTGGTTTTATATTGGTCATACTTTATATTTTTGTTAAATATAAAATCTTTGGAATCATCACTAATATTGCTTTAATATTAAATCTTTTCATATTAGTTGGAATACTAACTATTTTTGAAGCAACTTTAACATTACCTGGTATAGCAGGAATAATTCTTACCGTGGGTATGGCTGTTGATGCAAATGTTCTAATTTTTGAAAGAATTAAAGAGGAGTTAAAGAGTGAAAAAAATAATTTAATAGCATTTGATAGTGGTTATACAAAATCCAGAACTGCTATATTAGATGCGAATATTACTACTTTATTAGCAGCGATTATTTTATTCTTTATGGGATCAGGTCCAATTAAAGGTTTTTCATTAACACTAGGAATTGGGATATTTACAACATTATTCACTGTCTATTTTATAGCAAGATTATTGACCGTTTTGTATGTATCGAAAAATAAAGAAAAAGAGGGATTGATTTAGATGATAGCCTTTAACAAATATTATAATAAATTTAATATTCTTTCAGTATCCTTAGTAATTGTTTCTTTATTATTACTTACGTTTAAAGGTTTAAATTTTGGAATAGATTTTAAAGGTGGAACTCTTATTGAATTAAGATCTACAGACAGCAAGATTAATGTTTCCTCACTAAGGGATAATTTAAGTCAAATGAATTTGGGTGATGTATCTGTTAAAAACTTTGGTAATGAGACTGATTTTTTGATTAAGTTTGAAAATAATGAAAATAAAAATGTAATTGAAGAAATTAAGAAGAATTTAGATAAATCATTCGGGAACAGCTTCAATTTCAGAAGAGTAGAAAATGTTGGCCCTAAAGTCAGTGCTGAATTATTAAGATCAGGTGTTATTGCAATATCAGTGGCTTTGTTTTTGATGCTTGTATATATTTGGATAAGATTTGAATGGCAATTTAGCTTAGGTGCAATAGTAGCTTTATTTCATGATGTCATTGTTACACTTGGTCTCTTTTCTTTATTGGGCCTAGAGATTAATCTTTCAATAATTGCAGCTGTACTCACAATAGTTGGTTATTCAATGAATGATACAGTTGTTATTTTCGATAGAGTAAGAGAAAATTTAAGAAAATATTCTGATATTAAAATTTTTGAGCTAACAAATATCTCTATTAACGAAACTTTGTCTCGTACTTTGATAACTTCTGTAACGACTCTATTAGCGTTGCTTTCAATATTCTTTTTTGGCGGTGAGGTTTTGAAAGGTTTTTCTTTAGCCATGATATTTGGGGTAATTTTTGGGACTTATTCATCAATTTATATTGCAAACACAGTGTTAGTAAGATTAAATGTGTCTCAAAAAACAGTCCTTAGAGAAGATAAAAACTAATATAAATTTTGAGCAGCTACCATTGAAAGTAGCATCGGTAAAGATAACAAAGTATTTGTTCTTGAAAACAACATTGCTGTTTTAGCTGATTTTGCTTTTATCTCAGGCTCGCATTCTACTATACCTAAAGCTTTTTTCTGATTTGGCCAAATTACAAACCATACATTAAAAGCCATAACAACGCCCAGCCACATTCCAATTCCAATAGCAGTGTGTTTTGGCACCCCTGAGCCTATACTTAAAGTCATCGCGTCATGAAGATATCCATTTAACCATGCTAGTATAAATCCTGACAAAATTGTAAGTGCTGCTGCCCATCTAAAATAAAAAAGAGCAGCTGGAGCAATAACTTTACCAATTGCTGGCTTTTGTTCATCTGGAATTTTACTCATGTTTGGAATTTGTACAAAATTAAAATACCACAAAAGACCTATCCACATTATAGCTACCACGACGTGAAAAAATCTTGTCAACCATGACCAGAAAAGTCTATCAAAACTAAACCCATCATTTTGATAGAATAATCCAAAAAAAACAATCACAGCTAAGGCTAGCGAAGCGTGTATTGTTCTCGGTAGAGAGGCTAATAATTTATCCATACTTAAATATACTAATTTTGATTAAGTTTACCAATGATTTTTTCTTAGTTTAAAAGTGGTTTCAAAAATTTTCCAGTGTAACTCTCATTAATTTTACAAATTTCCTCTGGCTTTCCTTCTGCGATAATTTTTCCACCTTTGACACCACCTTCGGGTCCCATATCAACAATATAATCAGCTGTTTTAATTACATCTAAATTATGTTCAATTACAACAACAGTATTTCCTAGAGCCACAAATGTATGGAGAATTTCAAGTAATTTTTTTATGTCATGTTGATGTAACCCAGTAGTTGGCTCATCTAGTATGTACATTGTTCTTCCTGTAGATCTTTTTGATAATTCTTTAGCTAACTTAATTCTTTGAGCTTCACCTCCTGATAGAGTTGTAGCTTGTTGGCCAATTTTAATATACCCTAAACCAACTTTTTTTAATGTTAGTAATTTTGTTTTAATATTTGATATATTTTCAAAGTATTCACATCCCTCATCAACAGTCATATTCAAAACATCAGCAATACTTTTATCTTTAAACTTAATTTCCAGAGTTTCCCTGTTGTATCTAGTGCCTTTACATTCGTCACATTGAATATAAACATCTGGTAAAAAGTGCATTTCATAAGTAATAACACCATCTCCTTCACATGCTTCACACCTTCCACCTTTAACGTTAAATGAAAATCTTCCAGGTTTATAACCTCTAGACTTTGACTCTGGCAATCCAGTAAACCAATCTCTTATAGGACCAAATGCACCTGTATAGGTTGCGGGATTAGATCTAGGAGTTCTTCCGATAGGTGATTGGTCAATATCGATTATCTTATCAACTAACTCTGTTCCCTTAAAACCCTTAAAGGGTTTTGGAATTTTTCTTGATTTGTTATTATTTAGTGTAAGATTTAAAGCGTTGTACAGAGTCTGTAACACAAGAGTAGATTTTCCACTACCAGATACTCCTGTTACACAAGTTAAACTTCCTAATGGAATTTTTAAGTTCACATTATTAAGATTATTTCCAGTTGCACCTGTAATTTCTAAAAATCTTCCATTCTTAGCTAATCTTCTTTTTGATGGCACATTTATTTTAAATTTATTAGATAGATATTTTCCGGTAATGCTATTTTGATTTTGACTTATTTCTTTTATTGAACCTGCCGCAACAACTTCACCTCCTTTGTTACCAGCTTCAGGTCCAAGATCAATTATATGATCTGCATTCTCCATTGTTTCAGTATCATGTTCAACTACTATAACTGTATTACCTAAATCTCTTAATCTTTTTAAAGCATTGATAAGTTTTACATTATCTTTTTGATGAAGACCTATTGATGGTTCATCTAAAACATATAAAACTCCTGTTAAACCAGAACCGATTTGTGATGCTAATCTTATTCTTTGTGCTTCACCACCAGATAAAGTTCCAGACTCTCTTGAAAGGGTTAGATAATCAAGACCAACATTAAGTAAAAAATTTAATCTTTCGTTAATTTCTTTTAAAATATGTTCTGCGATTTTAACTTGTCTTTTGTCTAAATTATTCTTTAAATTATCAAACCAAATTGCAGCATCTGAAATTGATTTTTCTGTAACCTCACTTATATGAAGACCATCAATTTTTACGCATAATGCTTCATCTTTTAATCTATGACCATTACACCTTTCACATTTGGTATCTGATTGATATTGAGCAATTTCCTCTCTTTTCCAATCACTATCTGTTTCTAGGTATCTTCTTTCTAAGTTGTTTATTACACCCTCAAAAGTTTTTTTATGTGAATATTTCTCGTAACCATCGTCATATGTAAATTTTATTTCTTCATCATCAGATCCATAAAGGATAATATCTTTTATCTTTTTTGGTAATTTTGACCATTTTTCTTCTAGAGAAAATCCATAATGCTTAGCTAAAGAACTTAATGTTTGAGCATAATACAATGTTGTTGTTTTTGCCCAGGGTTCGATTGCACCATCAATTATACTTTTTTTCTCATTTGGTATAACTAAATTTGGATCAACATTAAGCTTTATTCCGATACCCTCGCATTCCTCACAAGCACCAAATGGACTATTGAAAGAAAATAATCTTGGTTCAATTTCTTCTATGGTAAATCCACTTTCAGGACACGCAAATTTTGTTGAAAAAATCAACTTTTCTATTTTTCTGAATTTTTTTGGTAAGGTTTCATCTTCATATTCAACAAATAAGAGCCCATTAGCTAGCTGTATTGAAGTCTCTATACCTTCTGCAAGTCGATTTCCTAAAGATGAGTTTAGAACTATTCTATCAACAAGTATTGAAATATCATGTTTAATTTTCTTATTTAACTCTGGAACTTTTTCAATATCATATAAAACATCATCAATTTTGATTTTTCTAAAACCTCTTTTTTTATAATTTAAAATCTCTTTTTTATATTCACCTTTTCTTCCTCTGACTACAGGTGCATAAAGATAAATAGTTGATTTTTTTGGTAATTTTTTAATCTTATCTACTATTTGACTAACAGTTTGTGACTCAATTGGTTTACCAGTGAAAGGCGAATATGGAATACCAGCTCTAGCATATAACACCCTCATATAATCATAAATTTCAGTGACTGTTGCAACCGTAGATCTAGGATTTTTGGATGTATTTTTTTGTTCTATTGATATCGCGGGACTTAATCCCTCTATAAGATCTACATTTGGCTTTTTCATTTTATCTAAAAATTGTCTCGCATACGCGGATAAACTTTCGACATATCTTCTTTGCCCTTCTGCATAAATTGTATCAAAAGCTAATGAAGATTTTCCTGACCCAGATAGTCCGGTAATTACAATAAATTTATCCTTTGGAATTTCTAAAGATATATTTTTTAAATTATGTTCTTTTGCACCCTTTATAACTATCTTTTTAATCATAATTTTTGTTGCTTTGACCTAATAAAATTAATATTCAGAGTAAAATTGTGATATAAATTAATTAACTAATAAAATAAATATTAAAATATTATGGCTGGAAGTTTAAATAAAGTACTTTTAATTGGTCGTTTAGGCGCAGATCCTGAAATTAAGCAAATGGTTAATGGAAAAAGCGTTGCAAGATTAAGTCTTGCAACAAGCCAATCATGGAAAGATAAAAATACAGGTGAAAAAAAAGAAAAAACTGAATGGCACCGTATAGTTGTATTTAATGAGGGTTTAGTAAATGTTGTTCAACAATATCTCAAAAAAGGTGCTCAAGTTTATGTTGAGGGTCAAATTTCAACAAGAAAATGGAAGGATGAACAATCAGGACAAGACAAATATTCAACTGAAGTAGTTATACAAGGTTATAATTCATCTTTAACTATGCTTGGAGGTGGAAATTCAGGTGGTGGTATAGCTAATGACAATTCGCAAGCATCAAATAATACTGAGGATTTATCTCAAGTACAAAATGATATGGACGACGATATTCCATTCTAATCATTATGGAAAAAAACGAAGTTTCTAAAGATAAAAACATAAAACTAATTTCAATGCATGATGAGATGAGTTCATCTTATCTATCGTATGCAATGAGTGTCATTGTTAGTAGAGCTCTACCAGATGTTAGAGATGGCTTAAAACCTGTACATAGAAGAATATTATATGCAATGTATAAGGGTGGTTATGATTGGTCGAAACAATTTAGAAAATCTGCAAGAATAGTTGGAGATGTAATCGGTAAATATCATCCGCATGGTGATCAATCTGTTTATGATGCTCTAGTTCGTATGGTCCAAGATTTTTCAATGAGCTTACCTCTCGTGGATGGTCAAGGAAATTTTGGATCTATAGACGGTGATCCAGCAGCCGCTATGAGATACACAGAAACTAGATTATCAAAAGTATCACAATTTTTAATCGATGATATTGAAAAAAATACAATTGATTTCAAAAGTAATTATGATGAAACAGAAAAAGAACCATCTGTATTACCTGCACAATTTCCAAATTTATTAGTAAATGGAGCAGGGGGTATTGCCGTTGGTATGGCGACAAGTATTCCACCACATAATTTGGGAGAGATTATTAATGGTACATTAGCTTTAATTGATAACAAAGATATTAAGATTAAAGATTTAATGAAGCACATACCTGGACCTGATTTTCCTACAGGTGGTGTAATTATTGGTAAAGATATCATTAAGCAGGGTTATAACAAAGGTAGGGGCTCTTTTAAAATTAGAGGTGAAATATCAAACGAAACTCTTAAAAATGGTAGAGATAGATTAGTTATAAATTCTATTCCTTATCAAGTTAATAAATCTGTGTTGAATGAGAGAATAGCACAATTAGTTAGAGAAAAGAAAATAGAGGGTATTAGAGATATACGAGATGAGTCCAACAGAGAAGGTATAAGAGTCTCTATAGATTTAAGAACAGGTGTTGAACCTGAGACTGTTAAAAGACAATTATACAAGAATACTCAAATAGAAAGTTCATTTGGGTTTAATACTCTTGCAATTGTAGAGGGTAAGCCAAAGACTTGTAATCTTAAAGAATTTTTAGAGAATTTTTTAAAATTTAGAGAAGATGTTGTACTCAAGAAAACAAAATTTGATCTCAATAAAGCAGAAGATAGAGCGCATATCTTGATTGGTCTATCAGTATCCGTTGAGAATTTAGATAAAGTAATAAAAATTATAAGAGGTTCAAAAACTCCAGATGATGCAAAAAAATCTTTATTAAATACTAAATGGAAAATTAATAAATCAAAAAAAATGGTTTCATTGATAGAGACCAAAAATTCAAAAGGTTTATATAATTTATCAGTAGTGCAAGTTGAAGCTATATTAGAATTAAGATTACAAAAATTGACAGCACTTGGTATTAATGAAATAGAAGTTGAAATAAAAAAACTATCTGAGTTAATTTCTTCATTAAAAAAAATTATATCCTCAAAAAAAGAATTATTAAAAGTAATCAGTAATGAACTTAAAGAAATAAAAGAAAAATATGCAACACCAAGAAGAACAAAAATTATCGATGCAGTACTTAATTACGACATTGAAGAAACAATACAAAAAGAAACTGTTCTTATAACTGTTACCTTACAAGGCTATATAAAAAGAGGATCACTTAAAACTGTAAAGATTCAAAAAAGAGGAGGTAAAGGTAAAACTGGTATCACAACTAGAAATGAAGACTCTGTAGTTCAAACTCTATCAGTTAATACTCATACATCTGTTCTATTTTTTTCTACTGAAGGTCTTGTTTATAAAGTAAAAGCATGGAAAATACCTGAAGGTTCAGCATCATCAAAAGGCAAATCTTTATTCAATATTTTGCCACTTAAGAATCATCAATCAATAAGTTCAATTATGCCATTTCCTGAAAGTGATGAAGACTCAAGCAAATATCAGATAGTTTTTGCAACCTCACAAGGCAAAGTTAGAAAAAACAGTTTAGAAGATTTCGCTTCAATTAATACATCTGGAAAAATAGCAATGAAGCTAGATACTAATGATAAAATAATTGGAGTTAAAATTTGTAAAGATGATCAAGATATAATCTTAAGTACAAAATTTGGAAAGTGTATAAGATTTGAGTCTAAAAAGTTAAGAATATTTAAGGGAAGATCATCAAAAGGTATAAAGGGAATTGAATTAGCATCCAATGATGAAATAGTCTCCTTATCAATTATTGATAATAATAAGTTAAAGAAAAATGGAAAAAATACAAAAGATGATAAGTCTGAATTAGCGGCGAAACAAAAATTTATTTTATCTATAAGTGAAAATGGTTTTGGCAAAAAAACCTCGCATTATGACTACAGAACAACAAATAGAGGTGGTAAAGGAATTATTGGAATAATTAATTCACCAAGAAATGGGAATATTGCATCATCGTTTCCTGTATATGAGGGAGACGAAATAATGATTTCTACAAACAAGGGTAGAGTGATAAGGTTAGCTGTTAAGGAAATCAGAACAGCTGGAAGAAACACACAAGGAGTAAGAATAATTAAGTTATCTGGCGATGAAAAAGTTGTTTCAGCAATTAAAATTGATGATAATTTAATATAATGTCTAAGACAGCTATCTATCCAGGAACTTTTGATCCAATTACTTTTGGTCATATTGATGTAATAAAAAAGGCATTAAAATTATTTGATAAAATTGTTGTGGCTGTTTCAGATGGTGAAAATAAAGATTATCTTTTTGATGCTGAGGAAAGATTAGAAATTGTAAGAAATGCTCTTTTTAAAGATCTAAAAATGAATAAAAAAAAAATAATTTTGATTTCATTTAAATCATTGACAACTAGCCTTTGTAAAAAATACAAATCAAATATTATATTGAGAGGTTTGAGAGCAGTATCAGATTTTGAATACGAGTTTCAATTAGCTGGTATGAATAGAAAATTAAATAATAATATTGAAACTTTATTTTTAATGTCAGATGTTGAAAATCAAATTATTTCTTCAAAATTCGTTAAAGAAATCATTAAACTTAATGGAGATATTAAAAAATTTACAACAAAGAGCACTATTAAAGCTTTAAAAGATAAATATGAGTAAACTTTTTATAAAGATATTAATTATTTTTTTATTTACAATTAATCAATCGTTAACAGAGGAGAATATAATGATTTTAAAATTAAAAGATGGTGATGTAAAAATAGAATTATTTTCAGATACAGCACCCAATCATGTCAAAAGAATAAAAGAATTGGCTGACGCTGGTAAGTATGACAATGTGGTGTTTCATAGAGTTATTGATGGCTTTATGGCACAAACAGGCGATGTTAAATTTGGCAACTCAAATTCAGATGATTTTGACTTAAGGAGAGCCGGAATGGGTGGATCAGATTTACCAGACCTTAAACAAGAATTTAGTAATCTTCCTCATGATCGAGGTACATTGTCTATGGCTAGATCATCAGATCCTAATAGTGCTAATAGTCAATTTTTTATATGTTTTAAACCAGCACCATTTCTTGATAACCAATATACTGTCTTTGGAAAAGTTATCGAGGGGATGGAATTTGTTGATAAGATCAAAAGAGGAGATGAAAATAATAATGGTGCAGTAACAGATCCTGATAAAATTATTAGTTTCAAATCTTTATAATATTTAATTTCAATTGAAAAAATTTGAATTTAAAGTTTTAAAAAAAAATAAATTTGCAAGACTTGGCTTAATTGAAACTCATAGAGGTAAAATTGAAACACCAGTTTTTATGCCTGTGGGAACTCAAGCAACAGTAAAAGCTTGTACAATAGATGACATAAAAAAAACTGGTTCTCAAATTATTCTATCAAATACTTATCATTTAATGATACGACCAGGTGTTAAAAGAATTGAAGATGCAGGTGGACTTCACAAATTTATGAATTGTGATTTACCAATTCTTACAGACTCTGGTGGCTTTCAAGTCATGTCTTTATCAAAACTAAACAAAATAGATAAAGAAAAAGGGGCAATTTTTAATTCTCATATTGATGGGAAAAAATTTTATCTTAGTCCAGAGGAAAGTATAAAAATTCAATTAGGACTAAATTCAGATATTGTAATGGTTATGGATGAGTGCCCAAAAAAAACAAATGACTACCAAACTATAGATAAATCTATGAATTTGTCTTTGTATTGGGCTGAAAGATCTAAGAAAGCTTTTGGGCATAACCCTCATAAAGCTTTATTTGGTATTGTACAAGGAGGTTTATTTAAAGATTTAAGACAAAAATCCTTAAAAGGACTTTTGGAAATTGGATTTGATGGTTATGCATTAGGTGGTCTAGCTGTAGGAGAAACTCAAGATGAAATGTTCACTGTTTTAGACGACATTAAGGAACATTTACCCGATAATAAACCTCACTATTTAATGGGTGTAGGTACTCCAAATGATATCTTGGGCGCTGTCAAAAGAGGTGTTGACATGTTCGATTGTGTTCTTCCAACTAGATCAGGTAGAACTGGACTTGCTTTTACTTGGCAGGGAAGAGTAAATATTAAAAATAATAAATACCAAAATGATAATACTCCTCTAGATCCAGAGTGTAAAAATCTAAATTTGAATAAATATTCTAAAAATTATCTAAATCACTTGTTTAATACAAATGAGATTCTTGGATCAATGTTGTTGACATTACACAATATAAATTTCTATCAAGAATTAATGAGATCGATTAGAGAAAATATCCAAAATGACACATTTGATACTTTTCATGATAAATACATAGATAAGTTGTAAATAGTTCAGTTTTTTTTTTAAATTCGTGTTTGAAATATTTAGATTATTCTATATATAGACTTCAATCTAAAGTGAATACGGGCCGTTAGCTCAGTTGGTAGAGCAATTCCCTTTTAAGGAATGGGTCGATGGTTCGAGTCCATCACGGCTCACCATTAAATTTTTTGTTTAATGGCATAAAATTTCTATTCTTTTACCTCTTAAATATCTTTTATAAAAGGTGTAGGTTAAGGGTTCAGATCTATATTATTAAATATGAATATTGAAGATGTTAAAGAGGATTTAAAAAAAAAAAATTATAAAAAAGCACTTATTAGCATTGAAAAAATATTAATTAAAAATCCAAATTTGGAACAAAATGTTAATTTAAAAGGTGTAATACTTGCAAATTTAGATCGAGTAATTGAAGCAAGAGAATGTTGGTTTAATGCTATAAAAATTAATAGCTCTTATTTTGATCCAATCTACAATTTAGGAGACTCATATTTAAAAAAAAAAAATCATGACGAAGCCTTAAAATATTTTATAAAAGCTTCAGAACTTCGGCCAAAAAATTTCATAGTACATTTTAGAATTGGATATCTGTTTATGCAAAAACAAAATTGGGATAAAGCTTTATCGTATTTTAATAAATCTATGGATTTAAACAATAAATTTCCTAATACTTTTTTTAATATGGCAATTATTCTTAATTTATTAAATAAAAAAAAAGAGTCGATACAATTTTTTAAGTCTTATATAGAACTTCAACCAAATAATATTGAGGCTTATTACTCACTAGGTATTTGTTACAGAGAAATTGGCGATATTCAAATGGCAGAAAAAACATTTTTAAAAGCTCTTAAGATGAATCCAGACTATCCATATTTAAAAGGTCAATTACAATTTATGAAAAATCATTTGTGTGACTGGGTTAATCACAATGAAATCAAAAAAAATATTGAGAAAGACATAACGCAAAACAAAAAAACAATAACTCCCTGGCAAGCTTTATCAGTAATAGATTCACCCAAATTATTAAAAGATAACACAATGTTATTTATTGATAATAAAGAATTTAATAATCAAAATTTGATTGATAAAAAAAAAATTACTTTGGGTTATTTTTCCCCAGACTTTTGCGAACACGCTGTATCCAATCAATTTAAACAAATTTTAAAATTACACGATAAAAAGAAATTTGAAATTATTGGTTTTTATCTAAACTCAAAACAAGATGAAAAACTTTATGAAATGAAAACTTATTTTGATAAATTTTTTGACATAAATCAAATGAGTACAGAAGACATAATAAGATTAACGCAAGTTCATAAAGTAGATATTGCTATAGATCTAGCTGGTTACACCTATTCTAATAGATATCAGATATTTAATCAAAGATGTGCACCATTACAGGTTTCATACTTGGGGTTTGCTGGCTCCACAGGTTTAAATAATATGGATTATTTAATTGCAGATAAGACTGTAATACCGGACTCTTGTAGGAAGTTTTATTCTGAAAAGATTATATATATGCCAAATACTTTTATGCCTGGAGATGACACACAAAAAATTTCAGAAAACAAATTCAAAAGGAAAGATTTTGGAATACCTGATAATGCAGTTATTTATTGTTGTTTTAACAAAAGCTATAAAATCACACCTGAAATTTTTAATACATGGATCAATATTATAAATAAAGTTGAAAATAGCATTCTTTGGTTAAATATTTCAAACGATCAAACAAAGTTAAATATCATAAACTATGCCAAAAAAATGGGTTTAAACTCGAATAAAATATTTTTTACCGATAGGTCAAAAAAATATGAAGATTATTTAGAAAAACATAGTCTAGCTGATATTTTTTTGGACACATTTCCTTATTCAGCTCATTCCACAGGTTATGCATCTTTAATATCTGGAGTTCCTATAGTTACATATAAATCTGAAACATTTGCAACTAATGTTTGTTCTAGCTTACTTATGGAAGCAGATTTACAAGAGTTTATCACTAAAGATTTATCAGATTATAAAAGGTTAGCTATTGAGCTAGGTCAAAATAAAAAAAAATTAGATAGCATTAAAAACAAGCTTAAGGAAAATTTTTTAAAAAAAAAGGTATTCAATTCAAAATCATACATCTTAACTTTGGAAAAAGCTTTTTATAAAATTTATCACTTAAAAAAAAATAATAAAATTTGTAGTGATTTGATTTTAGATTAGTAAATGCCCTATTTTATTAATCAAATTTTATGAAACTGGTGGGTATTTTATAATTATTTCGTTTAACCAAGTTTGTATATTTCTAATTCTGCTATCAGATGAAGGATGAGTACTCATAAATTGAGGAGGTTCTTTACCTTTATTCGCTTCTTTCATCCTCTCCCATATTTTTTCAGTTTCTCTAATATCATAACCAGACAAAGAAGAAAAAATCATACCTAGATAATCAGCCTCGCTTTCCTGTTTTCTATTGAAAGGATTCATTATACCAATCGAAGATATTAGACCTACAGTATCCATTCCAGTTGACCTATTAATTTGACTTAAAGCTCCTCCACTAAAAATATCAATAAGAGTTGTACCTGTTTGTACCAGAACACCACGACTTGCTCTTTCAACTGAGTGTTTTGCAACAGCATGAGCAATCTCATGACCCATAACAGCCGCTAACCCATTGGTATTTTTTGTAATTTTAAGCATACCACTATAAACAGCAATTTTACCCCCTGGCATACACCAAGCATTTTTGACTTTATCATTATCAATTAAAATATATTCCCACCCAAAATTAGCAGTTGGATCTGGGAGATTTGATTTATCAAAATAAATTGATATTGCATCTTCCATTTTTTTTCCAATTTCTTTTATTTCATTAATGGATTTTGTATTTTTGATTAATTTTTCTTTTTCTTTTACTTTTTCATAAATCTGAGCAGCTTGAGCATTTAATTTTGCTTCTGGAATCAGCTTTAATTGTTTTCTATCTGTGATGGGAGCGGTTGTACAAGAGTTAATTACAAAACCACAACAACCACAACCTACATAAGTTAAAAATTTTCTTCTATTCATTTTGTAAGACATTGATATTATATATAATAATGAATCTAAATAATAAAATATTATTAATATTATTCATAATAGCAATAGCTTTTGTGATATTTTCGAGTTTTAGATAATGGCAAAACAGAAGAAAAAAAAATCAATCAGTTTAATTCTTAGAAATTATTTTATTACTGGTGTAGTAGTTTTAATACCTATTGGTTTCACTTTATATCTAAGTAAAATATTAATTGGAATTTCATCTAAAGTAATTCCAGAAAATATAAATCCAAATAGCTATCTACCATTTGAAATTCCTGGATTAGAAATAATACTTTCAGTAATATTTATTACCATCGTTGGGGGTTTATCCCTATCTTTTTTGGGTAAACGAATTCTTAAACTTATTGATGACCTATTCAAAAGAATCCCAGTTTTAAGAACAATTTACTCTGCAATAGTTCAAATGACAGAAACATTCTCTAACAAAGACCAGAACGATAAAAAAAGTGTTGTTTTGGTTGAGTATCCTAGAAAAGGTGTTTGGGCAGTTGGTTTTGCAACAAAAGAAAATAAAGGTGAGATGGCTGAGAAAACAAACAAGAAATTGATTAACGTTTTTGTTCCAACAACACCAAACCCTACAAGTGGTTTCTTACTTATGTTCCCAATCGAGGAGGTTATATATCTAAATATGTCTTTTGAAGAAGCTTCAAAATTTATTGTATCTGCAGGAACATCCACAGGTAAGAGTTAAGCAATATCATTAATTATATCAGCTCTATCATATAATTTAATTAATGGTTTAAATTTACTTATATCTTCATTGTTATTTTCAATTCTTTTAATTTCTTTTTCAGCTAAAATAAAAAGATCATGATTATGAACAGGGTCAGCTAACTTAAAGTTTTTTATTCCACTTTGTTTAAAGCCTAAAATGTCTCCAAACCCTCTCAATTTCATATCTTCCTCTGATATTTTAAAACCATCATTAGAGTCTTTAAGTATACCAATTCTTTTTTTTGCATTTTCACTTAAATTTGACTTAAACATTAAGATGCATGAAGACTCTTTACTACCTCTTCCAACTCTGCCTCTCAGTTGATGTAGTTGAGATAAACCAAATTTATTAGCATTTTCAATAATTATTACATTTGCGTTTGGAAAATCTATACCAACCTCAATTATAGTAGTCGAAACCAAAATCTTAAATTCGTTTTTTAAGAATTTGTTTAAGATCATTTCTTTTTCTTCTGTTGTGGTTTTACCGTGAAGGAGAAAAACTTGTTTAGGAAATAACTCATTTAAGTATTCTGATTTTTTAATTGCAGAAGAATGATCAAGTTTTTTGGACTCTTCAATTAAAGGGCACACCCAAAATATTTGATTACCTAATTTGATTTCTTTTTTTATAAATTTTATAACATCATCAATTTTATTTTCAGGTTTACTGTAGGTTTTAACGGGTTTACGAACATTCGGTTTTTCACGAATAATTGAAAGATCCATATCACCATAAATTGTCATTGTTAAAGTACGCGGAATTGGTGTAGCAGTCATCAAAAGAACATCACAATCTTTTCCGGCTTTATCAGATAATTTCTTCCTTTGACTTACTCCAAATTTATGTTGTTCATCTATTATTATTAATCCAAGTTTTTTAAATTCCACTTTTTTTTGAAAAAGCGCATGTGTTCCAAAAATTATATCAATTTGTTTATTAGATAGTTTATTGAGAATTACTTTCTTATCTTTATAAGAAGATTTTCCTGAAATTAATTCAATCTTAATATTTCTGGAAAATAGTTTTTTAGCTAAAAGAAAATGCTGTCTAGCTAGTATTTCAGTTGGTGCCATTACTGCTACCTGAAAGCCTGAATTAATTGTATTAAATGCAGAAAGCAAAGACACTATTGTTTTTCCACTTCCTACATCACCCTGAAGTAACCTAAACATTTTATTTTCAGAACATAAATCTTTATTTATTTCACTTAATGTTTTATTTTGGTCTTTTGTTAATGAGAAATGAAGCTTAGATATAATTTCATTTTGTTTATTAATATTAAAATTTTTTTTTGTTTTTTTTATTTTTTTTATTTTTTTTCTTATTTCTGAGTTTACCAAAAATGTTGAGAAAATTTCATCATAAGCAAGTCTTTGGTAAAAATTTTCTTTAAATTTACCAATATTTTCTGGTTCATGTAATTTTTTGATAGAGTCATTCCAACCTATATTGTTGAATTTTTTCAATATATCTTTTGAATGCCATTCTTCAATTTCAGGTAAATTATTTATTATTTGTAAAATTATCTTATTATAAACTTTTTCACTGATACCCTCAGTTAATGAATAACTATTGTGCTTTTGTTTAATTATTGAAGAGTCCTCTGAAATATATTTTGGATTTGTTAATTGATATTTATTTCTAAAATATTTAATTTTTCCACTAATCGTAACCTCTTTGCCAATAGGTAATATTTTTTTGATATAACCCTCATAACTGTTAAAAAAAACGCAATCTATCTCACCAGTATCATCTTTGCACAAAACTCTATTCGGTAAGTTTCTAACTCTTGGGAATGAATATTTAAGAGGTATTATGGTTATGGTCTGTATTTCATCTATTTTTAGATCTTTTATCTTAGATGATAAACTTCTATCAGTGTAAGATTTTGGTAGTTTCCATAATAAATCAAAAATAGTATTTACCTTTTTTTTCTTTAATAAATTTGAAGTTTTGGTTCCTACACCTTTTAGTAGACTGAGATCAGACAGTAAGTATTCATAATTTCTTTTCATATCTATAAAGTGATATTATATTCTTATTATGACTGCTGATATAGAACAAATTAAAAAAAAAATTATTTATAGATCAAATTATCGTGGCACAAAAGAAATGGATAAACTTTTAGGTGCATTCACAAGAAAATATTTAGATCAATTAAACGGAGAAGATTTACATCAATTAATCAAACTCTTAGAAATTGATGATAATAATCTTTATAATTTCTATAATGGTTTAAACACAGACTTACAATTTGAAGATAACAAGATTAATAATTTATTTAAAAATTTTAAATATTAAAAGATTTGATGGCGGAGAGACTGGGATTCGAACCCAGGAAAGAGTTGCCCCTTTGCCGGTTTTCAAGACCGGTGCTTTCAACCGCTCAGCCATCTCTCCGTGAGCAAGGTTTTATAATTATAATTATTTAATTCAACCATAAAATAGTCTATTAAACGTCTATTATCTATTTCATTATTTTATGAACCAGCATTTTAATAAAGGATTAATACTTACATCTTTGGGATCCTTTTGGTGGGGTTTTATTGGTGTTATATATTTTGAATATGTTGCCTTTATAGGACATGTTGAGTTAGTTGTTCACAGATGTTTATGGACTGCTGTTATGTTAGTCATGACGACTCTCTTTTTTAAAAAATGGAAACTTTTTATTAAAAGTATTTCTAATAAAAAAAATCTTTTTTATCTTTTCATCTCAGGTTCATTAATATTTACTAATTGGGCTATTTGGATTTACGCTGTAGCTACGGAAAGAATAATAGATGCTAGTTTTGGTTACTTTATTATGCCAATTATTAGTGTTTTATTGGGATACATTTTTTTTAAGGAAAAATTGAATAAAAAAAGAATCTTTTCAATTTTATTAGTAATCATATCTATTTTGATTATGATTTTTCTTAATATAAAAACACTTCCATGGGTTGGTATAATCGTAGCTTTGAGCTGGGCATTTTATAATCTAGTAAGAAAAAAAATTGATATAGAAACTGATATAGGACTTTTAATAGAGAGTTTATATATTTTTCCTTTTGCTCTTATTGTCTTTTACTTTATTTTTGATAAGGGATTAAATGACTTTAGTTTGTCTAACCCAGGTCTGAGTATGTTTCTATTATTAGCGGGACCCATGACTGTGATTCCTTTATTTTTATATGTAAGAGGTGTTGAATTAATTGGTCTTGGACCTACAGGAATGATTTTTTATATTACACCTACATTGCAGTTTATTTTAGGCTACTTTTATTACAATGAGGATTTTTCACTAATTAAATTAGTGAGTTTTATTATTATCTGGATTGCTGTAATTATATATCTTAAAGATCTTTATGAAACTAATTAGCCAAATATTTTTTTTATTTTTATTAACAATATTGAATTGTTATTCTAGTGAAAATATCAATTTCAATGAATGGAAAAAGAATTTCAAAAAAGTGGCTTTAGCAAATAATATTTCAGAAAAGACTTTTGATACAGCAATGCAAAATGCAAGATTTTTACCTAAAGTTATTGAATACGATAGATATCAACCAGAGTTTTATGAGGATACAAAAACATATATTGGCAAACGTACCTCAACTAAAAAATTAAAAAAGGGTGTAGATTTCTACGAAAATAATTCAACTCTTATAAATTTAGTTGAAAAAAATTTTGGAGTAGAAAAAGAATTACTTTTATCTCTAATGGGCATCGAGACTAACTTTGGCACTTATGTTGGAAAAATGGATATAATATCATCATTAGCAACATTAAGTTATGATAAAAGAAGATCAGAGTTTTTTTCAAATGAACTCTTAACTTTATTGAGATTAATTGATGATAATCAAATAGATTATAAAACGTTGTATGGTTCATGGGCAGGTGCATTTGGTTTTTTTCAATTTATGCCATCAACAATAAAGAATTATGCTTTTGACTACAATAAGGATGATTTTATTGATTTAAAAAATTCAGAAGATGCATATGCATCTGCTGCTAATTATTTGAATAAGATCGGGTGGAAAAAAAATGATCTTTGTTTTAAGAAAATTGAATTAGATGAAAATATTCCAATTAAATTTTTAAACGTATCAGCTAGAAAATTACATAGTAAAAAGAAAATTAAATCTTTTAAAAAATATATTAAAAATTATTCTGAATTAAATATAAAAAATGAAAACCAGAAAATAGCAATTATAACACCAGACAAAGATATTATACCGGATGCACAAACCTTAAATCCTGCTTATATAGTTTTTGAAAATTACGAAATAATTTTACAATGGAATAGATCTTTAAGATTTGCACTTGCTGTGTGTACTTTAAAGGATAAATTTAAAAATGAAATTTAATATTTTTATTATTTTAAGTACCTTATTTTTGTTATTGAGTTGTGATCAAACTGCTATTAATCAAAGTAAGAAATTAGATATTACATTTGACAAAAAATATAAAAATAGCGGATTTTCTCTTATTTATAATGACAATTTAAAAATTAAAAAAATTGATCAAAGATCACTAACAATATTTCATAAAAATCTAAAAAGAAAATCAAATGTGAAAATTACTAATCCTTTAAATGGAAAATCGCTTATCGCAGAAGTAAAATCAAACAGAGTAAAGTTTTCACCATTTTACAACTCAATTATCACCCAAAGAATTGCTGAGGAGTTAGAACTTGATTTAAATGAACCTTATATAGATATAGTCTTGATTTCAAAAAATTCTACATATATCGCCAAAAAGACAAAAACTTTTGAAGAAGAAAAAACAGTTGCAGAGAAGGCACCTATAGATGGTATTAAAATTAGTGATCTAAACTCATCCAATAAAACTAAAAAAAAATTAAAGAAAAATAATAAATTTTCTTATTATATTAAAGTAGCTGATTTTTATTATAAAAAATCTGCTAAAAATATGAGTAATAGAATTAAAAGTGAAGTTAAATTGAAAAATATTAAAATCATTGAACTTACTAAAACTAATTATAGGTTATTATTGGGACCATTTAATGATATACACTCACTTAAAGACTCATTTGAAAAAATGAATTCTTTGTACTTTGAAAATCTAGAAATAATTAAAGATGCTTAAAAGAATTTTTATCATTATCTCATTATATTTATCACTATTTTTTTCTGTTAGTGCAAATATTGATATAAAAGCTAGAACAGCAATATTGCAAGATTTCTTATCTGGAGAAATTTTATACGAAAAAGATCCTGATAGATCGATTTATCCAGCTTCAATGACTAAAATAATGACATCAATAATTGCTTTTGATTTGATAAAATCAGGTGATCTATCTTTAGATGATAAATTTATAATTTCTGAAAAAGCTTGGAGATTATCAACAGCAGGTTATTCATCTATGTTTATAATGGTTGGTGATGAAGTTTCTGTAGAAGATTTACTATTAGGTATAATCATTGCATCTGGTAATGACGCATGTATAGCACTTGCGGAAGGAATAGCTGGTACTGAGGAAGAATTTGCAATCTTAATGACATCTAAAGCAAAAGAACTAGGTATGGAAAATACAAACTTCGCGAACTCATCTGGTATTAATGATCCAGATAATTATTCAACCGTCAGAGATATTTTGATTATGTCTACTTACTTAATAAAAGAACATCCAAAATATTATGAGTGGTTTGCAGAAAAAGAATTTACGTGGAATAGAACAGGAGGTGATCCAATTACACAAGGTAACAGAAATCCTCTTCTTTACAAAAATATTGGTGCAGATGGTATTAAAACAGGTTACTTAGCTGTTGAAAAATATTCGTTAGCGTCGTCAATTAATAGAAAAGGAAGAAGATTAATAGCTGTTGGGAGTGGATTTGAAACCAAAAGTTCAAGATCAAGAGAAAGTTCAAGATTATTAACTTATGGATTAACAAATTTTGATCTAGTTGAGATAAATAGAGCTAATAAACCTATTGATAAAGTAGAGGTATGGCTTGGTAAACAAAGCCATGTAGATGTGCATGTTGATACTGATATTTATAAAACAATCAAAAAAGCAAAAAAGAGATTATTAAAGATATCCTTAAAATATGATGGACCAGTAGAAGCACCGATTAAAAAAAACCAAAAAATTGGAACTTACAGAGTTGTATATGACCAGGAATTGATAGGTGAATATGATCTATTAGCATCTAACGATGTTCAAAAAGTAAATATTTTTACTAGATTAATTAAATCATTAAATTATTTAATCTGGGGTGATGTCTAGAAAACCTGTTATTGTTTTCGAGGGTATTGAGGGAAGTGGAAAGACTTATCATTTAAATAAAATTTCAAAATATTTAAAAAAAAGAAAAATTTCCTTTATCAAGATGAGAGAACCAGGAGGAAGTTTAAATTCAGAAAAAATAAGAAAATTGATACTTAATAAAAAATCTAATTTTAATAAAAATACAGATTTGCTGCTTTATTTAGCTTCTAGAAGTGAAAATATCAATCTACTAAGAAAATATTATAAAAAAAGAATTATCCTAATAGATAGATTTATTGATTCAACTATCTCATATCAACATTATGGTATGGGTGTAAATTTAGATTTAATAAATACTATAAACAAACATATTTTATCAAACTTTAAAGTCTCTTTCACTTTTTTAAACCTAGTAAATCAAAAAAATATGGTTAAGCGACTTAAATTAAGAAAATCTACTAATAGGTATGATAATTTTAAAAAAAATTTTTACAATAAAGTTCAAAAAGGTTTTATAAAACTTTCAGATAAGAATAAAAGAAAATATCAAATAATTGACTCAAATTTAGATATTAAGTTGAATGAAAAATTAGTTTTAAAGAAGATTGAAAAATTGATAAAATGAGCTTAAGTCCAATAAATCAAACTAATTTGTTTTCACTCGATAACTATTTGTTAGAATTTGTAGAACTTTATAAGAAAAAAAAATTACCTACAAAAATTTTACTTAGTGGTGACAAAGGTTTGGGCAAGTCAACTTTAGCATTTCATTTAGTAAACTATATATTGTCCATTAACGAAGAAAATCCCTATATTGTTAAAGAATCCAAGATTAATCCTGACAATAAATCTTATAAGCTTGTAATAAATGGATCAAATCCCAACTTATTATTAGTTGATATTTTAAGTGAAAAAAAAAATATTGATATTAATCAAATTAGAGAATTGATTAATAACTTAAATAAATCATCTTTTAATACTAAGGAAAGATTTATAATTATAGATAATATCGAAACATTAAATATTTCCTCTATTAATGCTCTTTTAAAAGTTTTAGAGGAACCCCCACCAAACACTTATTTTATATTGATAAATAATGATAGATTTATTTTACCAACTTTAAAATCCAGATGTATCAATTTCAAAATATCTTTAGATCACAAAACCTCTATCTCGGTTATTAATAAGATTTTAGGTGATGATATTATGAAATTTATTAATAAAGATTTGATAAATTACTATTTAACACCCGGGCAAATATATCATTTAATTGAATTTTTTAAATTACAGAAGCATGATCTTAAGGATTATGATTTAAAAAGTTTTATTAAACTTGTTATTAAAGATAATTTGTATAAAAAAAATGCCTTAATTAGAAATATAATATTTGAATATTTGGAGTTTTATTTTCGAACAAAAGTAAAATTGGCTAAATCAAGAACTTTTGAATATTATGATTATTTTTTAAAGAGAATAAATGATACTAAAAAATTTAATTTAGATGAAGAGTCATTATTTATGGAATTTGAATATAAAATTTTAAATGGATAAAAATTTTTATATTACTACTCCAATATATTACCCATCCGGAAGACCCCATATGGGACATGCATATTCAAGTATTATAGCTGACTTTTTTGCACGATTTAAATCAATTGATGATTATAATGTTCATTTTTTAACTGGTACAGATGAGCATGGTTTAAAGATACAAAGATCAGCTGAAAAAGCGGGCAAGGATCCTAAGGAATTCTGTGATCAAATTAGTCAAACATTTAAAGATCTTTCAAAAACATTAAATTTATCTAATACAGATTTTATAAGAACTACTGAGGATAGACATAAAAAAACAGTCCAGCATCTCTGGTCTCTTCTTGAAAAAAATGATGACATTTATTTATCAAATTATTCTGGATGGTATTCAGTCTCAGATGAAGCTTTTTACAATGAGGATGAAATAGAGGAAATAGGGGGAAAAAAAATTGCAAAATCTTCTAAATCCACTGTTGAATGGATAGAGGAGGAGTCTTATTTTTTTCGACTTTCTAAATGGCAAAAACCTTTATTAGAATTTTATGAAAATAATCCAGATTTTATATTACCTGAGTCTAGAAAAAACGAGGTAATAAGTTTTGTAAAAAGTGGTCTTAAAGATCTTTCTGTAAGTCGTAAAACATTTAGATGGGGAATTCCAGTTCCAAGTAATGATAAACATATTATTTACGTATGGCTCGACGCATTAACAAATTATTTAAGTGCTTTAAATTATCCAGATACAAATAACGATCTTTTTAAAAAATTTTGGCCAGCATCTATACATTTAATTGGTAAAGATATCCTAAGATTTCATGCAGTTTATTGGCCTGCTTTCCTTTTAGCTGCCAAAATTGAGCTACCAAAAAAAGTTTATGGACATGGTTGGATACTATCTGGTGAAGAAAAAATGTCAAAATCCAAGGGAAACATTTTAGATCCTTTAAAGATTATTGAAGAATACGGTCTAGACCCTTTGAGATATTATTTGATTAAGGAAGTTTCATTTGGAAACGATGGTAATATTTCTCAAGATAGACTTGAAGATTGTATAAATAGTGATTTAGCAAATAATTATGGTAATTTATGTCAAAGAGTTACTGCATTTGCGATGAAAAATTGTCATGGAAAAATTCCATCACAAATTGACTTTCAACCAGATGATTTAAAGATATTAAACAAATTTCATGAAAATTTAGATACTATAAGGTCTAAAATAAATGAACAAAATATAAATTTTTATATTGATTTCATTGTTAATTCACTATTTGAGGCAAACAAATACTTTAATGATCAAGAGCCATGGAAAAAAAAGGACAATTTAATTAGGTTAAATACTATAGTCTATACAACATTAGAAATAGTCAGGAAAATTAGTTTTTTACTTTATCCAATTATCCCCGAAACATCGCTGAAAGCATTAAAAATATTTAATTTATCAGAAAAAGATATCAAATTAGAAACTATTTCTAATAATGAATTTATTATTAAAGGTAATATGATAAACAAGATAGATATATTAATTAAGAAAATAGAAAAAGAAAATGATTGACTCACATTGCCATCTTGATCATGAACCGTTACTTAGTGATCTTTCAAATGTACTTAAAAGATCCAAGGACGTTGGTATTAAAAAGTTATTAACTATATCTACATCTTTTGAGAGTTTTTCTAGAATTAAAGATATAGTCAATAAAGATGAGATTATATATGGAACAGTAGGCATACATCCGCATGAAAGTAACACTAATATAATAACTAAGAATGAAATAGTTAAAAGTCTTAAAGAAAACACTAAAATAATTGGAATAGGAGAAACAGGATTAGATTATTATCATAATAACACTGATAAAGAGAAACAAATAAATAGTTTTAAAACACATATTGAAGCAGCAATAGAATGCGACGTTCCTATTATTGTACATTCAAGAAATGCTGAGGATGATACTTTTAAAATACTCAATGAATATAAAGAACATAATCCTAAAATTTTAATGCATTGTTTTACTGGATCAAAAAAATTTTCAGAAAAACTTCTCACATTGAACTCTTATTTTTCTGCTAGTGGAATTATTACTTTTAAAAATTCGGTTGATCTTCAAGAAACCTTCAGATCTCTACCACTAGATAAAATTTTGATAGAGACCGACAGTCCATATTTGGCACCAGTTCCAAATAGAGGAAAAAAAAATGAGCCTTCTTTTATTGATTTTACTGCTAATAAACTCTCAGAAATAAAAGAAATTTCCAAGTTAGAGCTTATAGATAAAACTACAGATAATTTTAATAGATTATTTTTTCAATAATACTTTATGAAATTTATAATTCTTGGCTGTGGAAGTTCAATGGGTGTTCCAAGAGCAGATGGTTTTTTTGGTAAATGTGATCCAAAAAATAAAAAAAATTATAGAACTAGATGTTCGGCTTTATTAAAAACTTCAGATGAGAATGTTTTAATAGATACCTCTCCAGATTTAAGACAACAATTATTACGTCATAAAATATCGAAAATTGATAAAGTTTTTTATTCACATATTCATAGTGATCAGACACATGGAATTAATGATCTTAGAATTTTTTATATTAAAAAAAGAAAACCAATAAATGTTTATGCAGATTTAGATACATCTAATTATTTGAAAAAAAGCTTTTCATATTGTTTTAATAGTTATTCTAAAGAATACCCTGCAACTTTAAAGTTAAATAGATTAAAAAATAATCACTCAATAATTAATCGAAAGAGCAAAATAAATGTAAAATCTATTAAGGTTAAACATGGCAAAGTAAAATCAAACTGTTTTGTAATTAATAAAAAGTTAGCCTATATAAGCGATGTTAATAAGATTTATAATAAAGATTTTAGATTCTTTAAAAATTTAAAATATCTAATTATTGACTGTTTAAGATATGATTTCCATCCATCTCATTTTAACTTGGCGTCAACTTTAGATATAATTAGATTATTTAAACCAAAAAAATCAATATTAACTAATCTACATACTGACTTAGATTATAATATTCTTAAAAAAAGATTGCCTAAGAATGTAGTGCCTGCCTATGACGGTCTTTCAATAAATTTTTAAAGTTTTCTCTATTTTTTGTGTTATCTTTTGTGACATAGGTTTAGTTAATGACGAAAATGTATCTTCAACTTTTCCCTCTGTATTAATCAAAATTTTATAAAAATTCCATTTTGGCACTGCAGATTTTCCATGGTTTTCTTTAGCCCACTTAAAAATCTCGTGTGCATTTTCACCCTTCACATCAGTAATAGTACTAAGTGGAAAACTAATATCAAAGTTTACCTCACAAAATTCTTTGACATCTTTGCTTGATTTTTTTTCTTGATTAAATGAATTTGAGGGGACTCCAAGTACGATCAAGCCTTTTGACTCATATTTTTCCCATAACTTTTGTAATCCCTCGTATTGTTTTGTAAAACCACAATAACTTGCAGTATTAACTACTAAAATTGCTTTACCTTTATATTTTTTAAAATCTATAAGTTCTCCCGAAATACTATTAATTTGTAAATCATAAAAAACCTTATTGTAATTAGCAGATGCAAAATTTTTAAAAAAAAACACAATAAATACCAAAAATATAAATACTAATTTTTTCATTTATAAATTACTTATTGGGAGTAAGTAATATCAAAAAGTAGCCAAATAAAGTGGATAATAATGACCCGGTTAATACACCTATTTTTACGCCATCCATATACTCCATGTTTTCAACAAAAGCTAAATTTCCTACAAAAAGACTCATTGTGAAGCCAATACCAGTTAACACACCTACGCCATAAAAATTATACCAACTTGTGTTATTTGGCATCTGTGCAATTTTTGTTTTTATAGCAACATATGAAAAAACAAATACACCTAATTGCTTACCTAAAAATAACCCTAAAACTATTCCCAATGGCACTTTATCTAGCAAAGAACTAAGAGATAAACCTTCTAATGAAACACCAGCATTTGCAAAAGCAAATAAAGGCATGATACCAAAAGCAACATAAGGGCTTATTGCATGTTCAATTTTGATTAATAAAGAAAAATCTTTTTCCTTTTTTCGATGAGGAATTGTCATCGCTAACAAAACACCTGCAATTGTTGCATGTATTCCTGAATTATGAGTAAAGTCCCAAAGGAAAATACCAATAATTAAATAAGGTAAGAATTTTTTAATGTTAAATTTATTTATAACAAGCAAGATTAAAAATGCTAATAACATTAGACTTAAATATTTAATACTTAAGTCTCCTGAATAAAATAAAGCTATAATTACTATAGCACCCAAATCATCAATAATTGCTAAAGCTGTTAAAAAAACTTTTAATGATAAAGGCACTCTTTTACCTAATAAAGATAATACTCCAAGAGAGAAGGCGATATCTGTTGCAGAGGGTATTGCCCATCCATTCATTGTTTCACTATCTCCAAAATTGATAAATACATAAAATAGTGCAGGTACTAACATTCCACCAACTGCTGCAATTATTGGGAGTAGGGCTTGTTTTATATTAGAAAGCTCACCTTGTAAAAATTCTCTTTTTATCTCAAGAGTGACAAAAAAAAAGAATATTGCCATTAAAGCATCATTTATCCAATGAAGGACTGATAATTTTAATCCAAAATTATTTATACCAATGAATAAATATTGATTTAAAGTTGAAAAATATAATTCTGATAATCCTGAATTACTTATTATTAATGCAATTATTGCTGCAAATAATAAAACTAGACCACTAGCAGCTTCAAGCTTAAAAAACCAAATAAAGGGTTTGGATAAATAATTAATCATTTAATTAAGATCTTTAGCAAAAAGTATTAAATCTCTCAAGGTTTCAAATAAATTATATAATACAAGTTCTAAATTTGGGAAAATATTGCTTAATGGATCCTTGAATGTGTCTAATACAATTATGATTGCAATAAAAGTTATTATAGAAACAATTATATAACTTAAAAATTTTCCAAAGGTAAAATTATATTTTGGTTTATATTTGACTAATTCTGATCCTTTTTTGATATTAGTTGAAAAATTTGATACAGGTTTTCTAATTTTCTTTTGTTTAATGTTTGATTTTTCCTCTACAAAAACCTTGTTTGTTGATGGCTTAATTTCTATATTTTCATTTTTGTTAAAGAACCATGTTTGATTACAAGAGCCGCATTTTAACAATCTACCTTTATCTGGAATCAAATCTTCATCCACGTTGAAATTTTTTCCACACGATGGACACACAATTATCATAAGGTTTATATAACAGATTCTGATTAAAAATCCCTCGTTTTACACATCTTTATACATTGAAAAAATAAATAACTACTGTATTAGTACATCATTCGGAGTGTAGCGCAGCCTGGTAGCGCATCTGGTTTGGGACCAGAGGGTCGCAGGTTCGAATCCTGCCACTCCGACCACCAATTATGAAAAAAGCAAAAATTTATAAACCTAATAAAACAGCTATGCAATCTGGCTTAGGCAAGATTGACAAATGGGTTTTGGAATTTAAAACTAAAGATCCTACAAAAAATCCATTAATGGGATGGGAAAGTTCATCTGACACTTATTCTGAATTAAAATTAGAATTTACCAGCAAAGATCTAGCGATTACTTATGCAAAAAAAAACAAAATTGATTTTGAAATAATAGAACCTAAAAAAAGAAAAATAGTAAAGAAATCTTATGCAGATAATTTCTTAAATTAGATTTATGTTTAAATTTTTTACAGATAAAAGATGGCATTTATGGAGTATTGGAGGGACAATACTAATTCTTGCCGCAACTTGGTATCAGGTTCAATTGGATGTCAGAATTAATGAATGGTTTGGTGAGTTCTATGATACTCTTCAAAAAGCATTGGCAGAACCTGGTGCAGTTACCGAGAAAGAATTTATTGCTTATCTTTTTACATTTGCAAAAATTGCAGCTGTTTATATTTTAGTGGTTATATTTAGCGATTATTTCACTAGTCACTGGACTTTCAGGTGGCGAACAGCCATGGCTGATTTTTATCATGATAAATGGAATTTTGCTTCGTCGATAGAAGGTGCATCCCAAAGAGTTCAAGAGGATACTCTTAAATTTGCTAGAATAATGGAAGGGTTGGGTGCTGAACTTTTAAGAAGTGTAATGACATTAATTGCATTCACTCCAATTTTGTGGGGATTGTCTAAAAGTATTACTGTACTGCCATGGATAGGTGAGGTTAATCATGCTCTAGTTTGGGTAGCGATAATCTCTGCATTAGGTGGTACTTTTATACTCGCTGCTGTAGGAATCAAATTACCTGGTATTGAATATGATATTCAAAAAGAGGAGGCTGCATACAGAAAAGAATTAGTTCTTGGTGAAGACTTTAAAGAAAATGCACAACCGATGAAGATTGATGATTTGTACGGTGGTGTAAGAAAAATTCATTATAAGATGTATTTTCATTATCTTTATTTCAATGCTGTTAAATGGAGCTATTTACAAGGAATGGTAATCGTTCCTTATCTTGCATTAGCACCAACAATTGTAACAGGTGCTATTACACTAGGTTTTGTTCAACAAATTATTAGAGCTTTTGGAAGAGTAGAAACTTCACTTCAATACTTAGTAAGAAGCTGGCCAATAATTGTTGAACTCATTTCGGTTTGGAAAAGACTAAACGAATTTGAAAATAAATTAAAATTAAATACAGAAAATATATCTAAAGAAAAAATTTAGTGGCTTTAAATAAAGATTTAATAAACGATATAATAACAGTAACCTCAAAAGCAGCTATTTCTTGTTACGATTTTATTGGAAAAAATCAAAAGAAAAACGCTGATAAAGCTGCAACGGACTCAATGAGAAATGAAATTAATAAACTTTCTATCAATGGAGAAGTTGTTATAGGTGAGGGTGAACTAGATAAAGCTCCTATGTTGTATATAGGTGAAAAATTAGGTTCAGGTGGAAATTTAAATATCGATATAGCAGTTGATCCAGTAGAGGGAACAAATTTTGTTGCCAAAAATCTTCCAGGAGCATTATCTGTTATATCTATTGCAGAAAAAGGGAATCTTTTTAACGCTCCAGAAACTTATATGGATAAAATTGCAGTTTCAAATAAAATACCTTTTGAAGCAACTGATTTAGACTTTTCAATTGAAAAAAATATTAAGAATATAGCTGACTCTTTAAACAAAGATTTAACAAATATTACTGCTTGTTTATTAGATCGACCCAGGCACAAGAAAATTATTGATCAATTAAAAAAAATGAATGTTAATATGAAATTAATATCTGATGGCGATGTATCTGGAGCATTAATGGTAACTGATGATAAATATGATGTAGATATTTTTTTAGGTGTAGGAGGGGGGCCCGAAGGAGTTATAGCTGCTTCTGCCATTGATGCGTATAACTGTAAGTTTCAGGGAAGATTCATTTTTGATAATGAGAAAGATATTAAAAGAGCCAAATTAATGGGTATTGAAAATTTAAACAAAAAATATGATTTAAAAGAGATTATAAAAGGTGACTCAATTTTCTGTGCGACAGGTATTACATCAGGTGAATTAGTGAAGGGTATAAGTCTCAAGGATAATAATTATATCACTCAAACTTTAGTTACACACAAAAGCTCAAATACCTGTAAAATTGTTACAAGAGAAGACACTATAAAAACTTGATAAATATAATATTTTACAATAAAAGATCCAAATTTGGTCCCTTCGTCTATCGGTTAGGACACGTGGTTTTCATCCTCGAAAGAGGGGTTCGATTCCCCTAGGGACCGCCAAAATGCCATATTTTGTCTATTTAATTATCACGAAAGATAAGAATAAAAAAAGGTTTTCATATGTTGGCTATACAGGAAATATAAAAAAAAGATTAAATTTACATAACTCTGGTAAAGGAGCAAAGTTTACAAGAGGAAAAAAATGGAAGTTAGTTTATTATGAAAAATACGACTCAAAATCAGATGCAATGAAAAACGAGTATAGGTTAAAAAAAAATTATATATTGAGAAAAAAATTGATTAAAAATAAATGAAAATTTCGATTTTGCTTCCCCTTAAAGAAAACTTTTCACCATCATATGCGGGTGCTGTTTCACTGTTTATAAACGATACTTTAAGAACAAGTAAATTTAGAAAAAATATCACAGTTTTTGGACATACAGACTATAAAAAAAAATTTAGTCAAAGATATTCTAATATTGATATTAAAAAAAATTTTTTTTCAAGCCAAAATAAAGAATATGTAAAAAAATTTATTGAAATAGAGAAAAAAAATGACTCTCAGATTATAGAGTTACATAATAGACCAATTTATTTAAAATATTTGGTAAATGATTTAAAAAAGAAAGATTATATTCTATATTTTCATAATGATCCTCTTACAATGTCCGGATCAAAAAGTATTAAAGAAAGATCATTTTTATTAGATAATTGTTATAGGATAGTTTTTAATAGTAACTGGTCTAAAAAAAGATTTTTACAAAAAATGAAATCCGATGCAATTAATAGTGAAAAATTAATTGTAATTAATCAATCAGCTTCAAAAAATAGAATAAATTTTAATAATAAAAAAAAATTAATAACATTTGTAGGTAAGCTTAATAGATCCAAAGGATACGATCTTTTTGGTAAAGCAGTTTTAAAGATATTAAAGAAATACAAAGATTGGTCTGCATACGTAGTTGGAGATGAACCAAGAGATAAACTTGATTTTAAACATAAAAGATTAAAAAATTTTGGGTTCAAAGAACATAAAGAAGTTATTAAAATTTATAAAGAAACAAGTATAGCTGTTGTTTGTTCAAGATGGGATGAACCTTTCGGTAGAACAAGTTTAGAAGCAGCTGCAAATGGTTGTGCTGTAATCATTAGTAACAGAGGTGGTTTACCAGAAACTATTACAAATGGTCGAATACTTAAAAAATTAACTGTTAATGATATTTACAAGAATATTGAAGATTTAATCAAAAATCCAGCTATCAGAAAAAAATATCAAAAATTATCTTATAAAAACTTTTATTTATCCCACCAATATGTTTCTGAACAAATTGATAAAATTAGAAATAATTTAAGTAAAGTAACTAAACCGTTTTTGTCTACTTCACAATCAAATTTAAGAATATTACATATTACTAATTTTAACGAGAGGCATAACGGTAGACTTTACTTTAATACTGGAAGAAGATTAAATAATGGTTTCATTAGACTTGGACACAGCGTATTAGAATTTAGTGATAGAGATATTGTAAGTAGAGGTAAATCTATTAAGGATTTTTATGGATCTGATACATTAAATGATAAATTAATTAAAACTTGTTATCACTTTAAACCAGATCTAATCGTTTTGGGACATGCAGATATGATATCAAAAGATATACTTTATAATCTTAAAAAAGATTATTCAAATCTCAAAATAGCTCAATGGTTTCTCGATCCGTTAAACAAAAATGGACCCGATTTTCAGAAAAATAAAAAAAGAATTTTAGATAAGTCTGATGTAATAGATTCAAATTTTTTAACCACCTCTCCTGATGCATTAAGCTTTTTATCTAATAAAAAGATGAATTATTTTATACCAAATCCCTCTGATCAATCGATGGAAACACTTAATAATTTTGAGAAAGACTGTTCAAATGACGTTTTTTTTGCATTAAGTCACGGAGTGCACAGAGGTCAATTAAAGAGTCGATCTTATGATGATAGAGAAAGATTCATTAAATCTTTAATCAATAAATGTAAAAATATCAGATTTGATATTTTTGGTATGGATAATATTCAACCAATTTGGGCCGATCAGTATTTCAAGAATATATCTAATTCAAAAATGGGTCTTAATCTAAGTAGGGGAACACCAATAAAATATTACAGTAGTGATAGAATTACTCAAATCATAGGTAATGGCTTGGTCACATTGATTGATGAAAAAACTCATTATGGTGATTTTTTTGATGATACTGAGATGGTTTTTTATAAGAATATTACGGATTTATCTGAAAAAATTGAAAAAATTTCGGAGGATGAAAAAATGCGTAAAACTATTGGCCAAAAAGGTAAAACCAAATACATGAAATATTTTAATTCAACACTTGTTGCTGATTTTATCATTAACAAGACATATGAGATAAAAGATTCAAAAAAATATTTATGGCATAAACCATAAAATGATTTCTATTATAATTCCAACTTATAACAATTTAGATTATCTAAAACTTTGTCTAAAAAGTTTAAAAAAAAATTCTACTTTTAAACATGAAATAATAATACATATTAATGACGGTTCAGATGGTACATTAAATTTTGTTAAATCTAACAATTATAAACATACAAACTCAGATATTAACATTGGTCTTTGTTCGTCAATTAATAAAGCTGCAAAATTAGTTTCAAATAAATATATTCTTTACAGTCATGATGATATGTACTTTTGTCCTAATTGGGATAAAGTTTTATTAGATGAGGTTAAAAATTTAAATCACGATAATTTTTATCTATCTGGTACAATGATTGAACCTAACTCTGGTCATATAGTTTGTGATTTTGGAATTGATTTAGATACTTTTAAAGAAGATGAACTATTATCTAGATATAAGAGTATCAATTTTTATGATCATCAGGGCACTCATTTTGCTCCACATTTAGTTTCAAAAAAAATGTGGGATAAAGTAGGTGGTTTTAGCGAAGAATTTAATCCTGGAATAGGTTCTGATCCAGATTTTAATATGAAATTATGGAAAGAAGGTGTGAGAATATTTAAAGGTTTAAATGATTTTAAAGTTTATCATTTCGGTTCGTTAACAACTAGAAAGAAAAAAAATTTTATTCAAAATAGAGGTGACAAAACATTCCTTAAAAAATGGGGAATAACAACGAAATTTTTTAAAAAACACTATTTAAAATCGAAAACTAAATATAATGGGCCACTGAAGGAACCTGATAAAACCCTCAGATATATTTTTGGCCTTTTATCTTGTAAAATACAATCTATATTTTTACTTTATTAAGTGCATTATTTTTAAATATATTAGCTTCTTTGATATATCTTCTAACCATTTGTGTTGTTTTGTGACCTGTCATAGCCATTATACTTCTTTCATCAGCTCCAGATTCAGCAGCTACCGTTGCAAAACCTGACCTTAAACTGTGACCAGCAAAGTTTGTGTTTTCAATGCCTGCTAATTTTAGATACTCCTTCATTAATAAAACTACAGATTGATCTGTTAACCTTTTATTTGTTAGTGATAAGCCCTTAGAAAATCTTCTAAAAATAGGACCAGACTTAATTTGAGAAATTTCTAACCATGTTTTTAAATTTTTAACAGGACAATAAATTTCATTATTGAAGTAGGGTAGTCCTTTGATCATACCCTCGCCGAATTGATCAGTTTTTGATCTTCTAACGTTGATTTTTAGACCCTCAGTTACAAATTCTAAATCCTCATGATCAATAGAAATTAATTCTGTTCTTCTAAATCCGCCTCCAAAGCCTATTAGTATTATTGATTTATCTCTAAGTTTTTTAATTTCATCAACTTTTTGTTCATCTATTACATTAATAATCAATTTTAAATGATTGATTAATAATGGTTTTTTACCTTTCTGAATACTTCCTTTGACCCTTCTTATTCCCATTAAATTTTCTACAATGATTGGATGTTTTGTATCTAGATAATGCCCTTTCAACTTATGAACCATACTTATTGATACTAATCTTCGTCTTAAAGTACTTATCTTTGAATTTTTAGAGAGATGAGTAAGGTATAAGGAAACTATTTTTGGCTCAGTTGGTAATGAATTTAAGCCATGCTTTGCACAAAAAGAACCAAAATCTTGAAAATCAGATTTATAAGCTCTTAAAGTGTTGTTTGCTTTAGAGCTTTTGAGGTTATTTAAAGTTGCCTCATGCAGTGATTTTAGGTCTGTTGTTAACTCATTCATATTATTACTATTGATAACAATTAATTATCATTAGTAATATATCAAGTGATTTATAATGTCAATAGTTTAAATTATAAATTTATGGGTTCAATTGATGGTGAAATTCCAGCTGTTTGGTTTTTGATAAGCTCAATTGGTTTTATTATTTTGAGTTTCATTCAATATAGAAATACTGGTAAAAGTATTAATACATTTTTTTTAAGCATAATGGCCATTTTGTTTTTATGCAGCTATTTTATATTACTTTTTAAAACCTGATTTATCCCCACTATTCACAGAGAAATGAGAAAAATAATAAAATCACCTAAAAAGTGATACATTTTAAAATCAGTATTTGTTAAGCTATCTATGAATTAAGAGGCAACTCTTAACTGGCCAATTGGAGAAAAGCCGAGAGGTACAATTCCAGGGGGCAGAAAGCTTCACAAAGCATCGCTGAACATGTGGAGCGGGAGGCATGGCGGTAGCGCATCAACGACGTGCCAAAACAACTGTTCTTTGCACCCTTAAAAGTGCAAGGAAACAGGGGTTTTACTCTAATGATACTCAAAGGAACTAAATTTCAATTAAAAGTTTGGAAATATCTAAGAACCATCCCTAAAGGTAAGGTAAAAACCTACAAACAAGTAGCTATTAGCATAAAAAGCCCTAAATCAGCTCGAGCTGTTGCTAATGCTTGCGCTAAAAACCCATATGCCCCAAAAATACCCTGTCATAGAGTGATTAGATCAGATGGAGCTCTTGGAGGATACTCTGGAAGAGGTGGAATCAAGCAAAAGCTTAAATTACTTAAATCTGAAAAAGCAGCCATTTAGCATCATTTTAACGTTTTTTTATGTTAAAAATCCTAGTAAAATCAACGTTTTTTGATCTTTTTAATTAAATTGATATAAAATAGCATAATTCACCTTTTAGTTGTACCATATATCAGGCCACGCTTAAAAGAGACCCCTATTTGGACGTTTAAATGCTATATTCAATTAGTGCATCGCTCTACTATTCAACTATATCAACTCTTTTAAACAACTACATATATTCATGATTTTCATTTTCCTTATGCTCAAAAAGTATTTATTTTAAATGATAATTTAATATTTTTCAGATTTGTAGAAAATTTTATCACTTAAACAGAAGCCAACAATATTTTAATATAGATAAATCTAATTTTTGGTTAATTTTTATAGTATTTAGAACTTAATAAAATATAATAATTACAATAGTTTACATATTATATTTAATATATTACTTAAGATATTAGTAAATAAATAACACCTATTATTTAATTTTTTTAACTATGTTTTCTCTTCTGGAGATGTAGATGCCACTTAATACAATAATAAATAATCCTAAGAAAGTCCAATTATCCGGAAAATCACCAAAGAAATAATAACCTATGATTATGTTAGTTATGATCTCAAAATAGCTAAATGGGGCTAATTTTGAGGCATCAGCGTATTTTAGAGATAGTATTAAAAATAAATGACCTATACAGGCAAAAATCCCTATAGCAGCCATCATAGACCACTGATTTAAAGAAGGCGCAACCCAAACAAATGGCATTATTGTAGAAACTATTATGGCCCCTACTACACCAGTTAATAATAAAGTTAATAAAGGGTTATCTGAAGTACTTAATTTACGAGTAATAATTAAATAAAACCCATACATTATTCCAGTTCCTAGAGCTGCTACACTTGCTAAGTTAATTTCTACAAAACCAGGTCTTATAACCACTAATGAACCTATAAATCCTATAATTACAGCAGACCATCTTCTAAAACCAACCTTTTCTCCTAAAAAAATTGGAGAAAAAGCTGTAACAATCAAAGGTGCAACAAAAGCTAAAGTTAATGCTTTTGCTAAAGAAATTACTGAGATTGCATAAAAAAAACAGATATTAGCTGTTAAAAGAATTAGACCTCTAATAAATTGTAATTTTGGTTTATCTGTCCAAACAAGATTTTCTCTAAAAAAAGAAAAACATAATTGGAAGAGTAAATGTAACTGTGAAAAAATACCTCGCCCATGTAATTTGTAAAACAGGAAGTTCTGCACTTAAATACTTTGCAAATCCGTCCATAATTGGAAGCATTACCCATGCTAAAAGATTGAAAGTTATAGCCTTCATGAACTTAAAGGATATAGATTAATTAAAGTATTTTAAAGCAAAGAATACAACAATTGGAATAGTTATAAAAGACATCAAAGTTGAAACAACTATTGTACTAGCAACGCTATCGACTATCTTTTTTGGTGAATATATTGATGCAACAAGATAATTAAGGACTGCGCTAGGCATTGAACATTGTATTAATAAAACTCCAGCAGCAAATCCTTCTAAATTAAAATATAGAATTAATAAATATCCAATAATAGGTCCCGCAATTACGCGTCCTATCGAAGAAAATATAGCTTTATTCAATGAAAATACCTTCAGTCTTGTTAATGCAATACCTAATGACATTAAGATCAAAAAAATCGTTGCATACATTAAAAGAAAGGTAGTATTTTCAACAAAACCAGGAAGTTCTAAATCATAATAGAGTAAAAAAACAGCAATAATGATTGCATAGAAAGGTGGGCTTTTAATTATAACTTGTAGACTAAATTTTCTATCGGCCAAAAAAACACCTAGTGTAAAGTGACATAAAATTATTAATGCAGAAATTGCTGCAGACACTCCAAGGCCTTGTGAACCATAAGCAAATAAACAAATCGGTAATCCCATATTACCAGTATTGGGCATTGTTAGAGGTGGAAGCTCTCTAATAATATCTTTAGTTTTTAAAAGATATAATATTATTGTTCCAACAATCATGAATCCTAAAATAGCTATTGCATAATACCAAAAATAATTGATGAAAATATTAAATGAAATATTTACCGGGTTTAAAGCATAAATTATCATTGCAGGGGTACCTACATTGGCTGCAAAATTAGTGATAAACGTAGTATCTATTTTAGGATTTTTTTTACCTAAATAGTAACCAATCCCAACAACAAAAAAAACAGGAAACAAAACCTCAAAAAGTTTTATATAAATTTCCATTAACTATACAGTCTGATTAATGTTGGAAATCTTAAAATATTTCTATTCTTCCTAAATATCGATAAACAATTTCTTGCATTTTTTTCAGATGTTTTATGGGTAATTATAACAATGGTAGCTGAATTTCTTTTTTTATCAGGTGTTTGTATAATTCTTTTTACAGACATTTTATATTTAGCCAATCGATTAGTTATAGAAGATAAAACACCTTGTTTATCTTTAACTTCAAATCTTAGATATAGAGAATTTGAGTAGTCATCATTATTAAAAGCCTTTACAGCTTTTCTTTTGTTTGAGGAAATTCCAAAAGGATATTTTATATTTCCTCTAAGAATAGACAATAAATCAGATAATAAAGAAGATGAAGTAGGTCCTGGTCCTGCACCCTCCCCTTGAAGTATGCTCTCACCAACAGGCTTTCCCTCCGTAATAACGGCGTTCATAACACCATTTACATTGCCTATGTATGTGTCTTTACCAACTAGACACGGATGAACAGTTTCAAATAAACGATTATTTATCATTTCACTTATACCAAGTAACTTAATTCTAAGATTTAATTGATTTGCAATTTTGATATCTTTTAAATCAATATTTTCTATACCTTCCATAATACATTTGTGATGTGAAATTTGATTATTGAATGCAAGAGCTGATAAAATCCTAACTTTTGCAAAAGCATCAAACCCATTCAAATCTAATTTAGGATTACCTGGTTCAGCATAACCAAGTTGTTGAGCTTTTTTTAAAACTTTATCAAAAGTCTCATTTGAATTTTCCATCTCTGTTAGAATATAATTAGTTGTTCCATTTAAAATTCCATATACTTTCTTTATCTTATTGGTAGCTAAACCTTCTTTAATCGTTCTAAGTATTGGAATTCCGCCAGCAACAGATGCTTCAAATTCTAAATTTACATTATTCTTCTCAGCTAATTTAGCTAATTCATTACCGTGTTTAGAAATTAAAGCTTTATTTGGTGTTATAACATTAATCTTATTTTTTAAAGCCATCACAACAATTTTTTTTGAAATTCCATCGGATTGTCCAATAGACTCAAATAAAATATCTATTTTTTTTTCTTTCAGAATTTTAAAAGGGTTTGTATAAAAAATCTTTTTATTAATATTATATTTCCTTTTTTTATTTCTATTTTTGGCAGAAATCGCAACGATATTTATCTTTTTTCCTGTTTTTATTTCTATTTCTTTTTTTTTTAGCCTTAATTCATTGTAAAGATAAATACCTACTTGACCCAAACCAACAATTGCAATGTTAACAATTTTATTCATCTATATTTGGATAATCACTGTTATCTACGTAAACTTTTAAATTTGATTTAAATTCTTCAAAAGTTAGATCTTTTGAAAAATTAATTTTTTTCTCAGTTTGAACAGGGGCACAAGAAATGACTAGAATGAAAATCAATAATGATGATTTTTTCATAATAATCCCTCATAATTTTTAAAACCAAATTTCAAATTCATATTTTGAACTGCTTGACCTGCTCCTCCTTTAATTAGATTATCAATGACTGATAAAATTATTATTTTATCTTTAAATTTGGTTTTACATACAGAAATAAAGCAATAATTAGTATTCATAACGTCGTTTGTGCTCAAAAAAGAGTTGATACTCTTTATTTTTACAAATTTATTATTTTTATGAAATATTTTCAAAATATTTTGTACTTTATTTAAAGTAGTACCAGGTTTTAAGTCCAAATAAATTGTACTTAATATACCTCTAAACATTGGAATAATATGAGGTGTAAAAGTAAAATTGATTTTTGAAGAAGAGTTATTTTTTAGTTCTTGATCAATTTCTGAATTATGTCTATGAAAACCTACACCATATGCACTAAGAGATTCGTATAAATTTTTGTTTTTGAATTTTTTGTGCACTCCTCTACCCGCTCCAGAATATCCTGATTTGGAGTCTATAATGATATTCTTTAAGTTGATCGATCTTTCTTTAACTAATGGAACAAGTGGTAAAAGTATTGATGTAGGGTAACAACCTGGACACCCAATAATGCTAAATTTTTTAACTAATTTTCCTGTTATTTCAGGTAAAGCATAAATACTATTTTCTATATTACTTAACGCTTTATGCTTTTGTTTATACCATTTTAGATAATCAGAGGCTTTATTTAGTCTAAAATCAGCAGCTAAATCAATTAAAGTATTTTTTTTTAATAAATCTTTTGAAATTAATTGAGCTTCCCCATTCGGCAGAGCAGTAAATATAATATCAACATAACTTAAATATTTTTTATTATACTTAGTAATTTTTGGTAACTTTTTAGACTTTAACGAAGTATCATATGATGAAATTTTTTTTCCAGCAGAGGAATTACCACATAGATACTTTATATTGATATTCTTGTGTTTAATTAACAATTTTATTAATTGAACACCAATATATCCAGTTGATCCAGCAATTAGTACATTAAGCTTAGCCATTTAATATTATAACAGTTAAAAGTTAAAAAAGAATTATCTTTTAGAAAATTGAAAGCTTCTTCTAGCTTTTTTACGTCCAGGTTTTTTTCTTTCAACTGATCTGGAGTCTCGGGTAGTCAATTTTTCGGTTTTAAGTGTAGATTTCAATTTTTCATCAAACATAACTAAAGCTTTAGAGATTCCGTGTACCATTGCTCCAGCTTGTCCTGTTGGACCTCCACCTTTTACACTACATTTTACATCATATTCTGTTGCTTGATTTATAAGTTCGAAAGGTCTTACTATTTGCATTTTATGATTATCGCTTGAAAAATAATCACTAAAAAGTTTACCATTTACATAAATTTTACCTGAACCCTTTTTCAGCCAAACTTTAGCTATTGAAGTTTTTCTTCTTCCAGTAGCATACTTACTGTCTTTAAAGTCTAGTTTTATCTTTGGGGCTTTAGTTGATGTTTGGGTATTTTCCATTTTAGTTTCTTGCTATA
>CACJJV010000007.1 GCA_902593845.1 uncultured Pelagibacteraceae bacterium | reverse complement strand
GAATTTTTCAGCAGTTTCTGTATCGATTGGGCGTTTCTTTAAAGCTATATAAATTGATTTTGATAATTTATCTCTATCAAACGCAGACTTTCTACCATTCTTTTTTATTACCATAATTTCTCTAAATTGAACCCTTTCAAATGTTGTAAAGCGTGCACCACAAACACAAAGTCTTCTTCTTCTTATTGCTGTACCATCTTCTGTAGGACGTGAGTCGACAACAGAGGTCTCCCCTTTTTTACATATTGAACAAATCATTAATTATAAGTTCTTATATATCGGAAATGATGAAGTTAAAGAAATAACTTCATTTTTAACTTCGTTTTCTACTTTGCTGTTATCGTTTGGATTTTCGGATAAACCTTTTAAAGTTTTTGTAATTAATTCACCAACGGTTTTAAATTCATTTAAACCAAAGCCACGTGTTGTAGCTGCTTGAGTTCCTAATCTTATACCTGAGGTAATCATTGGCTTTTCAGTATCAAAAGGAATTCCATTTTTGTTACAAGTAATGTTTGCTCTTGAAAGACTCTCAGCAGCAAGATTACCTTTAACATTGTAAGGTCTCAAATCTACTAACATTAAATGTGTATCAGTTCCGTTAGAATAAATTTTAAAACCATTATTTTTTAAAGTTTCAGCTAACATTTTTGCATTCGCTAGGACTGACTTTATGTAATCTTTAAATTCCGGTTGTAAAGCTTCTAGAAAACCTGCAGCTTTAGCTGCGATAACATGCATTAATGGACCACCTTGGTATCCAGGAAAAACCGCAGTGTTAAATTTTTTCGCAAGATCCTCATGATTAGTTAAAATTATTCCACCTCTTGCACTTCTAAAAACTTTATGTGTTGTTGATGTAACAACATGAGCATGATCACATGGGTTTGGATATCCTTTTCCTGCAACTAATCCAGAAAAATGTGCCATATCAACCATGAGATAAGCCCCAACTTTATCAGCAATTTCTCTAAATCTTTTAAAATCTATTACTCTCGAGTAAGCACTTCCTCCAGCTATAATTAATTTCGGTTTATGCTCTAAAGCAAGTTTTTCAACATTATCATAGTCTATGAGTTCAGATTTTTTATCAACGTCATAACTAATTGCATTAAACCATTTACCTGACATTGAAATTTTTAAACCGTGAGTTATATGTCCACCAGAATTTAAACTCATTCCCATAAATGTATCACCTGGACTTAATAGAGCTAAAAATACAGCACCATTAGCTTGTGCACCTGAGTGAGGTTGAGAGTTTGCAAATTTACAATTGAATAATTTTTTTAATCTATCATTTGCAAGATTTTCTGCGACATCAACATGTTCACAACCGTTGTAATAACGCTTACCTGGATAGCCTTCTGCATATTTGTTTGTTAATACTGAACCTTGGGCTTCTAAGACAGCTTGAGAAACTATGTTTTCTGAAGCAATTAACTCAATATGTTGTTGCTGTCTTATTAGTTCATCTTTAATAGCTTTATATAACTCAGGATCTTTTACGGATAAACCATCCTCAAAAAAACTTTTATAGCTATCATTTAAATAACTCTTTTCACTAGACATAATTAAATTTTTTTAACCCTTCTCAAGTGTCTGCCGCCATCAAATTTAGTATTTAAAAAAATTTTTATAAATTTGAAAGCATTTTTTTTACTAATTAATCTAGAGCCTAATGTAATGATGTTTGCATCATTATGCAATCTGGATAATTTGGTAGATTTTGCGTTAAAACACTGAGCTGCACGTATATTTTTATGCTTATTTGCCGCAATATTCATTCCTGTACCTGAGCCACATACTAAGATTCCAACATTATTTTTACCAATTTTGACTTTTTTTGCTAGTTTATGTGCGTAATCAGGATAGTCAACGCTATTATCATTTACAGGTCCAAGATCATTAAAATTTAATTTTAAACTTTTAAGGTGTTTTTTTATGTCTTCTTTTAATTTAAATCCGGCGTGATCTGAGGAAATAAAAATTTTTTTCAAATCAGTTGAACTTGTAATCTAAAACACATGCAACAAGATGTATTCTATTTTCTTCACCACCATTAAAGGCGTTATGGTATTTTGTATTATTTGTAATCCAAACCGATCCATCTGCTGGCATGTGTTTAGCAACATTATCTATAACCATAATACAACCAGGGTTCGTGATTATAGGTATATGCAATCTAGGCTCTGGGTCTCTATGCCAACTTAAAGTTGATCGAGGTTCCTTGAGTAAAATTCTCATCCTGCCTAATTTATACTTTGAGGACAAAACATCATACACATGTTTAAAGTAAGTATTATCATAATCTTTAACAAATTCACTATATGCAGACTCGTTTATCGCTCCTTCCCTCATAACTTCTTTGCCAGATCTGTCAGGTTTAGTCCAATAAAGACCTCTTGCTTTATTTCCTTTGATAGAGTCTGGATCACCAGGAATTTGCGTTAAAGATATGGCACCAAAATGGGTAACACCAGCGTCTTCAAACTTTTTAGTCTGAATAATTTGATTATACGCTTCTTGAAGTTTTGAGATGTCAAATTTTATTTCTTGTTTTTGGAAATCGCTAAAATCTAAAACTCGTTCTTCTTTTTTTACATTTAAATTTATTATCTTTGTATTTTCGACTGTCATCGTGATTGCTTTGTACTCTTTTTACTATATATGTGTATATTACATTTGTCGCATTTTTAAAATAAAAATTAAATATGATTACAGGAAAATATCCTAGTTTAAGACTAAGAAGAAATAGAAAAAACAGCTGGTCAAGAAGACTTGTCTCAGAAAACAATTTATCACCTAATGACTTTATACTTCCCATATTCTTGATTGAGGGTAAAAACAAGACCCAACCTATAAAATCTATGCCAGGTGTATATAGATATTCTATTAATAAATTGGGAATAATCTTAGATCGAGCTATTAAAAATCAGATACCTATGGTCGCCTTATTTCCTTATACATCATCTAAATTAAAAGATGATTTAGGAAGTGAAGCTCTAAATGAAGATAATTTAGTATGTAAAGCTATAAAATACATTAAAAAAAGATACAAAAATAAAATTGGAATAATGTGTGATGTAGCTTTGGATCCTTACACAAAACATGGTCATGATGGAATTCTCAAATCAAACAATATAATGAATGACGAAACTATAGAGATCTTAGTTCAGCAATCTTTATTACAAGCTCAAATAGGATGTGATGTGTTAGCACCATCAGACATGATGGATGGACGAATTGGTAAAATTAGAAAAGCTCTAGACAAAGAAAATTTAAAAAATACTCAAATTCTTTCTTACGCGGTTAAATATGCATCTAACTTTTATGGTCCTTTTAGAGATGCCGTAGGATCTAAGGTTGCCTTAAAAGGAGATAAAAAAACTTATCAAATGGATTTCAGAAATTATGATGAAGCAATAAGAGAGGTGGCTTTAGATATAAAAGAAGGTGCAGATATGGTCATGGTAAAGCCTGGTTTACCCTATCTTGATATTATAAGATCAATAAAAAATAAATTTAAGATACCAGTTTTCGCCTATCAAGTTTCTGGTGAATATAGCATGTTATCAAATGCTATAGAAAAAAAAATAATAAATAAAGATGCGATATTTGAAAATTTAATGAGTTTTAAAAGAGCTGGTGCGAACGCAATAGTTAGTTATTACGCAGATAGATTAAATGAAATTTTACCTTAATTATCTCAGTGAATTTATGAACTGAGTTCTGCTAATTGGATAGTTTAAGTTATTTGGTTTTAATACGGTTTTTTCTAAAAAATCGCTTACTAATTTCAATCCATTTAAAAGTATATTTAGATCATTAACTACAATTTTCTTATCAATTAGAAAATTTGGTATTATCTTTTTTTCATTTTTGGATTTAACTACATATATTATTTTATCATCTAATAACTCTTTAGTTGCAAAATTACTTAATTCTAAATCAAAACCTATTTTTTTAAGTAATTCTAATTCCCAAAAAATATAATCTTTTAACCACTCATCATTTGAGAGTATCAAATAAAATTTTTCAATAAGGTTAAATATTTTAATATTAGATTGAGACTCAGCTGTTAATAAACGAATTAAACTCATTGCAGAGTTAATGCATGAAAGTTTTTGAGAATTTTCAAAATATATAGGTGAATAAACTTTTTGGATTTCTAATTTAAAATATCCTAATTTATTCTCAGATTTAGTATTATAATTTAGATATAGTTGATTACCAATTTGAAGATAATTTTTGATTTTTTTTGAAGTACCGCCAAAAACGATACCCGATATTTTTCCATGATTTTTAGTATAAAATTCGGAAATAAGAGAATTTTCGTTATATCTATTTTTTGAAAGTAAAAAACCTGTATCGTCCCAATTCATCAAATCAAATTATCATTTAAACAAAGTAAAGCTGCATTCTGCTCTGCTTCTTTTTTAGACTTTCCCTCACCATTATAAAATTTCGTATTTTGTAATTTTACAGCAACTTTGAATACAGGCTTGTGTCTTGGACCAGTATTAGAAATTATTTTATAAATAGGCAGTCTTTTAAACTTTTTCAATGAAAATTCTTGAAGTTTTGTTTTTGCATCAATTTGAGTAATCACACTTTCTTTTATTTTTTCTCTCCACAATTCTAATATAATTTTCTCTGTTATATTAAATCCCCTATCAAGGTAAATAGCTCCAATTAAAGCTTCACAACTATCTGATATCACCTTATCCTCAATTGTAACTGATCTATTTCTAGGATTAAAAATTAAAATATAATTTTGTAAATTAATACTTTTAGCAATTTCCAAACATGTCTTTTTATTTACTAATGAAGCGTATTTTTTATCCAAAATTCCTTCCTTTTCCTCTGGATAGATCTCTAAAAGTTTTTTTGCGATAACTAAACCCAAAACTCTGTCTCCTAAAAATTCTATTTTTTCATTATTATTCATTTTATTAAAACTTTTATGAGTAAGACTTTGAACAAGTAAATTTCTATTTTTAAACTTATAACCTATTTTTTTTTCAAGTTTAGAATAATCAATTTTCATCAGATAATTTTCTTAAAAAATCTGTCAAATCGAATAGATTTGTTCCATTTCCAAAAAGCAAAAATACTACCAACTGATCTATCAGATGAAAAAAAAATAAATCTTGCTTTACCAACTAGATTATCTTCATGAACATAACCCACGCTGGTTAAATACCTGCTATCTTTTGAACAATCTCTATTATCACCTAAAAAGAAGTAATAGTTATCAGGAACAGTAAAAACGTCAGAATTATCAAAAGTAAAATTTTTAAGATAAACAGTTTTGTAAATTTTTCCGTTTGGTAATTTTTCCTCAAATGTAAAAACATTAATAGTCTTTTCCCCACAATAAATTGTATCTCTTTCTGAAACTTTTGATTTAAGAATTTCAATATTATTTAGATATAAATTGGAATCCACAAACTGAATTCTATCGCCCGGTAGACCAATAAGTCTTTTAATATAATCTGTTCTATTATCTGCAGGGGTTTTAAAAACTATTACGTCACCCCTATTTGGCTTGCTAGAAAAAATTCTATTGTCAAAAATAGGTGGACTAAATGGAAATGAGTGCTTGCTATACCCATATGAATATTTTGTTACAAAAAGTCTGTCTCCAACTAATAAACCAGGTTCCATGGATGAAGATGGAATATAAAATGGTTGGATAATTAAGGATCTAATAATTATAGCTATAATAAAAGCATAAAAAAGTGTCTTAAAGTTTTCTATAAAAAATTTTTTATTAAACATTTTTGGCCTGAATTATAGTAAATGCAATTGAATATTGTTTTTCATCAGATATTGAAAGAAATATATCAAAATTTTTAACTTTTAACGTTTTCATTATAATTTTTTTGGTTTTGTTATTTAATCTAAAATATGGTTTACCTAAATTATCATTTAAAATTTCAACATCTTTAAAATTTAACCCTTTTCTGAATCCAGTTCCAAGCGCTTTAGAGAATGATTCTTTTGCTGCAAATTTTTTTGAAAAATAGATAGATTTATCTTTTACCAACCTAGAATTTTTAATTTCAAGTAAAGTGAATAATCTTGAGATAAAACTTTTATTTTTAATAGAATTTTTAAGCCTTTTATTTTCAACAATATCTACACCGATACCTAAAATTTTCATTTTAATTTTTGATAATTCTTTTAAACTTTTTTATGACAAATGGTAAACCATAAAAAATAGACTCACCAATAATAAAATGCCCAATATTAAACTCTACTATTTCATTTATCTTGGTTAGTATTTTAGTAGATTTGAAATCCAGACCGTGTCCAGCATGTACCTCCACACCAATTTTTGATGCTAATATTGCACATTTCTTAATCTTTAAAAATTCCTTAATGAAAGATTTTTTTGATTTTATCAGATTTGAAAAATGTCCTGTATGTATTTCAACACAATCAGCACCTATTTCTTTAGACAAATAAATATCCTTTATATTTGGATTTACAAATAGGCTCGTTCTAATCTTTTTTTTTTTAAATTGTGATATTATCTTTTTAATTTTATTTTTATTTTTCTTTAAATTTAAACCACCTTCGGTTGTTATTTCATTTCTATTTTCAGGTACAATACAAATAAATTTTGGTTTTATTCTCAAAGCATTCTTAACAATATTCCTATTTGTTGAAATTTCTAAATTTACTAATAATTTTTTTATTGAACAAATTTTTTTTGCGTCTAAATCTCTTATGTGTCTTCTGTCTTCTCGAAGGTGTATTGTAATAGAGTCGGCACCTTTTTTTTTGACAAATAATGCAGCTTTATATGGGTCAGGATGAAATTCACCTCTGGCATTTCGAACTGTCGCAACATGATCAATATTTACACCTAACCGTTTCACTTAATAAATCTGCTTCCTGGTGTTGAAATGGGAATTGAGTCTAATTCCTTTGGTATTTTGTTTGATTTATAAGTTGGTACTTCAATTTTAAGATGTGAAATTATCTTTTTTTTTATTTTCAATGTTTTCTTTGATGATCTATCAATAATTGTCGCAAAACCAACTAATCTTGCATTAGATTTTTTTATTAGTTTTACGCATTCCATGCTGGATTTTCCTGTGGTTATTACATCTTCAATAATGATAACTTTAGAGCCTCTTTTAATTTTAAAACCTCTTCTCAGAGTGAATTTACCTTTAACTCTTTCACAAAAAATCGTCTCTTTTTTTAAAATCCTACCAATTTCGTAACCTATCACAATACCACCAATGGCCGGTGCCAAAATTAAATCAAATTTTCTAAAATTTTTTTTGATTTTTAAAGCCAATGATTTACATATTTTTTCTGCTTTTGATGGATAACTTAAAAGTTTAGCACACTGGATATACTTTGAAGAATGTAATCCAGAAGATAAAATGAAGTGTCCTTCTAATAAAGCATTAGTCTTTCTTAAAATATCTAAGGATTTTTTGTGTGAAAGCATTTCTTTTATCTTCGTGTCTAATTATCTTAAATTTTATACCCTTTTGTTTAAGCTCTGCAATAAAATTAGTAAAATTTTTCAAATCTCTTATTATCAGCTGAAATTTAAAATTGATATAGTCAGGTTTTTTTCCAGCCATTACTAAATTTGAAATATTTAATTTATGTTCACCTATTAATGAACTTACATTTCCTAATTGACCTGGTTTATCAGGTAATGAAATCCATAAAGTGGTATTATATTTTTTTATTCTTTCCTGCTTCTCCTCACCCCTATCATGCCAATATCTTCTTATAGCAGCTCTGGCTTTTCCAGTTTTTGTTGTTGGAATCCAGTGAAGTGATGGTGATTGATTTTTTGAAGTAATTATTTTTATTCTATCACCATTTCTTAAAATTGATTGAAGTTCACTCTTATTTCCGTTTATTTCACATCCAACTGCAGTATCACCAATTTTTGTATGTACGGCATAAGCGAAATCTATTGCTGTTGCATCTTTGGGTAATTTGATTACTGAACCTTTGGGAGTAAAACAAAAAACATTTTCCTGAAACATTTGAAGTTTAGTGTATTCATAAGAGTGTTCAGGATTTTCATTTTTTTCTATAATTTCAACTAAATCTTTCAACCAATCATATTCTTTCCAGGTGAGAGAGTTAAATTTTTCTGAGGACTTATATTGCCAATGAGAAGCTATTCCTCTCTCAGCAAAATCGTGCATCTCTTTAGTTCTTATTTGAATTTCTATGGGTTTTCTATTAGAACCAATAACTGCGGTATGAATTGATTTATAGCCATTAATTTTTGCTGAAGATATATAATCTTTAAATTTCCCAGGTATACAATTATATTCTTTGTGAATTATTCCTAAAGTTTTATAACAGTCATCAACATTATCCAAAATAATTCTAAATCCAATGATATCGGTAATTTGTTCCAAAGAAACTCTTTTTTTCTGAACTTTTCTCCAGATTGAAAAAGGTGTTTTTTCTCTTCCATAAATTTTTGAGGAAATTTTATTTTGATCTAATAATCTTCTTATTTCAGTTGATAAAGTTTCAAAAATATCTTTTTTATCTAATTTTATTTCATCAAGTCTTTTTTGAATTAACGACCTAGCTTCATTATTTAAAATTTCAAAAGAAAGATCTTCTAGCTCATCCCTAATTCTATGCATTCCCATTCTATCCGCTAATGGAGCATAAATTTCCATAGTTTCTTGGGAAATCCTTTTTCTTTTTTCCTCTTTTGAAATTGCTTTTATAGTTCTCATGTTATGCAGTCGATCAGCAATTTTTACTAATAAAACTCTAATATCTTTTGAAGTTGCTAAAATTAATTTCCTAAAATTTTCTGCTTTAGAATTGGATGATGCATTATTTTCAAGTGCAGATATTTTTGTAACACCATCAACTAAATCTGCAACTTCATCTCCAAACTCACCTTTGATAGTTTCATAAGTTGCATATGTATCCTCTATTGTGTCATGTAATAAACCCGTAGTTATGGTTGCACTATCTAATTTTAAATCGGTTAATATATTTGCTACTTCAATTGGATGAACAGAGTATGGATCACCTGAGGCTCTTTTTTGATTGCTATGGGCCTTAACCGCAAAGTCATAAGCCTTATTTAACCTATCTGGATTTAAAAACTTATTATATCCTTTTACTTTATTTATTAAATCATCTGAATTAAGCATACATCTTATTATATCATTAATTCAGATTTGTTTAATAGATCTTATGTCTCTATTTGGTAATGATATTATGAGTTTTTTAATGTGATCTTTGGAAATTGGGTGTTTCCAATTTTTATTTAATTCAAATAATGGAAAAAGGACAAAATTTCTATTGTGCATTCTTGGATGAGGTAAATTGATTTTTTGACTAATTTTTTTACTTTTATAATCAATTATGTCTATATCACATTCTCTAGGGGCATTTTTATACCTTTTTTTACGACCGAGGCTGATTTCAATGTCTTTAGATACTTTAAGTAACTCTAAAGGTTTTAGATCAGAAATAACTTCTAAGACAATATTTAAGTATTTAGGTTTACTTTCATCTGGCCATGATAAACTCTCATAAAAATTTGATGATTTGACAAGTCTAATATTTCTTAACGATAATTCATACTTAGCTTGTTCGATTTTATATCTTCTGTTTCCTAAATTTGAGCCAATACCTAAATAAATACGATTAGCTTGATTTTCTAAAATATCTTGATTTGTCACGATTCCAATCCCTATCCTTTTTACTAGCTCTTTTGTCGTGCAGTTTTTTTCCTTTTGCTACCGCAAGTTCAATTTTTGCTTTTCCTTTTTTAAAATACATTTTAGTGGGAACAATGGTAAGACCGTCTCTTTGCATTTTTCCTATTAATTTATTTATTTCCCGTTTATTTAAAAGTAACTTTCTTTCATCTGTTGGATTGTGGTTAGAATAACTGGCTTGTTTATAAGACGCTATATGAGAATTAATTAAAATCAATTCACCATCTTTTTCAACAGCATATGAATCTGCAATATTTACTTTTCCATCTCTTATTGATTTAATCTCAGAGCCTTTAAGGACAATCCCAGCTTCTAATAAATCTTCAAAAAAATAATTAAAACTAGCCTTTCTATTTAAACATATTATTTTTAAACCAGAATTGGTTTTTTTGTTCATTGAATTAATTTAGCTGTATGAAGAGCCTTTTTAACAATATCTTTAGTAGTGTCTGTTACTTTTACTAATGGTAATCTTACATCGTCATCACATAAATCTAATAATTTTGCAGCGTACTTAACTGGGCTAGGATTGCTTTCAACAAACATAGCGTGATGAACAGGCTGCAATATTTCATTTAATCTCTCAGCCTGTTTAATTTCATTATCATTATTAGACTTTGAAAATCTTTGGAAATCAGAACAAAGTTTTGGAGCAATGTTGGCTGTTACACTTATAGCACCTACTCCACCTTTTCTATTAAACTCTAAAGCGTTATCATCATTTCCTGTTAATTGTATAAAATCTTTGCCTAATTTTTTTAATGTTTTATCTACTCTTGTTAAATCTCCTGTTGCATCCTTAACACCAATAATATTTTTTAATTCAAATAATCTTGCCATTGTTTCAACTGACATATCAATCACTGATCTTCCAGGAATGTTATAAATAAGAATTGGAATTCCACATTTATCATTTATTGCTTTATAATGTTGATAAAGTCCCTCTTGGGTAGGCTTATTATAATAAGGAGTTACAATTAAAGCTCCATCTGCTCCCATTTTTTCAGCATGAGTAGTCAATGAAATAGCCTCCTCAGTAGAGTTTGACCCAGTACCAGCAAATACAGGTAATTTTCCATTACTTTCTTTGACACATAAATCAATTACCCTTTCATGCTCATTATGGCTTAAAGTTGGAGACTCACCAGTTGTTCCAGCTGGAACCAAACCATTTGTCCCATTTTCAATATGAAAATGGATTAACTTAATGTAAGTTTCATCATCAAGTTTATCATTTTTAAACGGAGTGACTAAAGCAACATTTGATCCTTTGAACATAAATACTTATAACATAGTTTGTGGATTCATATACTAAAAGATTATGCTAAAAAAATTCATATTTTTTATCAATTTATTTTTCTTCTCTACTATTACTATTTTGTTTTCTACTGAAATAATACCTTTAAAGAAACCGATCCAAACTAAAGCAGAAAAGGACCAGAAGTTATTAATTGATGTAATGAAGCCTCTGCCAAAACCAATTCCCAAAAAAATAGTAGAGGAAATTAAAAAAAAGCCTGAAGGTGAAATAAAGTTAAAAGCTGAAAATGACTTAGGTATTATTCTACCAAAAAAGAAACCTTTAATAGCTGGAACCAAAAAAACTGATACAGCGAAAAAATCCAAATATTATAACAAGAAAGATTTCGAAATTGCGAAAAAGGCTATTTCAGAAATGAAACAAGCAAAATGGCCTGCCGCATTAAAAACAGCAAAAAGAGCAAGAGATAAATCAGTCTATAATTTCATACAATGGAGACATCTACTAACTAAAGGAAACAAAGCATCATATTACGATTATAAAACTTTTATAGACAAAAATGAGGATTATCCACGATTGGGAAGAGTAAAATATTTAGCAGAGCATAAACTTTCTACAGACACTATTTCACCCAAAAAAATTGTCGATTGGTTCGGTGTTGATGAACCTTTAAGCGGTTTTGGAAAAATGATACTTGGAGAAAGTATAATTCTCAATGGTGATACACAAAAAGGTATTTCATATATTAAAGAAGGATGGATTACTGCTGAATTAAACAAATCTGAATTAAGATTCTATAGAAAAAAATTCAAAAAGTATCTCAATGCGGATGATTATATTAAAAGAGCAGATTACTTGGCTTGGAATAATAAATACTGGGATTTAAAAAGATTATTAAGATATTTACCTAAAGATTATCAATTACTTTATACGGCTAGACAATTATTAATGAGTAAATCTTATGGTGTAGATAATGCTATTTCGAAAGTCCCAGCAAAATTTAAAAATGATGCAGGTTTGAATTACGACAGATTAAAATGGAGAAGAAAAAGAGGAAGAGTAGATAGTTCTGTTGAAATTTTAGTAAAAATTAAAAATACTAAAGATTATTTGGTCAGACCAGATAAGTGGTGGTTTGAAAGAGAAATTATTTCAAGATCATTAATTTATAAAAAAAAATTTGCATTAGCTTATAAAATTGCAAGTAATCATGCTTTGACTGATGGACCCGAATATGCGGCCGCGGAGTGGATGAGTGGATGGATAGCATTAAGTTTCTTAGATGATCCTTTGTTAGCTAAGGATCATTTTGAAAATTTTTATAATAATGTTGGTTACCCGATAAGTACTTCGAGAGGAGCCTATTGGTTAGCTAAAACTTATCAGAAACTTGGTAAAAATGAATTAGCTAATGAATGGTTTGGTAAAGCATCTAATTTTCTAACTACATATTATGGCCAGTTAGCATTTATGGAGTTAAATCCCAATCAGCCTTTTGAACTATCTAGAGATATTGAAGTTTCAAAAGAATATAGAGACTACTTTTTTAAAAAAGAATTAGTTAAAACAGTTTATCTTCTTGATGAGCTGAACGAAGATAAATATACAAAACATATTTTAAGACATTTAGCTAATGATGATATAAATAATGGTAGTGAAGTTTTAGCAGCAGAATTAGCAACAAGCATTGATAGATTTGATTTTGCTATTCAAATAGCAAAAATTGCATCATATGAAAAAAGATTTCATAACAAATATAATTATCCAATTATAAGTACTCCAAATTATATAAATGGAAGAAAAATTCCTGATACTGCATTTATACTGTCAATAATAAGACAAGAAAGTGAATTTGATTTAAGTGCTAACAGTCACGCAGGGGCAAAAGGATTAATGCAGCTCATGCCTTACACGGCAAAAGTAGTTGCTAAACAAGCAAAACTTCCTTATTCAAAATCTAGATTAACAAGAGATGCAGAATATAATATCAATTTAGGTTCTCACTATATAGCTGGACTAATTTTAGAATATGATGGTGCTTATCCCTTTGCAATAGCGGCCTATAATGCCGGACCTAAAAGAGTCAGATATTGGAAAAAAATAAATAAAAATCCACAAAAGAACCAAATTGATTATGTAAACTGGATTGAATTAATCAAATTTAAAGAAACAAGAAATTATGTGCAAAGAGTACTGGAGAACTACAACGTCTATCGTTATATTTTAGCTCAAAAGCCAGTTACAATGATAAATTTCTTTAAGGATGATCCTTTATACTAAAAATGGCGGAAGAGGAGGGATTCGAACCCTCGGTACAAGTTTCCTCGCACGGTCATTTAGCAAACGACTGGTTTCAGCCTCTCACCCACTCTTCCAATAAATTTGTCACTTCTGATTGTATTGAATAATCAATATTTATAAAGTAATTATTCAATAATTATGAAAAATAAGTATTCAATATTTTCACTTATTAAAAACGCTTTTTCTTATCATGAAAATTGGGAGAAAGCTTGGAAAGATCCTGAGCCTAAAAAAGAATATGATGCAGTAATTGTTGGTGGTGGAGGACATGGTCTTGCAACTGCCTATTATCTAGCAAAAAAACATAACATGAAGAATATTGCTGTTGTGGAAAAAGGTTGGATAGGAGGAGGAAATACTGGTCGAAATACTACAATAATAAGATCTAATTATTTATGGGATGCAAGTGCGGGTTTATATGACCATGCTCTTAAAATTTGGGAGGGTTTATCTCAAGAATTGAATTATAATGTTATGTTTAGTCAAAGAGGAGTTATGAATCTTGCACATAATTTGCAAGATGTTAGAGATTTAAAAAGAAGAACTCACGCTAATAGATTGAATGGTATTGATGCAGTTTATTTAAATACTGAAGAAGTTAAAAAATTTTGTCCAATCATAAATACCTCGCAAGATATTCGTTATCCAGTTTTAGGTGGAACTCTTCAAAGAAGAGCCGGTACAGCTAGGCATGATGCTGTTGCTTGGGGATACGCAAGAGGTGCTGATGAAATGGGTGTTGATATAATTCAAAATTGTGAAGTAAAAGGTATAAAAAGAAATGGTGATACAGTTGAAGGAATTGAAACGACTAAAGGATTTATCAAAACAAAAAAAATTGGAGTAGTAGCAGCTGGTCACTCCAGTGTAATAGCAAATATGGCTGGATTGAAATTACCTTTGGAAAGTAAACCACTTCAAGCTTTAGTGTCTGAACCAGTAAAACCAATAATAGATACAGTTGTAATGTCTAACGCTGTTCATGCATATGTCAGCCAATCTGATAAGGGAGAATTAGTTATAGGAGCAGGAACTGATGATTATGTATCTTACTCTCAAAAAGGAAGTCATGATATTGTGGAAGGAACTTTAAATGCAATTTTAGAACTATATCCAATATTTAGTAGAATGAGAATGCTTCGTCAGTGGGGTGGAATAGTTGATATATGTCCTGATGCAAGTCCAATCATAAGTAAAACGTCAATTAAGGGTTTGTACTTTAATTGTGGTTGGGGAACAGGTGGTTTTAAAGCTACACCTGGTTCAGGAGATTTATTTGCTCACACAATTGCAAATGACGAGCCTCATAAATTAAATGCTGCCTTTAATATAAATAGATTTGTAAGTGGTGATCTAGTTGATGAACATGGTGCAGCCGCTGTTGCACACTAATGTTTTTAATTAATTGTCCTTTTTGCGGTGAGAGAGAACAAAGTGAATTCAAAGCTGGTGGTGAAGCACATATTGTAAGGCCAAAACAACCTACAGAACTAAGTGATGATGAATGGGCAGAATATTTGTTCATGAGAAAAAATATAAAAGGAATTCAGTTTGAAAGATGGAATCATGTTCATGGTTGTAGAAAATGGTTCAATATGGTTAGGGATACGTCAAACGACCAAATAAAAGCTGTATACAAAATGGGTGAAAAACCACCAATAAAGTAAAATGACTAATAATTTAAGATTTAAAACAAGCAAATTTATCGATGAGACTTATCGAGTTTCTTTTAAATTTAATAACAAAACATATTTTGGTTTTAAAGGTGATACTCTAGCATCAGCTTTGTTGGCTAATGGAATTCATCTTGTTGGACGAAGTTTCAAATATCATAGACCTCGAGGAATTATGACATCAGGTTCTGAAGAACCCAATGCAATTATTCAATTGCATGATAATTCCTCAAGAACTGAACCAAATGTAAGAGCTACAGAGGTCGAAATCTATGAAGGTTTAGTTGCATCTAGTCAAAATTGTTGGCCTAGCGTTAATTTTGATATTGGAGGGATTAATAATCTATTATCCCCTATCTTACCTGCAGGTTTTTATTATAAAACTTTTATGTGGCCTGCAAGTTTCTGGGAAAAGTATGAATACTTTATTAGAAAATCTGCGGGTTTAGGTAAATCACCTAAAGTAGCTGATCCAGACATATATGAACATAAATATATTCATTGTGATGTTTTAGTTATCGGAGCAGGTATTTCAGGAATAATGGCAGCTAAAATGGCAGCTAAAAATGGTTTTAAGACTCTTTTAGTTGATGAAAAATCTTATTTGGGAGGATCTTCTATTTATGATAACTCAGAATTTTCAAAAATTAATAATCAAATAACAAGTTCATGGTTAGAAAAAGAAATTAACGAAATATCTAAATTAGAAAATCTAGAAATAAAAATAAGAACTAGCGTTGCAGCATTTCATGGATACAACTTTTTATTAGCCCGTGAAAATCTCACTGATCATTTACCGATTAATCAAAGAGAAAATAAAGTAAGACAAAGATTATTAAAAATTCGAGCTAAAAAAGTAATCACAGCAACTGGCTCTATAGAAAGACCTTTAATATTTGATAATAATGATCGTCCAGGGATACTGTTATCTTCAGCAATTAAAAAATATATTGATTTATATGGTGTGGCTTGTGGTGAAAATAATATTCTTTTTACCAATAACGATACCGCATATGAAACAGCCATGAGCTTAATTCAAAGAGGAATTAAGATTAATGCAATAATTGATAATAGAGAGCAGATTGACTCTAAAATTTCATACGAAGTTGAGAAAAATAATATTGAAATTTATAAAGGTTATACTGTCGTTGATACTTACGGATATAGAAGAATTAATAAAATATCCATCATGAAACTTTCAAAAGATGGTCAAACAGTCATTGGTGACAAAACAAAGTTGAATTGTGATTGTTTAGGTGTATCTGGTGGTTGGACACCAGCAGTACACTTGTTTACACAATCGGGAGGTAAATTAAAATTTAGAGAAGAAGACCAAGTATTTATACCTAATGTTTATCCTTCAGATCAAATAAGTGTTGGATCTTGTAATGGAGACTTTGGTTTAGAGGAAATAATAAGCAACACCTTATCCTCTATTAAAAAGTTTCTTGATATTGATAATTCTGAATACAAAACTGTTGAAACTATCTCAGGTTTAAATCAATCAAAGAGAAATATTTGGTTATTACCATCTGATAAATCCATAGGGAAAACTAAGTCTTTTGTTGATTATCAAAACGATGCAACTGCAAAAGATATTAAATTAGCTCTAAGAGAAGGGTTTAGATCTATAGAACATGTAAAAAGATACACTACTACTGGTATGGGAACTGATCAGGGTAAACTTGGTAATATGCATGCTCTTGGAATTATCTCAGAAACAGCGGGAACTAAAATGGGTGAACACGGAACTACAACTTTTAGACCTCCTTATACACCTCTTACTTTTGGAACTATTGTTGGAAGAAATGTAGGAGAATTTTTTGATATATTTAGACGTACTCCGATACATGATTGGCATGTTGCCAACAACGCTGAGTTTGAAAACGTTGGTCAATGGAAAAGAGCTTGGTACTATCCAAAGGATAATGAAAATATGCATCAAGCAGTACAAAGAGAAAGTAAAGCTGCTAGAGACTCAGCAGGTATTCTGGATGCATCTACATTAGGAAAAATTGATATTCAGGGTACAGATGCCTCGGAATTTTTAAATCGTGTTTATACTAATGCATGGTCAAAACTAGCAGTGGGTAAATGTCGTTATGGTTTAATGTTAAATGAAGATGGAATGGTTTATGATGATGGCGTCACAACTAGACTAGGTGAAAATCATTACATTATGACCACTACTACTGGAGGTGCGGCTAACGTATTGGGAAAACTTGAAGACTATCTTCAGACAGAATGGCCTGAATTAGATGTCTATTTATCATCTGTAACTGATCATTATGCTACAATAAGTGTGTGTGGGCCTAACAGTAAAAAAATCGTTTCAAAAGTTATTCCTGATTTAGATCTTTCTGATGAAAAGTTTCCACATATGTCATTCAAAAATGCAAAAATAGATAATATTAAATGTAGAGTGATGAGGATCAGTTTCACTGGAGAACATAGTTATGAAATTAATATCCAAGCAAATTTTGGTAAATCTGTTTGGGAAAAATGTATGGAAGCAGGTAAAGATTTTAATATTACACCTTATGGAACTGAAACGATGCACTTATTAAGAGCAGAAAAAGGTTTTATAATAGTTGGTCAAGACACTGATGCAACACTAACACCAATTGATTTACAAATGGATTGGATAGTAAGCAAAAAGAAATATGATTTTATTGGAAAAAGATCATTATATAGATCCGATACTATTAGAGAAGATAGAAAACAATTAGTTGGTTTATTGACAGAAAATCCTGAGGAAGTTTTGGAAGAAGGCGCACAGATAGTTGCTGATATAAAAAAATCACCTATTGAAATGCTTGGCCATGTAACCTCAAGTTATTACAGCCCAAATTTAAAAAAGTCGATCGCATTAGGTGTTGTAAAAGGTGGAAAAAACATGTTGGGGCAAAAATTGATCATACCAATGGAAAATAAGAATATTAATGTAACTGTAGCTGATCCAGTTTTTTTAGATAAAGAAGGTGAAAGATTAAATGCTAAATTATAATCATACAATTAAAGAGGAAAAATCATATCAAGGTTTACAAATGAACGAGGTTAAACCTGTTATGAAATTGATAGTAAGAGGTAAAAAAAGAGAATTTTTATCAGCTATTGGTAAATCTTTAAATATAGTTTTGCCTACAAAAGCAAATACTTCCACTCAAAGTGAAAAATTGACTGCTCTATGGTTGAGTCCTGATGAATGGATGATTTTTTCAAATGGCGTTATTAAAGGAAATACAAATTCCTATGAAACTGAAACACTTTTGAATAAAAACATATCTAAATTAAATTTAGGAGCTGTGGTGGATGTCACAGATCAATTCGTGAGGATTAATCTCAAAGGGGATAAGATATATGATTTGTTTCAAACAGGCTCTCCTTTCAATTTTAATGATTTTAAGGGTAAAATTGGCTCAGTGACCCAAACAATTCTCGCAAAAATAGATGTAATCATTCATAATCAAAATGAAAATGAAGTGAATTTGTTTGTAAGACGCTCATTTTCTGAGCATTTATTTGCATGGATGAATGATAGTGCGTCAAGATTATAGTCACATTTAGATCTCAAATAAGTTAAAAAAAAATATGAGAAAATTATTTTTAGTAGTATTATTTGCTCTTTTACCCCTCTCGCTAAACGCAGAGTCTAATCTAGATAAAATTTTGTCTTCTGGAGTACTTAAAGTTGGTACTACTGGAGATTGGGATCCTATGACAGTCAAAGATCCTGCAACCAACAAATATAAAGGTTTCGATATCGATGTAATGAATCAATTAGCTAAAGATATGGGTGTAAAAATTGAGTTTGTACCTGCAGAATGGAAAACTATTGTTTCAGGAATAACATCTGCAAGATATGATATCTCAACTAGTGTTACAAAAACGCCAAAGAGAGCTGAAGTAGCTGGTTTTACCGATACCTATTACAAATATGCTACAGTGCCACTTGTTCTCAAAAAAAACTTAAAAAAATTTCCAACTTGGGACTCGCTTAATGATTCAAATGTAACAATCGCAACTACTCTTGGTACTTCTCAAGAGGAAAAGGCAAAAGAATTTTTCCCAAAATCAAAATTAAACTCAATTGAGGCACCAGCTAGAGATTTCCAAGAAGTCTTGGCAGGTAGAGCTGATGGTAATATTACAAGTTCAACAGAGGCAAATAAACTGGTCATTAAATATCCTCAGTTGGCAATCGTCCCAGATGGTGGAAAAAATCCAGCATTTTTAGCAATGATGGTACCAAAAGGTGATACTAAGTGGAATGATTATGTCAATAAATGGATTAAAGACAAAAAATCTTCAGGCTTCTTCACCAAGTTATTAGCTAAATATAATCTAAAGAGCTTATAAAAAATTAGTAATTAATTTTTTATTCTTTATAAGTTAAGGAGTGAAAAATCTATTTTTATTAATTCTAATTTTTCCATTAACGTCGTGCGGTAAAAGTGAATTAAACTGGTTAATCTTATCACCAAACAACTTAGAGGGGTTAACTAATCTAAAGTTTTTATTAAGTGGTTTAACAACTACAATCTATATTAGTATAGTCTCAATCATTATTTCTATTATTCTTGGCCTTTTAGTCGCTATTCCATCTCTGGCTAAAAGTAAATTCTTAACCTACCTTAATATTGGCTATGTTGAGATTGTAAGAGCAATTCCTTTGCTAGTTTTAATTTTATGGATTTATTATGGTCTTCCAATCATGACGGGTATAAGTTTTAGCCCATTTGTTTCTGGTATCATAGCGCTGTCAATTAGCGAAAGTGCTTTCCAAGCAGAAATATTTAGAGCAGGAATTAATTCAATAAAAAAATCTCAATGGGAAGCTGGAAGCTCTTTAGGATTAAGTTTTTTTAGAAAATTAAGATTAGTAATTCTACCTCAAGCAATAAAGAATATTTTACCAGCTATTGGTAATCAATTTGTATATGTGCTTAAAATGTCCTCTCTTGTATCGATAATTGGTATTGGAGATCTGACTAGAAAAGCAAACGAATTGGTTGTGACGACTTATCGGCCACTTGAAATATATACATTTCTAATTCTAGAATATTTAGTCTTGATATTAATTGTTTCTTATCTTGTAAGAAAATTAGAAAAAAAATTACAAAAAGATTAATTTTTTCTTCTATAGTCCCAAGGATATTCAAAAGTCATTGCCCACATACCTTTTTTATTTTTTTTGGCATAATCCTCATCTGGAATGTATTTGGTTGAATATTTCCTGTAAGCAAAAGCATAACCCTCTCGAACAAGATACTTAGATAGACTTTGATTATTTACAAAACATTCAGCTAAAATTCTCTTATATCTATCTACACCCTCCTTGACACATCTTACTTTGTTTTTACCTATCTTATTAATAAGTAATTGTTTGGCTTGAATTCCACATTTGATAACCTCATTATTCTTATTACAAATTTGTTTAATTTCAGGAGTATCAATGCCACTAAAACGAATTTTTTTGTTTTTTAAATGAATAGTATCTCCGTCTATAACCTTTATTTCACTAGATTTTACATCAAGGTATGTGACAAAGAAAAATATTAGACAAATACTAGTAAGTAAAAAGACTTTTATTTTGTTTGAAAACATTATTCAAAAAATACCCAATAAATATTAGAACTGCAATTCCCATAAACCAATTTGTTACTAAAATCGTATAAAAAATATCCTCATAATCCCCTCCTTTAATATTAATTACATACCATAAACTTAAAAATGGAAGAGCGGTTAATCTAAGAATACTTAGATAAAGACTGTACAATGGTTTTTTCACTGCTTGGAATACTGCAGTAGTTATAAAAAAAACAGGATAAATTGGGCCAATTAATGCAGCAACTTTTAGATATATCGCACCATGCTTTATTGCCTCTTGGTTATCAGTAAATAATGAAACTAAAAACTCTGCACCAAAAAAAATTATTATACCTGCACATATCATAAAAGATGATCCAAAAATTAAAGCTTTTCTGTATAATTCTCTCAATCTATCATAATTTTTTGCACCAAAATTTTGTCCCCCAATTGATAATACCGCTGTATTTAATCCAATTACAGGAAGTAGAAAAACTTGTTCAATTCTTAAAGCAGCACCATAACCAGCAGTAGCTAAATCTCCAAATTGACCAATGAAGTAAAGGATGTTAAACAAACCAACACCAATCAACAACATGCTAAACATTACAGGAATTGTTTGATACAAAAGTTCTCCTAGAAGATCAAATTTTGGAATAAAACATTCAGGCTTAAGATATTGTTTTAATTCACAACAATAAACTTTATATGCTAAATACAAAAGACCAATAAACTGAGCCACTACAGTAGCTATTGCAAGTCCAGCGATACCAAATGCTGGAATAAAACCATAACCAAAAATAAATAATGGATTTAGAATAATATTTAAAAAGAAACTAAAAATTAAAACGTTTCTGTAGCTTTTTGTATCCCCTTGCGCATTTAGTGTTCCATTTAAGGAAATTTGTATCAAAACAATTATAGTTCCATAAAAAATTACATCTAGATATTTTCTAGTTAATATAATTGCCTCTTGATCTGATCCCATAAGAGAAAGTAAAAAATTTGAAACATTCAAACCAAAAAAAGTAACTAGTATGGATAAAAAGATTGCAAAAATAATTGATTGAGCAACAAATAATGACGCCTTCTTTTTATTATTAGCCCCAATATTATTTCCAATTAAAGTATTAGTTCCTGCAGTTAGTCCAACACCTATTGCAATAATAGTAAAATAAATTGGAAAAGATTTTGCGATCGCCGCTATTGCTTCAGCAGATATTCTTCCTGCGAACCATGTGTCTACTAGATTATAAAAGGTTTGAAATAATGAACCAACACTTGCTGGAATAGTAACTTTTCTCAATAAAAACCATATTGGATCTTTAGTTAATTTGAAAGATTGTGACAAATAAATCCTTAGTTAAATTCTTTTTGAAAATTATATTTTTTTCCTGATAGCTTTGCCTTATATATCTGACTTTGTCTCATTCTAAAACGAGATTTTTGGTTTTTTGAAAGTTTATCAAAACAATTAGGACAAGTTACACCCTCCTCATATTTTTTAGATTTTTTATCTTTAATCGAGATTGGTTGTCTACATCCACCACAAATTGAATAAGTTCCTTGTACTAATCCGTGTTTTAAACTTACTCTGTTGTCGAATACAAAACACTCGCCTTTCCATAAACTTTTTTTTGGTTTAATTTTTTTTAAGTAATTCAAAATTCCACCTTTTAATTGATAAATATTGTTAAAACCCTTTTTTTCTAGATATACAGAGGCTTTTTCACACCTAATTCCACCAGTGCAAAACATTGCTATTGGCTGATTTTTTTTTAACTTTTTTAAGTATTTCGGGAAATCTCTAAAGTTACTTATATTTGGATTTACTGATTTTTTAAAAGAACCAACTTTATGTTCAAAAGGTTTTCTTGCATCTAATAAAAGAGTTTCTTTTTTTTTAATTAATTTATTCCATTTTGCTGGATCAATATGAGTATTCTTTTTTGTGATCCTATTTGACATTTTAAGATCCATTGGAACAACTTCTCTTTTAATCTTCACTTTAGGTTTATGAAAAGGTTTAAATTTACTTATTGAATTATTGACACTATCAAATTCTTTAATATTCAAAATTTTTTTTAATCTAATAATTGCGGTTTTAATATCTTTATTCATTCCAGAAATAGATCCATTTAAGCCCTCTTTGGATATGATAATTGATCCATTAATATTTTTATTAGTTAAAAGATTACTCAATAATTTTTGATTTTTTTTTAAATCATTTATTTTTTGAAATTTATAAAAACCAAATACAGTGAACATTAAATCTTCCTACAAACTGTCATTCCATCACCAAAAGGCACCATGACCTTTTCAATTCTTGTATCCTTAGAGATAAAATCATTCAAATCTCTAATACTTTTTGTAATTTTGTCATTTATATCTTTGTTAACAACTTCTCCATGCCATAATACATTATCGATTATCACTAAACCCTCTTTATTCAATAAATCTAAAGAAATTTCATAATATTTTTTATAATTCATTTTATCTGCATCAATAAAAACTAAGTCAAATTTTTCATTTCTTATACTCATTAAAGTTTCTAATGCTGGTTTAATCATTGTTTTAATCTTATGATCTTGATTGGCCTTTTTAAAAAAGCTTTGTGCAACTTTGGTTGTTTCCACATTTTTATCTAAAGCAATTATACTGCCTTCATCTGGTAAAGCTAATGCCATGGATAATGTACTTAAACCTGTAAAAGTTCCAATCTCCAGGACTTTTTTAATTTTAGAAACTTTAATAATCAGATGTAGAAATTGACATTGAGAAATAGAGATTTGCATTCTTTTTGAATCACCAAGTGATAGGTTGTAATCTATTATTTCTTTTTGAATTGGATGTAATTTCAAACCATTCTTTAGAATATAATCTTGTAAATGTTTTGTGATATTAAGGTCTGAACCCATAACCTTATAATTTTTTCTTTAGGATCTCATTTATTAATTGAGGGTTAGCTTTTCCACCTGAGGCCTTCATTGCTTGACCAACAAAAAAACCAAATAATTTTTCTTTACCTTGTTTATATTCAATGGCTTTTTCTCTATTGTCATTAATTATTTTGTCAATTAATGCCTCTAAAGCTTTTGGATCACTTTGTTGTTTTAATCCTTTTTCCTCCACAATCTTTTGTGGATCTTTATCACCATCTATCATCAATTCAAAAACAGTTTTTGCTATCTTTCCTGAGATAGTTCCATTCTTAATAAGATTTATCAAAATAGCGAAATTCTTAGCACTCACTGGACTTTGAGAAATTTCTAAACCTTTGCTATTTAAAACAGCAAATAGTTCTCCTGTAATCCAATTGACTGCCAACTTAATATCTTTGTTTTTACCCATTTTAACTACAACCTCTTCAAAATATTTTGCAGTATCAATATCAGACACCAAAATATTGGCTTCATAAGAAGACAATTTAAACTCTTCAATAAATCTTTTCTTTTTATCATCTGGAAGTTCTGGAATATCATTTTTAAGTTCTTCAATAAATTTTTCTGAAACCTCTAAAGGTAACAAATCAGGGTCCGGAAAATATCTATAATCATGAGCGTCTTCTTTTGATCTCATTGATCTTGTCTCATTTTTCTTCGTATCAAAAAGCCTTGTTTCTTGATCAATAGTCTTGCCCTCTTCTATTAAATCAACTTGCCTATTAGCCTCATATTCTATCGCCATTTGCATAAACTTAATTGAATTAACATTTTTAATTTCACATCGAGTGCCAAATTCTTTTGAGCCTTTTGGTCTTACAGAAACATTAACATCAGCTCTTAAAGAGCCCTCTTGCATATTTCCGTCACAAGTTCCTAGGTATCTCATTATAGATCTTAATTTTTTAATATAAACATTAACCTCATCTGGGGATCTTAGATCAGGCTTGCTCACTATTTCCATTAAAGCTACCCCTGATCTGTTTAAATCAACAAAGGTATTTTGTGGGTCAAGATCATGTATACTTTTTCCAGCATCTTGTTCTAGGTGTAATCTTTCTATACCAACTTCTTTTTGACCATTAGGCATATCCAAAATAACTTTACCCTCACCTACTATAGGATCTTTAAATTGTGATATTTGATATCCTTGAGGTAAATCAGCATAAAAATAATTTTTTCTATCAAATACTGAACGTTTATTAATTTTTGCGTTAAGGCCAATGCCGGTTTTAATTGCTTGTTTGACACAAAATTCATTTATTACTGGTAACATTCCTGGAAATGCAGCATCAACTAAACTAACCTGTGTATTAGGTTCTGCTCCAAATTTGGTTGATGAAGCAGAAAATAATTTAGACTCAGATAAAACTTGAGCATGAACTTCTAAACCAATCACTACCTCATACTGATTATCTTTTCGATTGATCAAATATTCTGAATCTTTTTTACTCATTTAATCCACCAATCAGTAATTTTGTTTTTAAAGTTGATCTTTTCTTCCATAGCATAAGCTATATTTAATATATTTTGTTCATCAAAAGCTTTGCCAATAATTTGTAAGCCTAAAGGATAACCTTTTGAGTCATGTCCAGCAGGTATTGAAATACCTGGAAGTCCAGCTAAGTTAACAGGAACTGTAAATATATCATTAAGATACATTGAAACTGGATCATTTGTTTTTTCGCCTATTTTAAATGCTGAGCTAGGTGTCGATGGGGTTAAAATTGCATCGACTTTTTTATAAGCCTCATCAAAATCATTTTTGATGAGTTTCCTTACTTTTTGAGCTTTAAGATAATATGCATCGTAGTACCCAGAAGATAAAACATAAGTTCCAATCATAATTCTTCTTTGAACTTCAGCTCCAAAACCTTCTGATCTAGTTCTTTCGTACATATCAATTAAATTTTCACCTTTAGCTCTAAATCCATACTTAACACCATCGTATCTTGCTAAGTTTGATGATGCCTCTGCTGGAGCAACTATATAATATGTTGGTAAAGCATAACTTGTATTTGGCAAAGAAATATCAATAGTTTCAGCGCCACAATCTTTAATATATTGAATACCTTTTTGCCAAAGATCTTCAATTTCCTTTGGCATACCGTCAACTCTATATTCTTTTGGTATTCCAATTTTTTTTCCTTTTATGTTATTTGTAAGTTCTTTACTGTAATGCTTTCTTTTAAAATCTATTGAGGTAGAGTCTTTAGGATCATAAGAACTAATCACTTCATGTAATAAAGCACAATCCTTAACATTTTGTGCCATTGGTCCTGCTTGATCCAATGATGAAGCAAAAGCAACTATTCCATATCTTGAACAACTTCCGTATGTAGGTTTCAATCCAACAATTCCAGTGAAAGAAGCTGGTTGTCTAATTGATCCACCAGTATCAGTGCCAATTGTAACAGGAGTCAATTGTCCAGCCACCGCTGAAGCTGAGCCACCTGATGATCCACCAGGAACTAAATTTTTATCAATAGGACTTTGAACATTACCAAAAAAACTTGTTTCATTTGATGAGCCCATTGCAAACTCATCACAGTTTAGCTTACCTAGAAGTATTGCGCCTTCGTTCCAAATATTTTCAGTTACTGTAGATTCATAAGTTGGTATAAAGTTATTTAAAATCTTACTACCAGCAGTTGTTTTAATATTTTTCGTGCAAAATAAATCTTTAACTGCCATTGGAATACCAGGCAGTTTTAAATCAAAATTAGGTTTTTGATCAAATTTTTTTGCTTTATCCAAAGCTGATGTAAAGTCATTTGTAATATAAGCATTCAATTTCTCAGATTTTTCAGATCTATCAATAAATGCTTTGGTTACATCTGTTGAAGAAAGTTTTTTATTTTCAATATTTTCAACCAGTTCTGTAAGGGATTGTTTCGTAATATCTGACATTATTCAATAACCTTGGGTACTACAAAATAGTCCTCATTATCCTGAGGAGAATTTTTAATAATTTGTTCTCGTATATTTTTACTTTTTACTTCATCAGATCTTAATTTTAAGGTTGTTTCTGCAATGGAAGTTAATGGTTCTATATTGTCAGTTTTTAATTCATTAAGTTTTTCAATAAAATCAAAAATAGAATTTAAATCACCAGCTAATTTTTCAGCTCTTTGCTCGTCAACTGAAATTCTTGCCAATTTAGATATATGTTTTATTGTTTTAAGATCTATACTCATATGCTATTTAAATAAGAGGCAAAGTATCACTTAAGTTTAAAATATACAATATGATCACTTTAGAGGAATTTAAAAAAAAACACTCAGATAAGTGTAGATTGATAGGTTTAGACCTTGGATCTAAAAGAATTGGTGTGTCAATCTGTGATGACAAACAATTAATAGCCACCCCGTTAAAAACAATAAATAGGAATTCACTTAAAGATCTTATTGATGAGCTCAGATTAATAATTAATGAAAATGATATAAAAGGAGTCATTGTTGGAAATCCTTTAAATATGGATGGATCCTCAGGTAAGTCAGCTCAATCTGTAAAAGATACAACTGAAAATATTGAAAAAAACTTGAATATTCCAATTTGTCTCTGGGATGAGAGACTATCAACTGTTGGTGCTTTTAATCTGTCTAGCCAATTAGATATTAATGTGAGTAAAAGAGAAAAAAAGATCGACGAAAACGCTGCTGCTTTTATATTACAAGGAGCTTTAGATTTTTTGAATAATTAATACTTGCTATTATAGAGGTTTATAGTTATAGAGTTGGTTTTAATGGCAATTAAAACAAATCAGGCTATTAAAATTTCTCAAAAACACTTGTTAGGAATTCAAGATTTATCAATTAATGATGTTAACTTAATCCTTGATGAAGCAAATTCATTTATTAAAGTAAATCAAAGTAAAAATAAGAAAGTTGATGTTTTAAGAGGTAAAACTCAAATTAATTTATTTTTTGAACCTTCCACTAGAACTCAAAGCTCTTTTGAATTAGCTGGTAAAAGACTTGGGGCTGATGTTATGTCAATGAATATTAGCAATTCAGCAATTAAAAAAGGTGAAACATTGATAGATACAGCAATGACACTTAATGCGATGCATCCTGATATTATTGTAATTAGACATCAAGACTCTGGAGCATGTAATCTACTTTCACAAAAAGTAAATTGTGCAGTTCTTAATGCAGGTGATGGAAGAAGAGAACACCCTACTCAAGCTTTATTAGACGCATTAACAATTATTACTCGTAAAAAAAAAATTCAAGGATTAAAAATCGCAATCTGTGGAGATATACTTCATTCTAGAGTTGCTAGATCAAATATTTATTTACTAAGTATGTTAGGAGCAGAAGTAAACATAATTGCTCCAACAAATCTTATGCCAAAAGAAATTGAAAAATTTGGTGTCAATACTTTTACAGATATGAAAAAAGGATTGAAAGATTGTGATATTGTAATGATGTTGAGATTACAAAATGAACGAATGACGAGTTCATATCTTTCATCCAACAGAGAATATTACGAATATTATGGATTAACTCCTGATAAATTAGAACATGCCAAATCTGATGCTTTAATTATGCATCCAGGTCCAATGAACAGAGGTATAGAAATAGATACAATGTTAGCGGATGATATCAATAAAAGTGTGATTAAAGAGCAAGTTGAATTAGGTGTCGCAGTAAGAATGGCTTGTCTTAAAATATTTTGCACATAATGAAAAAACAATATTTTATAAACGCAAATATAATTGATCCTTATAACTCCATAAATGAGAATGGGGGTCTGATTATAAGTGAAGATGGAAAAATTGAAGCTATAGGAAAAAAAGTAAATATTAATAATTTACCGAGTAGAGAGAAACCAATTGATTTAAAAGGTAAGTATATTTTCCCTGGATTAGTCGATATGCGAGTTTTTGTTGGTGAACCGGGATATGAGTATAAAGAAAATTTTAGGACTCTGAGTAACGCGGCACTTTCAGGTGGCGTCACTTCCGTCGTAACAATGCCTAATACAGATCCTGTCATTGATAACGTGTCCATAGTTGATTTTCTAAAAAGAAGAGGAAGAGATAAATCAAAGATAAATATTTTTCCATGTGCCTCCTTAACAAAAAATACTGAGGGTACAAATATGACTGAATTTGGTTTGTTACAAAATAAAGGAATAATTGCATTCACAGATGGCGTTAAAACAATTCAAAACCCAAGATTGATGTCTAGAATAATGAACTCTGCTAAAGATTTGGGTAGTTTAATAATGCAACACGCTGAAGATTATGAGCTAGCAAAAAATGGTATGATTAACTCTGGAATAATTGCTTCAAAATTAGGTTTATCTGGTATACCTGAAATCGCTGAGCGTATTCTGATCGAGAGAGATTTAACATTACTCGAAAAGGTTAAATGCAGATATCATATCTCTCAATTATCATCACAAAAGTCTGTTGAAGTAATTAAATTAAGAAAGGAAATAGTAAAATTCACATGTGGTGTTTCAGTAAATAACTTATCTTTAAATGAAAACGACATAGGAGATTTCAAAACATTTTTAAAATTATCCCCACCATTAAGAAGAGAAGAAGATAGACTGGCTTTAGTACAAGGTTTAAAGGACGATTTAATTGATGTAATAGTTTCAGACCACAAACCTGAAGATGAAGAGTCAAAAAGATTAACCTTTGCTCAAGCAGCAACTGGTGCGTCAGGGATAGAAACCCTGCTGTCTCTAAGTTTAGAATTATATCATAACGGATCACTCAAATTAGAGACAATAATAAAAGCATTAACATCAAACCCTGCTAAAATACTAAAAATAAATAAAGGGAATCTATCTATTGGTAATAATGCTGATCTTTGCATAGTAGATATAGATAAACCATGGATTGTAAAAAAAGATAAGCTTATCTCAAAATCAAAAAATACATCTATCGAGGATAAAAAACTTCAAGGCAAAGTTACAAATACATTTGTAAACGGCAAAGAATTATTTAAGCTGTAGCATGGATATTTTAATCATAGGTATAATTTCATATTTAATGGGTTCAATTCCATTTGGATTGTTACTAACAAAAATTTTTTTGAAAAAAGATATAAGAGATATTGGATCTGGAAATATCGGAGCCACAAATGTGCTAAGAGCTGGTAATAAAACAGTTGGCTACATCACTTTATCTCTTGATATTTTAAAAGCTGTTATCCCTGTAATATTTGTTAAAATTTATTACACAGATCACTTATATTTAGCATCATTATGTGCATTTATAGGTCATGTATTTCCTGTATGGCTTAAATTTAAAGGAGGGAAAGGTGTTGCAACATACGTTGGTATTCTATTTGCTATAAATATTTATTTCGGAATTATTTTTGTTTTATCTTGGTTTGTAATTTTTGCTATATCAAAATTTTCATCTTTATCTTCATTAATTGCTTCTGTATCAATTCCTGTTTATTTACTGGTCACGGGTCAATTTAAAGATATATTTTTTTTTATAATCATGTTTGTATTAATATTTTTTACCCATCGAGAAAATATTAAAAGATTGAAAAATAAAGAAGAAACTAAGACAAAAATTTATTAATTTGACTATCTAACTCTTTTAGGTAGTTTGTCATTTATGAACTTGGTCATTGTAGAAAGTCCAGCTAAAGCCAAAACTATCAATAAATATTTAGGTGATAATTATAAAGTATTAGCTAGTTATGGGCATATTAGAGATTTACCTTCTAAGAATGGTTCTGTTGATCCAGATCAAGATTTTAAGATGGAATGGGAGATTGATAGCTTTTCAAAAAAATATCTTAAAGAAATTACTGACGCAGCCAAAGACTCCTCAAAAATTATATTAGCTACCGATCCTGATCGTGAAGGAGAAGCAATAGCTTGGCATGTAAAAGAATATCTAAATGAAAAAAAACTTCTTAAAGATAAAGAAATAGAAAGAGTTGTTTTTAACGAAATTACAAAAAAAGCAGTAATCCATGGAATTGAAAATCCAAGACAAATTGAACCGCTTTTAGTTGATGCTTACATGGCTCGAAGAGCCTTAGATTACTTGGTTGGCTTTAATATTTCACCAATATTATGGACAAAACTTCCAGGCTCGAAATCGGCAGGAAGAGTTCAATCAGTAGCTTTAAAATTGATAACTGAAAGAGAACATGAAATTGAATCCTTTAAACCAGAAGAATTTTGGACTTTAAGTGTCAAATTTAAAGATGAAAAAGATCAAAATATCCTTGCAAGTATTACTCAACTAGAGAATAACAAAATTGAAAAATTCTCTTTTAGAAATAAAGATGAGATAAATAAAGCTATATCAAGTATCAATCAAAAAAAATTTAGTATTACCGATATATCAAGTAAAGTGGTAAATCGTAATCCATCAGGACCATTTACTACATCAACTCTTCAACAAACAGCTTCAAGTCGATTAGGTTTTGGTGCATCAAGAACTATGCAAATTGCCCAAAAACTTTACCAAGGAGTCGAAATTGAAGGAGAAACAATAGGTTTAATAACATATATGAGAACAGATGGCACCAATTTATCAAAAGATGCTGTTGTGGCTTTTAGAGATTATATAAAAAAAGAAATCGGTAATGAATATTTGCCTGAAAGTGCCTTAAATTATTCTGGTAAAAAAGCAAAAAATGCACAAGAAGCACATGAAGCAATAAGACCCACAGATGTTATAAGAACTCCCCAAAGTGTAAAAAAGTATCTAAGCACAGATCAAAATAAACTTTATGATTTAATATGGAGTAGAGCTTTATCTTCTCAAATGCAATCTGCTAAATTTGATAGAAATACTATAACGATTACATCAAATAATAATGATACAGTATGCAAAGCAAGTGGATCAGTTCTCAAATTTGATGGATTTTTAAGGGTATATAATAATCAAGGTAAGGATGATGATGAAAACATTCTACCATCTGTATCTAAAGGACTTGTAAATATTAAGTCCTTAATAGATGAACAGCATTTTACACAACCCCCTCCAAGATATTCTGAGGCTAGCTTAGTAAAAAAACTAGAAGAACTAGGAATTGGAAGACCATCTACTTACGCAAGTATAATTTCTACAATAGCAAATAGAGGTTACGCAGAGATATTGAATAAAAGATTTTTTCCTACAGACAGAGGAAAACTTATTTCAGCTTTTCTAGAAAAACTGTTCTCAAAATATGTGGATTATAACTTTACTGCTGGTTTAGAGGATCAATTAGACGAGATTACAACTGGTAAAGAAAGCTGGATAAAAGTTTTGGAACTTTTCTGGAAAGACTTCAATAACAATGTGGCTGAAGTAAAGGAAAAAAGAACAAGAGAGGTCTTAGATCTTTTAAATGATAGTTTAGGAGATTTGGTTTTCGATAAGGATGATAAGGGAAATATTGTAAGAAAGTGTCAATTATGTAATTCAGGGACACTTAGCTTAAAAAATAGCTTTAGAGGTGGGGCGTTTATTGGTTGTTCAAACTATCCTGAATGTAAATTTACAAGACCTTTATCTAAAGCTAAAGCAGCAGCCCAAGCTCAGTTAGCTGAACCAAAATTTATTGGAAAACACGAAAACGGCAATGATATTTATCTTAAAAACGGAAGATTCGGTCCTTATCTTCAATATGAAAAAATTCCTGAGGATATAGAAATTGAAAAAACACCAAAGAAAAAAAAGAAAATAAAAAAACTTAAATCAGATGTAAACGAACTTTTAAAAAATGTTTCTATCCCAAAAGGTTTGGCTTTAGAAAGTATTGATTTAGAAAAAGCACAATTTTTATGCTCACTACCAAAATCTCTAGGAATAAATCCTGATAATCAAAAAGAAATTACTTTAAATACTGGAAGATTTGGTCCTTACCTAAAATGTGAAAATAAATCAGCTCGGATAGAAAATATTGAAGAAATTTTCTCTATTGGTTTAAATAGAGCCATAACTTTAATTGCTGAGGCCAAACCAGGAAGAATGTCTTCTTCGATGATCAAAGACTTAGGTGAACACCCTGAGGATAAAAAACCAGTTAGAATTATGAAGGGACAATACGGACCATATATAAAGTATAAATCTCTAAATGCGACGATACCTGAGGAAAAGGATCCAACAGAACTTACAATGGAAGAAGCATTAATATTGATTGAGAAAAGAAAAGAATACGATAAAACAAAAAAGAAAAAAAAGAAAAAATGAATTATCAAAAAAATTTAGAAAAACTTGGGTTAAAACTTCCTGATGCTAAAGCACCTGTGGGAAATTATGTTGCAACTAAAATAATAGGAAAGTTATTATTCGTGTCAGGACAAATTTCAATTGATGAAAAAGGTGAACTAATAAAAGGAAAAGTTGGAAAAGATTTAGATGTTGATTCTGGATATAATGCAGCGAAAAGATGTGCTTTAAGTATTATTTCTCAAATAATGAGAGCATCTGATAATGATCTAACAAAGATCAAATCTTGTATTAAACTAACAGGTTTTGTTAATTCTACTGATAATTTTCAGGATCAACCTAAAGTAATAAATGGTGCATCTGATTTAATCGCATCCGTTTTTGGAGATGCAGGAATGCACACAAGGGCAGCTGTTAGTGTAAATAGTCTTCCCTTGGGTGTTGCTGTTGAAGTTGATGCTATATTTGAGCTAAATTAAAAATTTATCTCCCAATACTATAATACTTGAAACCTTGATTTTTAATTTTCATTGGAGAATATATATTTCTCATATCATAAATAATAAATTTTTTACCTCTTACTAAATTCTTAAAATTGATCGATTTAAAATCATTCCATTCTGTATGAATAATTACAAGATCTGAGCCCTGTACAGATTCTTTAATATTATCAATATAAAAAACATTTTTTAAGTTTGAGAACTCTTTTTTAAGACCTGTCGGATCAAAATAATTTACTTTAGCACCTTTTTTTAAGAGTGCAGGTATCATTTTTAAACTAGAAGAGTCTCTCATGTCGTCTGTATTAGCTTTGAATGTGACACCTAAGAAAGTTATTTTTTTATTCTTAATTTTGTTATTCAAAATTTTATAGACTTTATTAAGTAAAAATTTAGATCTATTTTCATTAGATTTAATTACTGATTTTATTACGGAAAGATTTATTTTAAACTTATCAGCAGTAGAAATTATAGCTTTAGTATCTTTTGGAAAACATGATCCACCATAACCAGGACCTGCCCTTAAAAAACGACTCCCTATCCTTTTATCTAAACCCATCCCAATTGAAATATCTTCTACATTTATTCCTGTTTTTTCACACAAATTTGCGATTTCATTTATGAATGTAATTTTCGTAGCCAAAAAAGCATTGGATGCATATTTGATTAATTCTGCAGCTCTTCTGGATGTATGAATATATTGAGCTCCTTTAGAAATTAGAGGTGAATATAAATTATTAAGTAAACGGTTAGATTTTTTATCATTAGATCCAACAACTATTCTATCAGGAAAAATAAAATCTCGGATAGCTTCACCTTCTCTTAAAAATTCTGGATTTGATACAACAGAAAATTTATTCTTATTACTCTTTTTTTTTAGTAAAATTTTTTCAATTTCATCACCGGTTGTCACTGGCACTGTTGACTTAGTGACTATTATCTTAAACTTATTAATTGATAAACTTATCTCTTTTGCTACATGAAAAATTTGACTTAGATCTGCACTGCTACCTCCCTTTTTGGTTGGTGTTCCAACACAAATAAAAATTATATCAGACTCTTTTATTGACTTTTTTAAATCTGATGAAAATTTTAATCTTTTGTTTTTATAATTTTTATTCACTAATTCCGTGAGCCCAGGTTCATAAATAGGAATTTTTCCTCTAGAAAGTAGATCTATTTTTTTTAAATCTTTATCAACACAAATTACGTTATTGCCTAGATCAGCAAAGCATACACCGCTAACCAAACCTACATAACCTGTTCCTATCATACAAAGTTTCATGATTTTGCTATTTCTAATGTTGATTTGATATAACCACTCATACTTCCACAGTCCAAATATTTTCCAGTAAAATTATGAGCGATAAATTTTTCATTGTTTTTTATCAATGATTGTATTGCGTCAGTGATATGAATTTCGCCACCTTTGCCTGGTTTTTGATTTAATAATTTTGAAAATATTTTTCTTGGAAGAATATATCGTCCTATTACAGCTTTATTTGATGGTGCTGTTGAAATTGTAGGTTTTTCAATAACATCTTTTATAACATAATTTTTTTTATTTATTTTTTTTCCCAATTTATAAATTCCCCATCTTGAGACAGTTTTTTTTGGAACATTAATACTTGCCATTACAGATGATTTATAGCGATTATGTATATTAATCATCGACTTCGAGCAATTTTTTTTAATTATAAGATCATCTGGTAATAACATAAGAAAAAAATCATCTGTGATAAATTTTTTTGTTTTTAATACTGCATCACCTGTTCCAAGGGGTTTATTTTGGTAAACAAATTTAATCATCTTTTTATATTTCAAAATTTTTTTATATTCTTTAATAACCCTAGGATCTTTTTTTTTTTTTATTATTTTTTGATAAAAGCTATCCTTGTAAAAATAATCTTTTATCATTTTTTTTTTTTTTGAAATTATAAAAACTATCTTTTTGATACCAGCATCTGCGCATTCATCTAGAATATACTCAATTCCTGGTTTTCCATTAATAGGGAGAAGTTCTTTAGCAAATACACTGGTTAAAGGTAATAACCTTGTACCTAGTCCAGCTAATGGAATAATTGCTTGTTTAATCATTTAAATGTTTTACTTATTAAAATGTTTTATACAAATGAAAACTTTATTAAACAATATTGATTTAAATGAGGCATTATTTGCCAATTCAAATATTGGGTTTGTACCTACTATGGGCAGCCTTCATGATGGTCATATCTCATTAATTAAAAAATCTCTAAAACTATCCAATAAAACCATTGTAAGTATATTCGTAAACCCTAAACAATTTAATAACAAACAAGACTACAGGAAATATCCTAGGAATATAAAAAAGGATCTGAAAATTTTAAAAAAACTAAAAGTGGATTATGTTTATTTACCTAAAATCAAAGATATCTATAAATCTAAAAACAAAATAAAGATTAAACTCAACAAACGAGATAAAATACTGTGCGCCAAGTATAGAAAAGGTCATTTTGAAGGGGTTATTGAGGTAATGACTCGTTTAACAAAAATAGTGAATCCATCAAAAATATTTATGGGTGAAAAAGATTTTCAGCAGTTATTATTAGTAAAGAAATTTGTTGAAAAAAATTTCAAATCTAAAATAATTTATTGCAAAACAATTAGAGATAAAAATAAATTGGCACTATCTTCTAGAAATATTCTTTTAAATAAAAATAATTTAAACAAAGCAGGAAAAATAGCAAGGAATCTTATTACCTTTAAAAAAAGATTATTTAAAAATAAAAATTTAAAAGATTTAATTTTTAAAAAAAAGAATGAACTAAAAAAAAAGTATGATATTAAAATAGATTATCTTGAATTAAGAAATACAAAAAATCTTAGATTAACTAATAAAATTAAAGATGCTAGAATTTTTATTGCATATTATATTAATAAGGTAAGACTTATTGATAACTTATAATGTTTACAAAAAGTAAGCTCCAACACCTAGAAATGATACGAACCCAATAACATCAGTTATAGTTGTTACAAAAACACTTGATGCTATAGCTGGATCTATATTCATCTTTTTTAATGTGACAGGCACCAATATCCCAAACAATCCTGCAACGATCATTGTCAAAATCATTGAAATTGAAATTATTAAAGAAAGTATAATGTCTTGAAACCACAACTGAACAATAAAAGAGCTTATAATTGCAAAAATAATTCCATTTAAAATCCCAATATTAAATTCTTTAAAAATATTCTGATTAAAATTATTTTTTGTTAAATCATTAGTGGCAAGAGTTCTAACTGTTACAGCTAATGTTTGCATTCCAGCATTACCACCCATTGATGCAACAATTGGCATCAAAAAAGCTAGAACAACCATTTGTTCAATAGTTGCTCCAAATAAACTAATACAATATGTGGCTAAAAATGCAGTGAAAAGATTTAATAACAACCAATTAAATCTTCTTTTCGTTTTCGTTATTACTCCATCTGTAATTTCCTCATCACCTACACCGGCTAATCTTAATGCATCCTCTTCTGCCTCTTCTTTTAAAACTGTTAAAACATCATCTGAGGTGATCATTCCAACTAATTTATTATTTTTATCAATAACACATGCAGAATTTAAATTATAATTTTCAAATGAGTTACCAACTTCTTCTCTATCCATATCTACAGGAACTAAAAAAATAGAGTCATCCATAATTGATGACATTTTTGTTTCTCTTGGTGTTCTTAGAACTTTGGATGATGGTACCGCACCAATAGGTTTAAAATTTTCATCAACAATATAAATTTCTAAAAATTGTTCAGGTAAATCTTTATTTTCTCTTAAATAATCAATAGTTTGACCAACAGACCAGTTACTAGGTATTGCAGTAAATTCTCTCTGCATAATTCTAGCTGCACTATCCTCAGGATAACTAAGACCTTCCAATAAAGCGAAACGATCTTTAGGTGGCAGTAAACTTAAAATAGAATTTTTATTTTTTTCATCTACATTTTCAAGTATAGCTATAGCATCGTCAGACTCTAGATTTTTCAATATTCTAACTATCGCATCTGAGGAAAGATATTTTATAATTTCAGTTTGAACTGACTCATTTAACTCAACAAAAACTTCAGGATCTATTTTGAAATTGTTAAGTTTAATTAAATTTTCTCGATCATTTTGCCCTAAGTGTTCTATGATATCAGCTGCATCAGCAGGGTGCATTTCTTTAAAAGAATTTGTGATAAAATTTGCATCATTATTTGAAATTTTATCAGTGACTACTTTTATGTACTCTTTATTGAATTCAAAATTGACTTTTTTATCTTTGATTTTTTTAATTAAAGCCATAAATTTTCCTATTATTTACGTCGATCTTTTAATACATAATCAAAAGATTACAATTTTTAAATGAGTATAGAAATTAAAAAGTCTGAAAAACCTGTCATTTATGAGGACGCTAAAAAAATGATGGAAGAAAGATTGTTAAATGTGGATCAAAATAAATCAAATGAATTAATTTGGACTTTAGAACATCCAGACATTTACACAGCTGGGACAAGTTATAATGAAAGCGATATTTTAGATAAATCAATTAAGATTATCGAGACGAATAGAGGGGGTAAAATTACTTATCATGGACCAGGTCAACTAATTTGTTATTTTGTAATAGACCTAAAAAAAAGAAAAAAAGATATAAGAAATTTTATTACAATTATAGAAAAAACAATAATAGATACGTTACAATTTTTTGATATAAAAACTTTTTCAGATAAAGAAAATATTGGAATATGGCACAGAGATAACGAACAAACAAAAAAGGTAGCTGCGATTGGAGTAAGAATTAGTAAATGGATAGCTTATCATGGTTTTTCAATTAATATTAATAACAATTTAGATAAATATAAAGCGATAATTCCATGTGGTATTAAAAATAAAGGAGTCACGAATCTAAAACAAATCAAAGATCAAGATTATAAAGAATTAGAAAAAAAACTAGTTGAAATCTTTATTTCAAATTTGAATAAGTAAGTCTTTTAATTTTTAATAATTTTTTGAAATAATCAGGTAGTAAAGCTTTATAAGTATATTTTTTGTTTTTAATCATGAATTTTATTTCGTAAGCATGTAGCATTAATTCTTTGTTAATACCGATTGTTTTGGTAAAAGATTTATATTTATTATCCCCATAAATTGAGTGACCAATATTAAAAAGTTGTTTTCTTAATTGATGTTTCCTACCGGTAATAGGTTTCATCTCAACAAGACTAGAATTTGAATTTTTATCAATGACTTTGTAAATTGTTTTTGCTTTTTCAATAATTTTTTTTCCGTTATCATATCGTACTAAGTCATCATTCCACTCTCCTGAATTTTTTTCAAGTTCACCATGACAAATAGCTAGATAAGTTTTATGCACTTTTCTTAGTCTAAATAATGATGTTAATAATTGCGCTGTCTCTCTATTTTTAGCCATTAAAAAAACACCTGATGTATCTTTGTCTAATCTGTGAACAGAAAAAGGTTTTGAGTCTGAAAAAATTTCACTTTTTTTGAATATATCAATTAGGTTTTTTTTTGATTTTGTTCCACCTTGAACAGAAATACCAGCACTTTTATTTAAGACGATAAAATTTTCATTGCTATCTATTATCAAATCTTCATTTGCTTTGATTATTTGATTAGAGGGATTAAAACTTATTTTTTTTTGTAGAATTCTTTCTTCAAATTTAAAGCCATAAAAATTAATTTTGTCATTAGATTTTATCTTATGAGAACTTTTTATTTTTTTTTTATTAACCTTGATTTTGCCTGATCTTAGAGATTTTTCAATCAGACCTTGAGGAATTCTCCCAATTTTATTCCGTATCCATCTGTCAACACGCATGTTATTACACGTTGAATCAACGATGTAACTTTTTAACATAAAAAAATATTATTTTGATGCAGTAACTAGTTTCTTATCTTCTTTTTTTTCAGGCTCTTTTGAAGCAGATTTTTTCTTTTTATCAACTTTTTTTGCTTCAACATCTCTGTCAACAAATTCAATAATTGCCATCGGTGCATTATCGCCATATCTGAAACCAGCTTTAATTATTCTTGTATAACCGCCTGATCTTTTCTCGTATCTTTTTGATAATGTTTTTCTAACTTTGTTTGCAGATTTAATATCTTGTAACTGTGAAACTAAAGCTTTTGTGTTATGAAGAGTATCTCTCTTTCCTAATGTAATAATCTTATCAGCCTGAGGCTTTAAAAACTTTGCCTTCGGTAATGTTGTTTTAATTTGCTCATATTTAATCAGAGAATTAAGCATGTTTTTTAACAATGCTTTTCTATGCTCAGATGTTCTATTAAGCTTCTTATTAGCAAATCCATGTCTCATTTAGATTGCTTCCTCGAGTTTTTTAGACATTTCAGCAATGTTGTCTGGTGGCCAATTTGGTATCTCCATACCCAAATACAATGACATTCCTGTTAAAACCTCTTTAATTTCATTAAGTGATTTTCTTCCAAAATTTGGTGTTCTAAGCATTTCCCCCTCAGACTTTTGCACAAGATCACCAATATAAATTATGTTATCATTTTTCAAACAATTCATCGAACGCACAGATAATTCCAATTCATCAACTTTTCTTAACAAGTTTTTATTAAATTCTGGTTCTGTTGAAACTTCTTTAACTGGTGCCTCTACTGGCTCATCAAAATTAATAAACATTTTAAGTTGATCTTGGAAAATTCTTGCAGAATAAGCTACAGCATCCTCTGCTGATATTGAACCATCTGTTTCAACTTCCATTGTAAGTTTATCATAGTCTAGGGCTTTACCTTCTCTCGCGGTGCTTACAGAATAAGAAACTTTTTTTACTGGACTGTATAAAGAATCTATAGCAATCAATCCTAAAGGTGGTTCCTCGGGTTTGTTTAATTCAGCTGGCACATAACCTTTGCCTGTATTAACATTCATTTCCATATGAAAACTTGTATTTTCATCTAAATTACAAATTACTAATTCAGGATTTAAAATTTCAACATCTGCTACTGGAGTTATATCAGAAGCTTTTATTTCACCAGGTCCTTTTGCATCTAAAATAAGTTTTTTTGTGCCTTCAGAAGATGACTTTAATGCTAAAGATTTTACATTTAAAACTATATCAGTAACATCTTCTCTTACACCTTTTATAGATGTAAACTCATGTAGTACACCGTCTATTTGTATAGATGTGACCGCTGCTCCTCTAATTGAGGATAATAAAATTCTTCTTAATGAATTACCTAAAGTTAAACCATAACCTTTTTCTAAAGGCTCAGCTACTATTTTTGCTTTAGATAAATCATCACTCATTTGGACATCAATTTTTGATGGTTTAATAAGAGATTTCCAATTTTTGATATTTACGTTTTCTGTTTCCATTAAACTCTCCTTTTTTTTGGTGGCCTAGTACCATTATGTGGCATCGGTGTAGTGTCTTTAATTGATAAAATTTTAAATCCTCTTGCTTGTAAAGCTCTTAATGCTGTTTCTCTTCCTGAGCCAGGTCCTTTAACTTCAACTGATAATGTTTTCATTCCATATTCTAAAGCCTTCGATGCAGCTGCATCAGCTGCTATTTGTGCAGCATATGGTGTGGATTTTCTTGAACCCTTAAAACCTTTTTGGCCTGCTGAAGCCCAGGAAACTACATTTCCATTTGTATCTGCGATAGAGATAATAGTATTATTGAAAGTTGATTGAACATAAGCAATACCATTCAAAATATTTTTTTTTACTTTTTTCTTTTTGGAGTAAGAGCTCTTTTTAACTTTGCTTACACTTTTTTCACTTTTTTGGTCTTTCTTTTCAACCTTATCAACTTTAGCCATGTTTATTTTTTAAGTGGAGTTAATTTTTTACCTGCAATTGCAATTGCTTTACCTTTTCTAGTCCTTGCATTACATCTAGTTCTTTGACCTCTGACAGGTAATTTTTTTCTATGTCTTGATCCCCTGTAGCAAGCAAGATCTATTAATCTTTTTATACTTAATGAATAATCTCTTCTCAAATCTCCCTCAACTTTGAAATTTTGATCTATGTATTCTCTAATTTTAAGGATTTCATCATCAGTTAATTGATTCACTCTTTTTTCTTTTGGAATTTTTAATGATGAACAAATTTGCGAAGAAAACTTATCACCAATGCCATAAATATAGGTAAGACCTACGTGAACAAGTTTGTTCTGTGGAATATTTATACCTGCAATACGAGCCATATATTTAGTGATAATTTTCAGCCTTTTATATAAGATGATCTTTTAAAGTCAACGGGTTAAACATTGAGAAAACTGTTGATTTTAGCTGTTATTTCCTCAATTTTAGAACTGCCATCTAACTCATAGAAATTGGAATTTTTAGAATAAAAGTCTAGAACAGGTTTAGTGGTTTCCATGTATTTATCGTACCTTCTTACAGTAGTATTTAAATCATCATCAGTTCTATTTTCTATACTTTTTCTTTGCTCAATTCTTTTGATTATTGTTTCCTTATTTACATTAAGAAAGAATACAAAATCAATTTTTTGATTTGTTTTCTCTAATAATTTTTCTAGGTTTTTAGCTTGTGTCAGGGATCTAGGATACCCATCAAATATTAATTTATTTTTCTTTTTTGGATCAAATACTACATTTTCAATTAATGAGTTAACTATTTCATCGCTAACAAATCTACCTTCGCTCATGTCTTCAACTATCTTTTTTCCTATTTCAGAGTTTTTTTGAATTTCATCTCTCAGCATATCACCTGTGGAAATTTGAAAATTATTTAATTGTTTAACTAAAAATTTAGCTTGTGTGCCTTTACCAGCTCCTGGAGGTCCAAACAAAATTACATTCACTTTTTTAAATCTACCTACCGAATTTAGTTTTTTTGATTAGTTGCTCATATTGTGAGCTCATAAGTCGAGTTTGAATTTGTGTAACTGTATCAATTGCAACAACTACAACAATCAATATTGACGTTCCACCCAAATAAAATGGTATTGGATAATTTGCAATTAAAAACTCTGGCATCAAACAAACTAAAGTAAGGTATAATGCCCCTATGGTAGTTAATTTTGTTAAAATATTTTCAATATAAAGAGCTGTACTTTCTCCTGGTCTTATGCCTGGAACAAAACCACCATATTTTCTTAAATTATCAGCTGTTTCTGTTGGATTGAAAGTAATTGATGTATAAAAAAAGGTGAAAAAAATAATTCCTGATGCATAAAGCAACATATAAAGAGGTTGTCCCTGTGTAAAATATGAACTTAAATTTAAAAAAGTTTCATTATCAGAAACATCAAAATTTGAAAAAGTTACAGGTAATAATAGTAAGGCTGATGCAAAAATAGCTGGTATAACTCCAGCTTGATTAATCTTTAAAGGTAAATGAGATGACTCTCCCCCATACATTTTGTTGCCCATCTGTCTTTTAGGATAATTTATTAAAATTTTTCTTAAAGCTCTTTCCATAAAAACAATAAACAAAATAGTTAAAATTAATAAGATAAAAATTGCAATTATCATTAAAGTTGAAATTGCTCCAGTTCTACCTAATTCAAATGTTGTCACTAAAGCTCTTGGAATTTCTGCAACAATTCCAGCAAAGATGATTAATGAAATTCCGTTTCCTATTCCTCGTTGTGTAATCTGTTCACCTAACCACATTAAGAAAATTGTACCAGCTACAATGGTTGTAACTGTTGATATCTTAAAAAACATTCCTGGGTTAATAACTAAATTAGCTGAGGACTCCAAACCAACAGAGAGACCGTAACCTTGAACAGTGGCTAATAAAACTGTTCCATAACGAGTAATTTGCGTGATCTTTGCTCTTCCTGTTTCACCTTGAGCTTTAAGATTTTTAAAATAATCTGATACACCAGTTAATAATTGAACAATGATTGAAGATGAAATATATGGCATTATTCCTAATGCGAAGATGGCCATTCTACTTACAGCACCTCCAGCAAACACGTTAAACATCCCAAGAAGACCTTTTTGATTACCCTCCATCAAAATTTTTAATTGCTCTGGATCAATTCCAGGTAAAGGAACAAACGTTCCAAATCTGTACACCGCTAGTATTGCAATCGTAAAGATTATCCTATTTCTTAAATCAACACTTGAAGATGAAGAGCTCATTATCTTGAGATATTATTTTTTAAGTTGTATTGATCCACCAATTTTTTCAAGCTTCTCTAATGCTGATTTTGAGGCTAAATCAGCTTCAATATTAATCTTATCTTTAATTTCACCAGAGCCTAAAATCTTAAGTTTTTTTGAATTTTTATTTATAAGTTTTAACTTTTTTAATGATGACGAATTTAATATGTCATTAGTATTAATTGTTTTCTTGTTTATGAAAGATTGTATTTTATCTAAATTTAAAATAGCTATATTTTCTTTTTGAATAGAATTAAAACCTCTTTTAGGTAAACGTCTATATAAAGGCATTTGTCCACCTTCAAAACTTTTTATTGCAACACCTGATCTAGACTTTTGACCCTTTACACCTCTCCCTGAGGTTTTACCTTTTCCAGAGCCTATCCCTCTGCCAACTCTAATTTTAGGTTTATTAATTTTTGGTCTATTATTTAATTTTATCATTATCCTCTTTTTTCAATAATTTCTGATATCTTTTTATTTCTTATTGAAGATATCTGTTTAGGTGAATTCTGTTTTTTTAAAGCTTTAATTGTTGCTCTTATAACATTATGTGCATTAGATGTTCCCATTGATTTTGCAACTATATCTTTTACTCCTAAAACCTCACAAACAGCCCGAACAGGACCACCAGCAATTATTCCTGTACCTTTTGATGCAGATCTTAAAACAATTTTACCAGATCCATCTTTTGCCTTAACATCATGATGAATAGTTCTTCCCTCTCTCAAAGGAATATGGATGAGTTTTCTTCTAGCTATTTCATTTGCTTTTTTAATTGCATCCGGAACCTGTTTTGCTTTAGCATGAGCTATACCAATTTTCCCAGCTTGGTTTCCAACAACAACCAATGCAGAAAAACCAAAACGTCTACCACCTTTAACAACTTTAGTAATTCTATTTATATGAACTAATTTTTCTAAAATATCGTCTGTTTTTTTTTCTTTAAAATTTTCCATTTTTAAAATTCCATTCCATTTTTTCTTAGAGTTTCAGCAAAAATTTTTATCCGTCCATGATATTTATAAATACCTCTATCAAAGTATATTTTGATGATTTTTTTCTCTTGAGCTTTTTTTGCTAATTTTTCTGCAACAATTTTTGATAGCTCTGATTTATTTTTTGTTTTAGTTTCTTTTATATCTTTTTCAACTGATGAAGCTGATAATAAAGTTATATTCTTCGTGTCATCAATAATTTGTGCTGAGATATTTTTAGATGACCTAAAAATACTTAATCTAAACCTTCCTGGCTTTGAAACTTTTTTAAGTTTATTTGTAATTCTAAATTTTTTTCTTGTACTAGTACTTAATTTCATTATTTTTTCTTACCCTCTTTTTTTAAAACATATTGACCTTTTTCTCTAATACCTTTTCCTTTATAAGGTTCAATTTTTCTAAGTGTCTTAATTTTTGAAGCAATTGAACCAACTAATTGTTTATCATAACCTGAAATTTTTAATGTTGTTTGTTTTTCAACCGCAATCTTAATACCCTCTGGTATGTCAAAATTTATATCATGGCTGTAACCTAATTGCAGATTCAGTTGATTGCCTTTAATTGTAGCTCTATAACCTACTCCTACTAGTTCTAAAATTTTCTCATAACCTTTTACTGATCCAATTACAGCATTATTAATCAAGCTTCTGTTCATACCCCATAATCTTTTGGTATTTTGATCAATCTTTTTAGGCTTTATAGATATCTCTTTGCCGTCTTTAATATCAAGATTAAATATATCTAAATCTATGTTTAAAGATCTTTTACCAAGAGGGCCTTCTATATTAAGAATATTACCAGCAACAGCTACTTTTACTTTTTCTGGTATCGTAATGTTTATTTTTCCTATTTTTGACATATTAAAACACCTTACAAACTATTTCACCGCCAACTTTTTGCTTTCTAGCATCTATATCTGTCATAACACCTTTTGGTGTAGACAAAATTGCAATTCCTAATCCATTATTTATTTTTGGCAAACTATCTGCACTTGAAAAAATTCTTCTACCTGGTTTTGAAACTCTTTCAAAATTGCTTATTACTGGATTGCCTGAATGATATTTTAACTCTAATGATAGGATATTTTTTTTCTCTTCTGTAGAAACTTTAAAATCTTTGATGAAACCCTCGTTTTTAAGAATATCAGCTATTTTACTTTTAAATTTAGAGGATGGTAATTCCACTTTTTTATGCTTTCTCGCTTGAGCATTCTTTACTCTAGCGATCATATCTCCAATTGGGTCACTTAAACTCATAATTACTCCTTTCTACCAACTTGATTTAACCATTCCTGGTATCTTTCCTTGCAAACCAAGTTGTCTTAGCGCAATTCTAGAAATTTTTAATTTTCTATAAACTCCGTGTGGTCTACCTGTTATTTGACATCTATTCATCACTCTGATTTTTGAAGAATTTCTTGGTAATTTAGAAAGCTTTTGTTGTGCTTTGAATCTTTCTTCTAAAGGTAATTTTTTATCCATGATAATTTTCTTTAACTTAGCTCTCTTATTAAAAAATTTATCTGAAAGTTTTATTCTTCGATTATTCTTATTAATTGAACTTAATTTAGCCATACTAATTATCTCCTTTTTTTATAAATGGAAAGTTCATCTTTTGTAAAAGTGCAAAACTATGGTCTTTACTTAAAGATGATATCACTATTACAATATCTAATCCTCTTACTTTATCTGCTCTATCAAAGCTAACTTCAGGAAATATAATGTGCTCTTTAACACCAAAAGTATAGTTTCCAAATTTATCAAACCCATTTTGAGATAGACCTCTAAAATCTTTTATTCTTGGTAATGCTATATTCACTAATCTATCAAGAAATTCATACATTTTATTTTTTCTTAAAGTTACCTTCAACCCAGCGTTAGAGCCTTTTCTAGTTTTAAAATTTGCTACAGATTTTTTGAATTTTGTTGTGACTGGTTTTTGACCTGTAATTTTAGCAAGATCCTCTTCACATGATTTTAAAACCTTAGAGTCATTACCATCCAAACCTAAACCCATATTTAAAATGATTTTTTCAATTTTAGGACCCATATTGAGGTTTTTAAATCCAAACTCTGTTTTTAAAGCTGGTTGGATTTCTTTTAAATAAAGTTCCTTTAGTCTTGGTGTCATTATTTTTTAGCCTCTGTTTTCTTAGTTTTTTTTTGATCATTCACTATTTTGAGATTAGAGATATGGATAAAATTCTCCTTTGAAAATATACCACCTTTTTTTTCTTTTGTTGTTTTCACATGTTTTTTGATCATATTTAAATCTTTAACTTTTGCTCTATTGTTTGATCTATCTATTTCGATAACTTCACCTTCTTTGGCTTTATCTTTACCTGCTAAAATTTTAACTTTTAAACCTTTTTTAATCATTATAGTACCTCAGGCGCTAGTGAGATTATTTTCATTTGACCTCTGGTTCTTAATTCTCTTGTAACGGGACCAAAAATTCTTGTTCCAACTGGTTCACCTTTATCATCCACTAAAACTGCTGCATTATTATCAAATTTTACCTTTGATCCATCATCTCTGTGAATTCCTTTTTTTACTCTTACAACAACTGCTTTATGGACTGAACCTTTCTTAACTTTACCTTTTGGAATTGCTTCTTTAACAGCAATAACAATCGTGTCACCAATGCTGGCATATCTTCTTTTGGATCCACCTAAAACTTTTATACACTCTATCTTTTTAGCTCCAGTGTTATCTGCAACTTGTAATTCAGTTTGAACTTGTATCATTATTTTGAGTTCTCCATAACTTGAAATTTCTTATTTTTTGAAAAGGGTTTACTTTCTATAATCGAAACTTTATCTCCAACTTTAAATGCATTTTTTTCATCATGAGCGTTATATTTTTTTCTAACCTTAATAACTTTTTTTAGAACTGGATGAGAATACTTTCTTTCAATCAACACAGTCACAGTTTTATTTGGCTTATCACTCACTACTACACCTGTTAAAATTTTTTTAGGCATTAATTTTTCCTCTTAATGAAGTTTTTAGTCTTGCAATTGTTTTTTTTGTTTCACCTATCTTAGATGGATTAGTTACTTGAGAGTTAATTTTTTGAAATCTAAAGTTAAATAAGTCTTTCTTAAGCTTATCAATATTCTTTAAAATTTCATCTTTAGACAGTTTCTTTATCTCTTGTTTTTTCATTTTATAAAAATCTTTTAATTGTTTTTGTTTTAATTGGTAATTTAGCCGAAGCTTTATATAGAGCTTCTTTAGCAACTTGTTCAGACACACCGTCAACTTCAAATAAAATTCTACCTGGTTTTACTCTGCAAGCATAAAATTCAGGTGAACCTTTACCTTTACCCATACGAACTTCTATTGGTTTTTTTGAGACTGGAATATTGGGAAATACTCTAGTCCAAACTCTTCCTTGTCTTTTCATGTGTCTTGTTAATGCTACTCTTGCAGCCTCAATTTGTTTACCTGTCACTCTCTCAGGTGTTAATGCTTTAAGAGCGTAAGCTCCATAGTTTATAAAGTTGGCTCTTGAGGCTTTTCCATGTATTCGTCCCTTATGAGCTTTTCTCCATCTAGTTCTTACTGGCTGCAACATAATATTATTTACTCTCTTTAGAAATTACTTTATTAGTTTCTTGGCTGAACTCTTTAGCAAAAACTTCACCCTTATAGATCCAAACTTTTATACCTATAATACCATATGTTGTGAGTGCCTCTGCTTCAGCATAATCTATATCAGCTCTTAGGGTATGAGATGGTATACTTCCATCTCTTAGCCATTCAGTTCTTGCAATTTCATTACCACCTAGTCTTCCACTAATTGAAACTTTAATTCCTTTTGCACCTAGTCTTAAACAAGATTGCATTGCTCTTTTCATTGCTCGTCTGTAAGAAATTCTTTTAACTAATTGTTGTGCGATATTTTCAGCAACTAAATATGCATTTGTCTCTGGTTTTTTAACCTCTTTAATATTCAACGCAACTTCATTCTTAGTAAATTTTGAAAGATTATTTTTAATTTTATCAATATCACTTCCTTTTTTTCCAATTACAAATCCGGGTCTTGAAGTATAAATGGTTACGTAACATTTATTTGAGGTTCTTTCGATCATAACTTTAGACACACCAGAATTAATTACATTTTTTTTCACGTATTCTCTAATTTTAAAATCTTCAATAAGATAATTTCCAAAATCTTTCTTTTTAGCATACCATACAGAGTCCCAACCTCTGTTCACACCTAATCTAAAACCAACTGGATTAACTTTTTGCCCCATGACCCTCCGTTTTTTTCATCTCAGATAATATTATTGTTACACTTGAATAAGGTTTTAAAATTGGTGCCGCTCTTCCTTTCGCTCTTGGTCTAAATCTTTTCATTGTAATTTTCTTTCCGCAGTAAGCTTCTTTCACGACTAGTTTATCAATATCATATTGAAAATTGTTTTCAGCATTTGCAACAGCTGAACTAATTGTTTTTCTAATATCTCTTGTTATTCTTTTCTCTGAAAATTCTAGATCTCTTATAGCAACATCTACTTTTTTGCCCACAATTCCTTTAAGAATTGGATTAAGTTTCCTCACACTTGATCTAATATTATTGTTGATCGATCTTACAAGCTTATCTTTATTATTCTGTATTTTCTTTTTTTTACTCATAAATTACTTTTTAGCCTCTGCTTCAGCAGGTTTTGCTTTCTTATCTGCTGGTGTGTGTCCAAAGAAACTTCTTGTAGGTGCAAACTCACCAAGTTTATGACCGACCATGTCTTCAGACACCGTTATTGGGATAAATTTTTTACCATTATAAATTAAAAAACTTACTCCAACAAAATCTGGAAGTATTGTAGATTTTCTTGACCAAGTTTTAATTGGAATTTTTTTAGGGTCAGTTTTGTATTTATCGACCTTTTTCATTAAACTTTCCTCTACAAAAGGACCTTTCCAAACTGCTCTAGCCATTATTTGGTATCCTTTCTTTTGTTTCTTCTCTTCACGATAAATTTATCTGTACGTTTATTATCTCTTGTTTTTAATCCCTTAGCTGATTGACCTTTTGGCGAAACTGGATGTCTTCCACCTGCACTTTTTCCTTCTCCACCTCCATGTGGGTGATCTACAGGATTTTTAACCACGCCTCTTGTATGCGGTCTTCTTCCTAACCATCTTGATCTTCCAGCTTTACCAATTTTTATATTTTTTTGATCTGGATTGCTCAGGACACCAATTGTAGCCAAAGATCTTGAGTCAATTTTTCTTACCTCACCAGAAGCTAATTTTATTAAACTGTAGTTACCATCTAATCCGCTAATAGTAACAGATGTTCCAGCTGATCTTGCTATTTTACCACCTCCGCCTGGCTGAATTTCAACGTTATGAATATCTATGCCTACAGGGATATCTTGTAATGGCATGCAATTACCAACTTTTATTTCTTTTTTGGAACCATTTTCGACTTTATCACCAACTTTAATTTTTTGTGGAGCTAAATAATAAGCGTGAGAGTTATCCTCAAATTTTACCAACATTATGTAACAGGATCGATTTGGATCATACTCTATTCTCTCAACAGTAGCAGGAGCATCAAATTTTTTTCTATAAAAATCTATATGTCTATACATCTTTTTATGACCACCAGCTCGATTTATTGAAGTTATATGACCATTATTATTTCTTCCTTTCATTGAATTTTTTGGTGAAACTAATGACTTAAATGGTTTCCCCTTCCAAAGACCAGTTCTATCAACTAGAATTGTCCCTCTGGTAGATTTTGTATAAGGTTTAAAAGTTTTTAATGCCATTAAATTCCTGTCGTTAGATCAATACTCTGACCCTTTTTAAGTGTAATTATTGCTTTTTTAAAACCTGAGACTTTCACTTTTCTTCCTCTGGTAAATTTTGTTCTATTTTGTTTATTAATAATATTAATTTTTGTTACGTTAACCTTGAAAATTTTTTCAATATTATTTTTAAGATTTTTTTTGTTAGCACTCTTACGTACTTTAAAAACTATTTTGTTTTCACCAGATAAATTGGTAGATTTTTCTGTAAGCAAAGGTGACAAAATTTTATCATATAGATGAAGTTTTTCTATTTTAGGCATATCTCTTCTCCAACTCTTTTACAGAGCTTTCAGTAAAAACTATTTTTTTGAATTTAATCATATCAAAAGCACTAAAGTGATTTATGTCTGTAACTTTTATGTTAGGAATATTTCTCATCGATTTTTCTACTTTTTCCTTTGAGGATTTATCCAGAATAATTAAAGAGTCTGCAATTTCAAATTTCTTAAGAATGAGACTCATCTCTTTTGTTTTTTTTATTTGGTTATTAAAATCATTAAGAACTAATAAATCTTTGTTTTTAGTTTTTTCACTGATCAATGAAGCTATGCTTTGTTTTTTTTCGCTCTTATTTAATTTTCTTGTTTTGTAAGCTAGTTGTCCCTTTGGTCCATGCGCTATTCCACCACCAACAAATATTGGTGCTTTTCTACTAGCGTGTCTTGCATTACCTGTACCCTTTTGAGCATAAATTTTTGAAGTAGGGCCTGCCACTTCGTTTTGTTGCTTAGTTTTAGCATGTCTCCCTTTATAATTAGCATTAGTTTTGTATAGAACACTACTTACTAATTTATGGTTTATTTTAGCTGAAAAAATTTTATCCAAAACCTCTATTGAGCTTTTTTTTCCGTCTAAATTTAATTTATCTATTTTCATTATTTTTTCTTTTTATCTGGTGTTTTTTTAGCTTGTTCGGCAGCTTTAATTTTTTCATCGATTGTTAACTTATTTATATTTTTGACAGAACCTTTGACAATAACTTCAGAATTTTTTGAGCCTGGTATTGAGCCCTTTAGATAAAGTAGTTCATTTTCTAAATCAGTTTTAATAATTTCAATATTTTGCATAGTTCTTAATTTGTCTCCCATGTGTCCAGCCATTTTTTTTCCTTTAAAAACCTTACCAGGATCTTGTCTTTGTCCAGTAGAACCATGAGATCTATGTGAGATTGAAACACCGTGAGTTGCTCTCAAACCACCAAAATTATGTCTTTTCATTGCTCCAGCAAAACCTTTACCTATAGTCTTTGATTTGGTATCTACAAATTTTATATCCTTAAATATTTCAAGACCAAATTCATTTCCCTCTTTAAAATTTTCAACATTTTCAACTCTAAACTCTTTTAATCTCTTCTTTGCTTCAGTATTTTTTTTCGCAAAATAACCTTTCATTGCTTTGGTAAGTTTTGAATTTTTAATTTTTCCATATCCCAATTGAACAGCTTTATAACCTCTCTTTTCGCTATCAATTACTTGAATAACTCTTGCTTTTTCCATTTTAATAACGGTTACAGGCACTGACTGGCCAGTTTTATAAAACTCCCTAGTCATTCCAATTTTTTTTCCTATTAAAGCTATATCTCTCATATTTAAATTTTAATCTCCACATCAACACCTGATGCTAAATCTAATTTCATCAATGCTTCAACAGTTTGTGGTGTTGGTTCAACTATATCTATTAATCTTTTATGTGTTCTAGACTCAAATTGCTCTCTACTTTTTTTATCAATGTGAGGTGATCTTAAAACCGTGTATCTCTCAATTTTAGTCGGTAAGGGTATTGGACCTTTGATAGTCGCTCCAGTCCGCTTAACAGTGTTGACTATTTCTTCAGTTGATGCATCTAACACTTTGTTATCATATGCTCTGAGTTTAATTCTTATATTTTGTTTTTCCATATTAGCCTGCAATCTTTTTAGTTACTTCATCCTGGACATTTTGAGGAACTTTTGAATAATGATCAAAAAACATTGAATACTGAGCCCTACCCTGAGACATCGATCTTAAGCTATTGATGTATCCAAACATATTTGCTAATGGAACCATTGCAGTAATAACTGTAGCATTACCTCTTTGCTCTTGAGTGCTAATTTGGCCTCTTCTACTATTTAAATCACCAATTACATCACCCATATAATCTTCTGGTGTTACAACTTCAACTCTCATAACAGGTTCTAAAAGTTTTAATCCACCTTTTGTACACGCTTCTTTAAAACAAGCCCTACTTGCTAATTCAAAAGCTAACACACTTGAGTCTACATCGTGGTGTAGTCCATCTAAAATGGTTACTTTGTAATCTATCATAGGAAATCCAGCAAGAATTCCACCATCTGAAACTGTTTCAATTCCTTTTTCGACTCCTGGAATAAATTCTTTAGGAATAGCTCCACCTTTAATTTTACTTTCAACTTCTCTACCTTTTCCGGGCTCTTGTGGTTCTACCAACAATTTAACTTTAGCAAATTGTCCAGCACCACCACTTTGTTTTTTATGTGTGTATTCAACTTCTGATGAATTTTCTATTGTTTCTCTATATGCAACCTGAGGGGCTCCAACATTTGCCTCTACTTTAAATTCTCGTTTCATTCTATCCACAATGATATCTAAATGTAATTCACCCATACCTTTGATAATTGTTTGACCTGACTCCTCATCTGAAGTCACTCTGAAAGAAGGATCTTCTTTAGCAAGTCTTCCTAAAGCCTCACCCATTTTTTCTTGATCGGCTTTAGTTTTAGGTTCAACTGCAATTTCAATCACAGGATCTGGGAATTCCATAGGTTCTAAAAGAACACTATTTTCTTTATCACATAAAGTGTGTCCGGTAATTGTATTCTTTAAACCAGCCAAAGCTACAATGTCACCAGCATTAGCTTCTTTAATATCTTCTCTTGAGTTGGCATGCATTAATAGCATTCTTCCAACTCTCTCCTCTTTCTCTTTTGATGAGTTATAAACAGCAGTTCCAGTTTTGATAGTACCAGAATAAATTCTTATAAAAGTTAATGACCCAACAAATGGGTCATTTGCAACCTTGAAAGCTAAAGCTGAAAATGGTGCACTATCCTCAAATTTCATATCCATTTCATCTTCGCTACCTAATTTTGTTCCTTTAATTGAGCCAATATCAACCGGACTTGGTAAATAATTGACAACAGCATCTAATAAAGGTTGTACACCTTTATTTTTAAAAGCTGATCCAGTCATAACCGGCACAAAATCAAAATTTAATGTACCTTTTCTTATACATTTTACTAAATCTTCCTCTTTTATTTCCTCTCCATTTAAATATGACTCCATTAATTTTTCGTCCTGTTCAACAGCTGCTTCAACTAGTTCTGTTCTATATTTTTCAGAAATTTCTTTTAAATCGGCAGGTATATCTTTGTATTCCCACTCAGCACCTAAGGCTTCATTCTTCCAAACTTGAGCTTTCATTTTTACTAAGTCAACAACACCTGTTAGAGACGCTTCTATACCTATAGGAACTTGGATAACCAATGGTTTTGCTCCCAATCTATCTCTTATCATATCTACACATCTAAAAAAATCAGCTCCTGTTCTGTCTAATTTGTTCACAAAACAAATTCTTGGAACTTTGTATTTATCTGCCTGTCTCCAAACGGTTTCGGACTGAGGTTCAACGCCAGCAACACCATCAAAAACTGCTACAGCACCATCTAAAACTTTAAGAGATCTCTCGACTTCAATAGTAAAATCAACGTGACCAGGTGTGTCAATGATATTGATTCTATGATCTTGCCAAAAACAAGTTGTTGCAGCTGATGTAATTGTAATCCCTCTTTCTTGCTCTTGTTCCATCCAGTCCATTGTTGCAGCACCATCATGGACTTCTCCAATTTTATGACTCTTTCCTGTGTAATATAAAATTCTTTCTGTTGTAGTTGTTTTACCAGCATCAATATGAGCCATGATACCAATATTTCTATATTTATCTAAAGTATGAGTTCTAGACATAATTTTTTACCACCTAAAATGTGCAAATGCTTTGTTTGACTCAGCCATTTTATGAACATCTTCTTTTTTTTTAACTGCAGCTCCTTTTTTTTCATAGGCATCATAAAGCTCATTGAAAATCTTATCAGACATATTTTTATCTTTTCTTTTTCTTGCAGAGTCTATTAACCATCTGATCGCTAAAGCTTGGGCTCTTTTGTTTTTTACTTCAACTGGAACTTGATAAGTTGCTCCTCCGACTCTTCTAGATCTAACTTCAACTGTTGGCTTAATATTATTAATCGCCTCATTAAAAATATTTATAGGCTCATCCTTTGATTTAGTTTTAATTTTTTCTATAGCATCGTAAACAATTTTTGAAGCTATGCCTCTTTTACCATCGTACATGAGGTTATTTATTAATTTTGGAATAATTGTTGAATTAAATTTTGGGTCTGGAACTATATCTTTTTTAGGTTGTGATTTTTTTCTAGACATTTTTATTTACCCTTTTTAGTTCCGTATAAAGATCTTCTTTTCTTTCTATTTGCAACTCCTTGGGTATCGAGATTTCCTCTTAATATATGATACCTAACACCAGGCAGATCTTTAACTCTTCCGCCTCTTATTAAAACAACTGAGTGCTCTTGCAAATTATGACCTTCACCTGGTATATATGCAGTAACTTCAAAACCATTTGACAGTCTTACTCTTGCAACTTTCCTTAATGCTGAGTTAGGTTTCTTTGGAGTAGTTGTATAAACTTTTACACAAACACCTCTTTTTAAAGGTTGTTTTTGTAAAGCGGGAACTTTATTCCTCTTAACTTGTTTAACTCTCTTCTTTTTTAACAATTGATTAATTGTTGGCATAAAACTTTAATATTAATTATATTTTTGATGAAATAACTGACAGATCAATTATGGCAGCGTTTAGTACATCTAATTAGTACTACATTCCAACCAAAAACATCGTCAAAATACTTATAAATTGAATTTTGTCAAACAAAACCTGTGATTTTAGCCTGTTTTTTCTATTGATTTGCTTGAGTTTCTGAGGCCTCAATCTTTTCTTGCTCAGATAAGAATTTGTTATCATCCTCGAGTGCTTTTTTATTCCATCTATTTTTAATATTACCTGTTCCAGCAGGTACCAATCTCCCAACGATAACATTCTCTTTTAATCCATTTAATGGGTCAATTTTACCTTTAATTGCAGCATCAGTTAAAACTCTTGTAGTTTCTTGGAATGAAGCAGCGGAGATAAATGACTCTGTCTGTAAAGAAGCTTTTGTAATACCCATTAAAACTCTTTCACCTATTGCTGGGGTTTTATTCTCTGATTTGAGTTTTTCATTCATATTTTCAAATTTTATTCTGTCAACTATTTCACCTGGTAAATAAGATGAGTCCCCTGAAGATTTCACTTCTACTTTTTTCAACATTTGTCTTAAAATAGTTTCGATATGTTTATCATTTATGATTACACCTTGTAGTCTGTAAACTTCTTGAACCTGATTAACAAAATATTCAGTTAAATCTTTAATACCCATTATCCTCAAGATGTCATGTGGTAAAGGCTGACCATCAAGAAGATATTCGCCTTTTTTAATTTTTTCACCTTGGTTAAAGTTAATATGCTTTCCTTTAGGTATTAAATAATTTGATGGTTCACTTCCATCTTCAGGCACTATTGAAATTCTTTGTTTGCCCCTTACTTCTTTTCCAAAAATAACTTGTCCATCATTTTCAGCAATTATTGCACTATCCTTTGCTTTTCTTGCTTCAAATAACTCAGCAACTCTCGGTAGTCCTCCAGTAATATCTTTTGTTTTTGTTGTTTCTTTTGGCAGTCTAGCAATAACATCACCTGCTGAAACTTTTTGTCCATCTTTGACTGAAAGAATAGAATCTGGAACAAGATAATATCTTGCTTCATTATCATCTGCTTTTTTAATTACATTACCTTTTTCATCTCTAAGAGTAATTCTTGGTTTTAAGTCAGTGCTCTTAGATTGTGCTCTCCAATCTATTACAGACTTAGATGATATACCTGTAGCATCATCAGTAGTTTCTTGAATTGAAACTCCATCAATCAAATCAACATAACTTGAAATACCACTTTTCTCAGCAATAACAGGTGTAGTATAAGGATCCCATTCACAAATTTTAGTATTTGCTTTTACTTTGTCACCATTTTTAAAAAATAGTTTTGATCCATAAGCAACTTTATAAACTGCAATTTGTACACCATTGTCATCTTCAATAGAGAGTTGAGTATTACGTCCCATTACAATCAAATTCTTTTTAGAGTCTTCTAAAATATTTGAGTTTAAGATTTTTAAAGTCCCCTCGCTTTTAGTTACTATTTGCGAGTCTTGTTTTACTGAAGCTGTTCCACCAACGTGGAAAGTTCTCATTGTAAGCTGGGTACCAGGTTCTCCGATTGACTGAGCAGAAATCATACCAATAGCCTCACCAACGTGAACCATTTTACCTCTGGACAAATCTCTTCCATAACAAGTAGCGCAAACTCCCTCTTTTGAACTACAAGTCATCACTGAATAAACTTTAAGTGATTTTATTCCAGCAGAATCAATTTTATCACAGCCAGCTTCATCTATCATAGTCGATTTTTTCAGAATAATTTCACCTGTTAAAGGATGTTTCACATCTGAAGCTGTAACTCTGCCTAAAGATCTTTCAGATAAACTTACAACAACATTTCCACCCTCTAAAATTTCAGAAAGTTCTATGAACCCTGGATTGTCACAATTCTTTTTAGTAATTGTCAAATCTTGCGCTACGTCACATAATCTTCTAGTTAGATATCCTGAGCTTGCTGTTTTTAACGCTGTATCAGCTAAACCTTTTCTAGCTCCGTGGGTAGAGTTAAAATATTCTAAAGCAGTTAATCCCTCTTTAAAATTTGAGGTAATTGGACTCTCAATAATCTCACCAGACGGTTTTGCGATAAGACCCCTCATACCAGCTAATTGTTTCATTTGAGCAGCTGAGCCTCTAGCGCCACTATCAGCCATCATAAATACTGAGTTTATCTTTAAACCCTCTTCAGTCTTTTCAGTTGCGGAAATACCTTTCATCATTTCACCAGCAACACGATCAGTACATTTTGACCAAGCATCAACAACTTTATTATATTTTTCACCTCTAGTGATAAGTCCTTCAGCGTATTGAGTTTCATAATCTGAAATCAATTTTTTTGTATCATTTATTAGTTGTGTTTTACTTTCTGGTATAACTAAATCATCTTTACCAAAAGAAATTCCAGCTTTAAAAGCATGTTTAAAACCTAAGTCCTTTAATTTATCACAGAAAATAACTGTTGTTTTTTGACCACAAAATCTAAAAACAATATCTATCACCTCAGAAACAACTTTTTTTGGAAGCAATCTGTCTACCAATGAAAATTTAATGTCTTTGTTTTTTGGTAATAAGTTAGCTAATAAAAATCTACCAGCTGTTGATGTATATTTTTCAAACTTCTTATTTCCTTTTTCATCAACAGTTTCAAATCTTGATATAATTGTACTATGAACTTTTAGTTGTCCTGAAGACAAAGCAAATTCTATTTGATCTGCGTTTAGAAAATATCCTGCTGGTTTATCAGTTAACGGTTCTTGTGATAAATAATAAATTCCTAAAATCATATCCTGACTTGGAACAATAATCGGTTTACCGTTTGATGGTGATAAAATATTATTTGTTGATAACATCAATATTCTTGCCTCTAGTTGAGCTTCTAAACTTAAAGGAACATGCACTGCCATTTGATCCCCATCAAAATCAGCATTAAACGCTGCACATGTTAATGGATGTAACTCAATAGCATCTCCTTCTATCAACTTAGGTTCAAAAGCTTGGACACCTAATCTATGAAGCGTTGGAGCTCTATTTAATAAAACTGGATGTTCTCTAACAATTAGCTCTAAGGCATCCCATACTGCATTAGTTTCTTTTTCAACAAGTTTTTTCGCTTGTTTAATTGTTGAGGCCAATCCTAACTTATTTAATCTTGCATATAAAAATGGTTTAAATAATTCTAATGCCATTTTTTTCGGTAATCCACACTCATGCAATTTTAAGTCAGGTCCAACAACAATCACAGATCTTCCAGAATAATCTACACGCTTACCTAAAAGATTTTGTCTAAATCTACCTTGTTTACCTTTTAACATTTCTGCTAAGGATTTTAATGGTCTTTTACCAGTTCCAGTTATTACTCTTCCTCTTCGACCATTATCAAATAAAGCATCAACAGACTCTTGTAACATTCTTTTTTCATTTCTTACAATAATGTCAGGAGCTTTTAGATCCATTAATCTTTTTAAACGATTATTTCTGTTGATAACTCTTCTGTATAAATCATTTAGATCTGAAGTAGCGAATCTACCACCATCCAAAGGAACTAAAGGTCTAAGTTCAGGTGGTATTACAGGAACAACTGTCATGATCATCCACTCTGGTTTTTGACCTGTATCAATAAAAGACTCTATTAATTTTAACCTTTTAATAGCTCTTTCTTCATTAACTTTTGATTTTGTCTCTTTAATGTAACTAACTAAATTTTTCTTTTCTAATTCTAAATTAAGATTCTTAAGCATTTCTAGGACTGCCTCAGCTCCGATTCCAGCAGAAAAAGCTTCCTCCCCAAACTCATCCTGATATTTTGCTAATTCTTCCTCATTCAACAGTTGATTTTTTTTCAATCCAGTTAAGCCTGGTTCGATTACAATGAAATTCTCAAAATAAAGAACTCTCTCAATTTCCTTCAATTTCATATCAACTGCTAGAGCTATTCTACTAGGTAATGACTTTAAAAACCAAATATGTGCTACCGGAGTGGCTAGATTAATATGACCCATTCTTTCTCTTCGGACATTTGATTTCGTAACCTCAACACCACATTTTTCACAAACTATTCCTCTAAATTTCATCCTTTTATATTTGCCACATAAACATTCGTAATCTTTAATTGGACCAAATATTCTAGCACAAAATAATCCATCTTTTTCTGGTCTAAAAGTTCGATAATTAATTGTCTCAGGTTTTTTTATTTCCCCGTATGTCCAAGACTTTATTTTTTCTGGACTCGCTAAAGAAATCTTTATGCTATTAAAGTTTTGAGTTTCAGAAATCTCAGAATTCTTAAATAAGTCTGTTAATTCTTTTTTCATAATTAATTTAATTCCACATTTAATGCTAAAGATTTTATTTCTTTAACTAATACATTGAAAGACTCTGGTATTCCTGACTCAAAGTTTTCTTCTCCCTTAACTATTGTTTCATATACTTTAACTCTACCTGCCACATCATCTGATTTTACAGTTAATATTTCTTGTAAACTGTATGACGCACCGTAGGCTTCTAAAGCCCAAACTTCCATTTCACCAAATCTTTGACCACCTAATTGAGCTTTCCCTCCTAGTGGTTGTTGAGTAACTAAGCTGTAAGGTCCAGTAGATCTTGCATGAATTTTATCCTCTACTAAATGATGCAATTTGAGCATATATATAATACCAACTGTCACTGGTCTATCAAATTTTTCTCCAGTTCTTCCGTCCCATAAATAAGTTTGACCAGAACCTGGTAACTTTGCTAATTCTAACATTTCTGTTACATCTCTCTCTTTAGCTCCATCAAACACTGGTGTTGATATCGCTATTCCATTTTGAAGATTTTCACACAAATCCTCAAACTCTGTTTTGTTTAATTTATCAACTTTTTGATTATAGATTTCTTCGCCATAAACAGATTTTAAGAAATTTGATATCTTTTCAGTTTTTTCTACCTTTTTTTGGTTTTCATTAACTAAATTTTTTACTTGTTCACCAAATTCTTTACATGCCCACCCTAAGTGTGTTTCTAAGATTTGACCTACGTTCATACGACTAGGAACTCCTAAAGGATTTAAAACTATATCAACTGGTCTTCCATCCTCTCTGTATGGCATATCCTCAACAGGCACAATTTTACTAACTACTCCTTTGTTACCATGTCTTCCAGACATTTTATCACCTGGTCTTAATCTTCTTTTAATTGCAACAAAAACCTTAACCATTTTCATAACACTTGGCAGAAGATCATCACCACTTCTAATTTTTAGAACTTTATCCTCAAATCTTTCAATAATATCTTGTTCAGCTTTATTATATTGATCTTTCAATTGAGCTATCGCAGCATCTTTTTTTGAATTTCCATCTGTAATTTTAAAAACATCAGTAATTGTTAAATTATTGATAGTTTCAAAATCAAGTTTTGTGCCCACGTCAATATTTTTTATTTTTTTTGTTAAAGATGAGCCTGATAAAATTTGAGTTGCTCTTTGCTTAATACTTCTCTCTAAAATTTCCTCCTCAACAATTTTATCTTGTTGAACTTGTTCGATTTCAGCTCGTTCAATTGTTATAGATCTTTCATCTTTTTCAATACCGTGTCTATTGAAAACTTTTACATCAACTACTGTTCCACTGCTTCCTCTGGACATTCTTAAAGATGTATCGGTTACATCTATTGCTTTTTCACCGAATATTGATCTTAATAATTTTTCCTCAGGTCCCGAAGCTGAGTCACCTTTTGGTGTGACTTTACCTACTAAAATATCTCCAGCATTCACTTCGGCTCCAATATAAACTATACCAGACTCATCAAGATTTTTTAAAGCCTCCTCATTAACATTTGGAATATCTCTGGTAATTTCCTCCTCACCAAGTTTAGTATCTCTTGCCATTATTTCATATTCAACAATATGAACTGATGTGAATACATCATCTGTTACACATCTTTCTGAAATCAAAATTGAGTCCTCAAAATTGTATCCTTGCCAAGGCATAAATGCGACGGTAACATTTTTTCCTAAAGCTAATTCACCTAATCTAGTTGATGGGCCATCAGCAATTATATCACCAGTTTTAACTTTATCCCCTACTCTAACTAACGGTCTTTGATTAATACAAGTATTTTGATTTGATCTTTTAAACTTTTGAAGATTATATATATCAACACTAGATTTAGTAAAATCTGTTTCCTCAGTAACTTTAACAACAATTCTTTTTCCATCAATTTTATCAACTATTCCATCTCTCTTTGCTACAATTGTTACACCTGAATCAAGTGCAACATCACTCTCAATACCTGTTCCTACTAATGGAGCCTCTGGTTTTAATAATGGAACGGCTTGTCTCATCATGTTTGATCCCATTAAAGCTCTGTTAGCATCGTCATTTTCTAAAAAAGGAATTAAAGATGCAGCCACTGATACTAGTTGTTTTGGAGATACGTCAATATAATCTATAGTTTCAGGTTTCGATAATAAAAAATTTAAGTTTTGTCTACAAGATACAAGTTCCTCAACAATTTTATTATTCTTATCAAGTTTTGTGTTTGCTTGTGCGATTGTGTATTTAGTCTCCTCCATTGCAGAAAGATATTCAACTTTATCTTGAACTACTCCATCTTTAACTCTTTTGTAAGGACTTTCGATAAATCCATATTTGTTAATTTTAGCATACGTTGATAAACTATTAATCAAACCAATGTTTGGTCCCTCAGGAGTTTCAATTGGACATATCCTTCCATAATGAGTTGGATGAACGTCACGTACTTCAAAGCCTGCTCTTTCACGTGTTAAACCACCAGGTCCTAATGCTGATACTCTTCTTTTATGAGTTATTTCAGATAGAGGATTGGTTTGATCCATAAACTGAGATAGTTGTGAACTTGCAAAAAAATCTTTTAAAGAAACTGTAAGTGGTTTAGCATTAATTAAATCTTGTGGCATTGCGGATTCAATATCAAGCGTAGTCATTTTTTCTTTAATTGCTCTTTCCATTCGATAAACACCAATTCTAGCTTGATTTTCAACAAGCTCTCCTACAGATCGAACTCTTCTATTTCCTAAATGGTCAATATCATCTACTTCATCCTTTCCATCTCTAAGATCAAGCATTTTATGAATTATTGCGATGATGTCATCATTTCTCAAAATTGTAATTTTATCAGAACACTCTAAGTTCAATCTAGAATTCATTTTTACTCTACCAACATCAGATAGGTCATATCTATCAGAGCTAAAGAAAAGATTATTAAATATTTGAGTTGCTATTTCGATTGTCGGTGGTTCACCTGGTCTTAGCATTTTATAAATTTCAGTTATTGCCTCATCCTTGGTATTATTTTTATCGTTAAATATTGTAGTTAATAAATAACCTCCCTTGTTGATTGAGTTAGTAACTGAAATATCGAGAGTATGAATTTTTGCGTCTAAAATTTGTTGAATTATGGTTTCGTTTAACTCAGATCCAATTTTAAAAGTACCACCTTCTTCTTCACTTATCTTAACATCCTTATGTAAAAATTTTCCATACAAGGACTCTTTTGATACCAAAATATTTTTTAAACCATCATTAGATAATTTTTTTGCATTTAAATAATTTATCTTATCACCTAATTTTATTACAACTTTTCCAGTGTTAGCATCGATAACTTCTTCTGAAAAATTTTTGGCTTTATAATTTTCTGGATTAAATTTTGTTTTCCATTTTTGTGAATTAGTGTCATAAATAAACTTTTCATTTTCATAAAACTCGTTAGCAATATCTGACTTAGTAAAACCTAAAGCAAGTAATAAAGAAGATGCAAGAATCTTTTTTTTCCTATCAATTTTAAAATATAAAAAATCTTTTACATCATATTCAAAATCTAGCCATGAACCTCTGTTTGGTATTACACGACAATTAAATAATAATTTACCACTTGCATGAGTTTTTCCTTTATCATGATCAAAAAATACACCTGGACTTCTGTGCATTTGGTTTACAACAACTCTTTGCACACCATTAGTTATAAAAGTTCCACTGTTTGTCATCATTGGAACTTCTCCCATGTAAACTTCTTGTTCTTTCGCTGATAAGATATCTTTAGTATTATTTTCTGGATCTATCTCGTACACAACTAATCTTAGAGTGCATTTTAATGCTGAAGAGTAGGTCAATCCTCTTGCAATACACTCTTCTACATCAAACTTTGGTTTTTCTAATCTATATGAAACGTATTCTAGAGTTGCCTTATCATTAAGGTCTTCAATTGGAAAAATACTTTTAAAAACTCTATCGAAGCCTTTTGTTAATTCTAAATTTTCAGTATTAAATTCTGTTAATTCTTTGTAAGAATTTTTTTGGACTTCTATTAAGTTTGGTATTGATAAACTTTCTTTAAGTTTACCAAAACTTTTTCTAATATTCTTTTTTTCAGTAAAAGATATTTGCATCAATGTTTAACACTGATTAATTAAATTAATCAGAGCTAAAAAAATCCTTTTTAATTTATTTAAGTTCTACTTTAGCGCCTGCAGCTTCCAACTTAGTTTTTATCTCTTCAGCTTCTTTTTTAGGAACACCAGTTTTAACTTCCTTAGGTGCACCCTCGACTAAATCTTTAGCTTCTTTTAAGCCTAGTGAAGTTGCTGCTCTTACTTCTTTTATAACGTTAATTTTTTTATCTCCTGCAGAAACTAACATGATAGTAAAATCATCTTTATCTTCTGCCGCTGCCGCTGCACCTGCTGCTGCTGGTGCTGCTGCCGCCATTGGGGTTACTCCCCATTTTTCCTCTAATTGTTTAGAGAGATCTGCTGCTTCAGCAACAGTCAAACTTGATAAATCCTCTATAATTTTATTTAGATCAGGCATTTTCTACTCTTTGGGTTGTGTTTCAGAATTTTCTGGGGGTAAATTACTCATTTTTTCCGATCGTGCAAGCAAAATACTGACTAATTTTGATGCAGAAGCATTCAAAATACCCACAATATTTGCTCTTGCTTCATCTAAAGTTGGTAAACTAGCTACATTTAACACTCCAGCTTGATCTAAAACCTCATTATCCATGATTCCACCAATTAATTTTAGATTCTCATTATCCTTAGCAAATTTAGATAAAATTCTTGCAGACATAATTGCATCCTCTCCAAATGCTACTGCTGTAGGTCCTGTAAATAATTTTGATAAATCCTTACATTTGGTTTTTTCTAAAGCTAATTTTGTAATTCTATTTTTTGTAATTTTAAAAACTATTCCATGCTCTCTCATTTTTGATCTCAATTCATCAAGTTGAGGCATTGTTAAACCTTGATAATGAGTTACCATAACTGCTTTACTATTTTCAAATTGTGCAGTCATTTCTGTTATATAATTTTTTTTTTGTTCTTTATTCATCATAAAATTTAAATACTTTTTCCTATTTTTAATTTATACGAAACACCCATTGTTGAAGTTACATAAGCTGACTTAACTAATTCACCTTTTACAGTATTGTTAGACTTTTCTTTTTCAAGGGTTTCAATTATTGCATTATAATTCATAATTAGTTTATCATCAGCAAAAGATTTTTTACCGATACTCACACCAATATTTCCATCTTTATCATTTCTTATTTCTGCTTGGCCAGATTTTGCATCTGTTATAGCTTTTTTCAAATCCTCAGTTACTGAACCAAGTTTTGGGTTAGGCATCAAGCCCTTTGGACCAAGCACTTTTCCTAGTTTAGATAATTTAATCATCATAGAAGGTGTACAAATTAATTTTTCAAAATTTATTTCTCCGTTTTTAATCTTTTCAATAAAATCATCACTCCCAACAATATCTGCACCAGCTGACTTTGCATCAGCAGATTTTGCATCTTCACAAACTACTGCAACTTTTACTTTTTTTCCTGAACCACCTGGAAGATTTACTACAGTTCTAATATTAATTTCATTTTTTTTTTGCTTATTATTAATTTGAAAACTTAAATCAACTGACTCATCAAATTTTGTTGTGCAATTTTTTTTAACTATAGGAATTAATTTTTCAATACCTTCAGAAGGTAGTTCAGAAGTTTTTTCAGGTAGTTTCTTGTATCTTTTGGACATCGTTAATCTTTAACCTCAATTCCCATAGACCTAGCTGAGCCTGCAATAATTTTTACTGCTTGATCTAAATCTATTGCGTTTAGATCGTTCATTTTTTGTTTAGCGATTTCCTCTGCTTGCTTTTTTGTAATAGAGGCTACAATATTTCTACCTGGTTCTTGAGAACCACTTTTTAATTTTGCCGCCTCTCTAATGAAGAAAGAAGCAGGAGGTGATTTAATTTTAAAATCAAATTTTTTATCCTTGTAAACAGTAATTTCAACTGGAACAGGTTTTCCTGCTAATGATTTTGTTTTGTCATTAAAAGCTTTACAAAATTCCATTATGTTAACCCCACGCTGACCTAAAGCAGGACCAACTGGTGGAGCTGGATTAGCTTGACCACCTTTAATTTGCAACTTTATAAATCCACTAATTTCTTTTTTTGCTGCCATTAACTTATTTTCTCCACTTGATTATATTCTAATTCAACTGGTGTCGGTCTTCCAAATATAGAGACGGAAACTTTTAATCTTGATTTTTCTTCATCAATTCCTTCAACCATTCCACTAAACGAAGCAAACGGTCCATCTACGACTTGAACTTTTTCACCAACGCTGTACTCTATACCAGATTTTGGCTGAGCCACACCATCTTTTATTTGACCTAAAATCTTCTCTATTTCTTTATCTGATACTGGGACAGGTATACCTTTTGTTCCTAAAAAACCGCTTACTCTCTTTATATTTTTTATCATATGATAAATACTATTATCCATCTCACTTTTAATAAGAACATAACCGGGAAAATATTTTTTTTTTCTTTGAACCCTTTTACCTCTTTTAACCTCAGTTACATCATGAGTTGGGACAATTATTTCGTCAAATTTATCTGAAATCTTTGCCTTTTCTGCCTCTTCCTTAATTAAACCAGCAACTTTATTTTCAAAGCTTGAGTGTGATTGAACTATATACCAATTTTTCATTATAAACTTACCTTTAGTAATAATTCTAAAAAAAATTTTAAAACTTGATCTAATAGAAGAAAGAATAATGACATTACAACTGCCATAGCAAATACCATTAGAGCACCTTGAACAGTTTCCTTACCTGTTGGCCAACTAACTTTAAATGCCTCTTGTTTTACTTCTTGAATAAATTTAATCGGGTTTTTCATAATTCAAATCAGTCAACTAATTGGCAGGAGCGGAGGGACTCGAACCCTCAGCCTCCGGTTTTGGAGACCGGCGCTCTACCAATTGAGCTACACTCCTATATAGAGTTTACTCTATAATTTTAGTTACAACTCCAGCACCTACAGTTCTTCCACCCTCTCTAATTGCAAAGTTTAATTTTTCTGACATTGCAATAGGAGTAATCAATTTAACTGTAAATTTAGCATCATCACCTGGCATAACCATTTCAGTACCTGCTGGTAATTCAACTTCACCTGTTACGTCTGTAGTTCTAAAATAAAATTGTGGTCTGTATTTAGTAAAGAAAGGAGTATGTCTCCCACCCTCTTCTTTTTTTAATACATAAGCTTGAGCTTCAAACTTAGTATGTGGTGTAACTGAACCTGGCTTACAAAGAACTTGTCCCCTTTCAATATCTGTTCTTTCCACTCCTCTTAAAAGAACACCAACATTGTCACCTGCTTCACCTGAGTCTAGAAGTTTTCTAAACATTTCTACACCGGTACAAACTGATTTTTTTGTTTCCCTGATACCAACTATCTCTAATTCATCACCAGTTTTTAACACACCAGACTCAACTCTACCTGTTGCAACTGTACCTCTTCCAGAAATAGAAAATACATCCTCTACCGGCATTAAGAAGTCTTTATCCTTTGGTCTATCTGGTTGAGGAATAAATTCATCAACATTTTTCATCAATTCTAAAATTGATTTTTTACCAATTTCTTCATCTCTTCCCTCAACAGCAGCAAGTGCAGAGCCTTTTGCTATTGGAGTTTTATCACCTGGGAATTTATATGATGTTAATAACTCTCTTATTTCCTCTTCAACAAGGTCTATCATTTCTTTATCATCAACTTGATCAACTTTATTAAGGTAAACACAAATTGCAGGGACACCAACTTGTCTTGCCAAAAGAATATGCTCTCTTGTTTGAGGCATAGGTCCGTCAGCGGCATTTACCACTAAGATAGCACCATCCATTTGTGCTGCACCTGTAATCATATTTTTAACATAGTCAGCATGACCTGGGCAGTCTACGTGAGCATAATGTCTTTTTTCCGTTTCGTATTCTACATGAGCAGTAGAAATAGTGATACCTCTCTCCTTTTCCTCAGGAGCTTTATCAATCTGATCATATGCAATAGCTTGAGCACCACCAGTTTCAGATAAAACTTTAGTGATAGCAGCAGTTAAAGTTGTTTTACCATGATCGACATGACCAATTGTACCAATGTTACAATGTGGTTTATTTCTTACAAATTTTTCTTTCGACATTATTATATTTCCTCACTTTTCAATTTAATTTTATTTTCTTGGAGCGGGTAAAGGGAATCGAACCCTTACATCCAGCTTGGAAGGCTAGCGTTCTACCATTGAACTACACCCGCACAACCCCAAGAGTAACACTCCAGTATTGTTTAAACATATTGAATGGTGGAGGGGGAAAGATTCGAACTTTCGAAGACCGAAGTCAACGGGTTTACAGCCCGCCCCATTTGACCGCTCTGGAACCCCTCCCTTAGGGGAAGTGTCCCCTTGTTCAATAAAGCTTCAAACAACATGCGTTTTATATATTTTATTTGTCCAAATGCAACACGTGATTTAATAGGAAAATATTCAAAAAAACGTGTAAAACATAGGATTATTTATGAATAAATCATCATTTTTCATTGTTGGTCAACACGCTGTTATTGAGGCACTTAAAAATCCAAAAAGAAAGGTGCTGAGAGTTTTTTTAACAGAGGAAAGTAAAAAAAATATACACAGAAAAAGCCCAAACAAAAACCTTCTAAATGACGTAAAGGTTTATTTTAAAACTAAGAAAGAATTAGACAAATATAGTACTAAAGAGAATTTGTTACATCAAGGATATGTTGCCGAAATAGAACACTTAGAAAAACCAATCCTTAAGAAATTTATAAAAGAAAAAGATAATATTACTTTAGTTTGCTTGGATGGGGTAACAGATCCTAGGAATATTGGTGCTTTAATAAGAAGTGCAGCATCCTTTAACATCGATGGAATTATCATTAAGGAAAGGCACTATCCAAATGAAAGCAAACTTATGTATAAAGCTTCAAGCGGTGCAATTGAGTATATAAATATTTTTGAGGTATCTAACATCAATTCTACTTTAAAAAACCTTAAAGATAAAAATTTTTGGGTTTATGGATTTGATGGTAATGGTGATCAAGATTTCACAAAAATAGAATGGAAAGGCAACAATATTCTTCTATTTGGTTCTGAGGGGTTTGGTATGCACCAACACACATCAAAATATGCTGATTTTTTAGTGAAGATAGATATTGATAGTAAAGTTGAAAGCTTAAATATCTCAAATAGTGCTGCCATTGTATTTCATCACTTAAGTTATTTAAAAAAAAAGAGTTGATTAATTAAAGATTTATTAATAATTATTGCGCATGCCCTTGTAGCTCAGCTGGTAGAGCAATTGATTTGTAATCAATAGGTCCGCGGTTCGAATCCGTGCGGGGGCACCACTTCACTTACTTTTTTATCAAAATTATTAATATAAAAATTTATCTTGCAACAATAAGTGTTGCCAGATTGTTGCAGCATTGATGCTAAATCAAGTGGTCGTTAAAATTATCTTTGAATTTGTATTGGACACATTTGTGCAACACCAATAGTTGTGGTAACTAAATTACCTGCACAATCATATCTACAAATTTTATTTAAACCTCCGGTTTCTTCACCTGTTTTGAAACATAACATTAATTTTTTTGGTGATGAGCTTCCGCTTATAGCTTCTGAAGCTGATTTTCCACCTAAAACATCTTTAGAAATTTTATCTAAGTCATCCCAAACCGATGGGTCTATCTTTCGTTGAGTCTTTCCCGCTTGAGTATTTTGCAAATATAGGTCTTTTACACAATCAGCAAAACTTTCGGTGCCTTCATTATATCCAAATTCTCTACAAGTTGATTTAAGGTTTTCTAAATTAGCTATCTTTTTCTTTTTTTCTTTTTCAATATTTTGGTAAATTCCTGTTTCCACTACCCAAACAGTTTCACATCTTGCTTTTTTAATTTTTTTTACATTTATTTCATTTTTGCAAGTTGCTAGGGCTTTTTCTTCCGCTTCCCTTGATGAATTACCATATTCGATAAAACCTAAATTGAATCCGCTTTTAATTAATTGCGCACTGGCCTTATGTGAATATATACTT
>CACJJV010000006.1 GCA_902593845.1 uncultured Pelagibacteraceae bacterium | reverse complement strand
CAATATCTAACGCTTTTCCTTTTGCAATACCACTTGCAACATCAAATAAAACTACCTCATTTGCTAATTCTTTTATTCCAATTAAGTGAGCTAAAGTCCCACCTATTTGACCTGCACCAATTAAAGATATTTTACTCATTGATTATTATTTCATTGTTGGCATCACAAATTCAGCATTAGATCTAATTCCTGAAGGCCATCTTGAGGTTATGGTTTTTAATTTAGTATAAAACTTTATTCCTTCCATCCCATGCATCGCACTATCTCCAAACAAAGATCTTTTCCAACCACCAAAACTATGAAAAGCCATTGGTACAGGTATTGGTACATTTATACCAACCATTCCAACCTGTATCTTGCTTGCAAAAGTTCTTCCAGCATCTCCATCTCTTGTATAAATACTTACACCATTTCCATATTCATGATCATTTATTAATTTAGAAGCTTCCTCAAAAGTTTTAACTCTAACCACAGATAGAACTGGGCCGAATATTTCTTCTTTATAAATCCTCATATCTTTTGTCACGTTATCAAATAAACAGCCACCAATGTAAAAGCCATTTTCATATCCTTGTAATTTTAAATTTCTTCCATCTACAACTAATTTAGCACCCTCTTTTACGCCCAAATCAACATAACTTTTTACTTTTTCTAAGTGTTCTTTAGTAACTAAAGGGCCCATTTCTGAGTTTTTGTCCATTCCTGGTCCAACTTTTAAAGCCTCTGCTTTTTTTGATAATCTAGACACTAGTTCATCTCCAATATCACCAACTGCTACAGCCACTGACTGAGCCATACATCTTTCTCCAGCGGAGCCATAAGCTGCACCCATTAAGCCATTCACAGCACCATCTAAATCACAGTCTGGCATCACTACTAAATGATTTTTAGCTCCTCCTAATGCTTGAACTCTTTTTTCATTTTTTGCTGAATTTTCATAAATATATTTAGCTATGGGAGTTGAACCAACAAAACTAACTGCTTTAATATCTTTGTTATTTAAAATTGCATCTACTGCTTCTTTGTCTCCATTTACCACATTAAATACACCGTCTGGAAGACCGGCTTCTTTCAATAATTCTGCTAATCTTATTGCACAAGAGGGATCTTTTTCTGATGGCTTTAATATAAATGTATTTCCACATGCGATAGCAATTGGAAACATCCACATCGGAACCATAGCTGGAAAATTAAATGGTGTTATTCCAGCAACAACACCTAGTGGTTGACGCATTGACCAGCTGTCAACATCTGTCCCTACATTTTCTGAAAATTCTCCTTTAAGTAAATGTGGAATTCCACAAGTAAATTCTACAACTTCTAATCCTCGTGTTAATGAACCTTTTGCATCCTCATAAACTTTTCCGTGTTCAGAAACAATTAATTGTGTAAGTTCGTCAGAATTTTTTTCAATCAACTCTTTAAATTTAAACATTATCCTTGCTCTTTGGAGTGAAGGTTTTAATGACCATGTCTCAAAAGCTTTTTTTGCAATCTCTACTGCTTGATCTAAATCACTTGAGGACGCAAGTCTTACTTGCTTTTCCTGTTCACCAGTAGCGGGGTTAAAAACTTTTCCTTTTTTATCTGAACTTCCGGGAATTATCTTTCCACCTACAAAATGTTCAATTAATTTCATGAATAGGATCTTTTAGAGTAAAAATTCTTGTTAGTCTATTGTTTAAATATTAGCTGTTGCTAACATTTTCTTTATTTCAGCAATTGCCTTTGCAGGGTTTAAACCTTTAGGGCATGCACTAGTACAATTCAAAATAGTATGACAACGATACAATTTAAGTTCATCAGCTACTTTTTTTAATCTAGCTTGTCTTTCCTCATCTCTACTATCGATAATCCATCTATAAGCTTGTAATAAAACTGCTGGTCCTAAATACTTATCTCCATTCCACCAATAACTTGGGCAAGAAGTAGAACAACAAGCACACATAATACACTCATAAGCACCATCAAGCTTAGCTCTATCTTCTTTTGACTGAATTAATTCAGCTGACTCAGATTTTGAACTCGATTTTAACCATGGCTCAATAGATTTATATTGCTTGTATAATCCATCTAAATCTCCGATTAGGTCTTTTTTAACTTTTAAGTGTGGCAACGGATAAATATCAATATCTCCATCAATATTTTCATGAGGAGTTGTGCAAGCAAGACCATTTTTGCCACCCATGTTCATTGCACAGGATCCACATACACCGTGAGCACATGATCGTCTGTAAGCAAGAGTGGGGTCTATTTCATTTTTAATTTTATTTAAAATATCTAATACTTTAGATGGGCAGTTATCCATATCGACCTCATATGTGTCTATTCTCGGACCTTCTCCTGATGATGGATCCCATCTATATACATTAACTTTTCTTAAATTTTTTGAGCCGGTTTTGTCCTTAAAATATTTACCTTTTTTTGTTTTCGAATTCTCAGGTAAACTGATTTGCACCATTAATATACTCTCTCCTGAGGTGGAAAATACTGTACTTCATTGGTTAATGTGGACTTATGAACATCTCTATAACTTATTTTTGATTTTTTTCCATCACACCAAGCTAATGTATGTTGCATAAACTTCTCGTCATCTCTTTTTGGATAATCTTCTCTAGCATGAGCTCCTCTGCTTTCTTTCCTGTTATAAGCTGAGTCAACTGTCACAACAGCTTGTCTAATTAAATTATCAAATTCTAAAGTTTCTACTAGGTCGGTATTAAATATTAATGATTTATCTTTAACCGATAAAGAGTCCAATCCATCAAATGTTTGTCGTATTTCATCAACACCCTCTTTAAGTGTTTTCTCTGTTCTAAAAACCGCACATTTTGATTGCATTGTTTTTTGCATGGACAGTCTTAGTTCAGCAGTGCCAATATCTCCATCAGAGTTTCTAATCTTATCGAAACGATCTAAACATTTTTGAGTTTCTGACTCACTAATCTCCTCATGTGGTGTACCAGGTTTAATTAGTTCAGCAGCTCTTTTTGCAGCTGCTCTTCCAAAAACAACGAGATCAATTAAAGAGTTAGACCCTAATCTATTTGCTCCATGAACTGAAACACAAGCTGCTTCCCCTATAGCCATAAGTCCTGGAACAGTTTTTTCAGAACCATTTACAGTCAAAACTTCTGCTTTATAATTAGTTGGTATACCACCCATGTTATAATGAACTGTAGGTACAACCGGAATTGGTTCCTTAGTAACATCTACATTGGCAAATAATCTTGCTGCATCTGTTATACCTGGCAATCTACTTTCTATAATTTCTTTATCTAAATGACTTAAGTTCAAATGAACATGATCTTGATCTTTTCCAACTCCTCTTCCTTCATTAATTTCAATTGACATTGATCTGCTTACAACGTCACGGGATGCTAAATCCTTAGCTTTAGGCGCGTATCTTTCCATGAATCTTTCACCTTTAGAATTTGTAAGATAACCTCCTTCACCTCTCGCACCCTCTGTTATTAAGGTGCCATGTCCATAAATTCCGGTTGGATGAAACTGTACAAACTCCATGTCTTGTAACGGTAGACCTGCTCTTAACACCATTGCATTTCCATCACCAGTACATGTATGAGCAGATGTTGCAGAATAGTAAACTTTTCCGTAGCCACCTGTAGCTATAATAACAATATGAGATCTAAATCGATGAATAGTTCCATCATTTAAATTCCATGCTATCAATCCTTTACATTCCCCATCTTTCATTAAAAGGTCGAGAGCAAAATACTCAATAAAAAACTCTGTCTTATGTTTTAAAGCTTGACCATATAGAGTGTGCAAAATTGCGTGTCCTGTTCGATCAGCTGCAGCACATGTTCTTTGAACTATTCCATTTCCGTAATTTTTGGTCATACCACCAAAAGGTCTTTGATAAATTTTGCCATCCTCTGTTCTGCTAAATGGGACACCATATTTTTCCAATTCTATAACTGCCTTAGGAGCTTCTTTACAAAGGTACTCGATACTATCTTGGTCTCCTAACCAATCTGCTCCTTTTACAGTATCATACATATGCCAACGCCAATCGTCTTCGCCCATGTTTCCAAGGGCAGCTGAAATTCCACCTTGCGCAGCAGAAGTATGACTTCTTGTTGGAAATACTTTTGAAATACATGCAGTTTTTAATCCTGCTTCACTTAAACCAACAGCTGCTCTTAAGCCGGAACCACCAGCACCTAGGACTACAACGTCATATTCATGATCTACTATTTTATATGAACTCATAAGCTAGAGATTAATATAATTGTAATTAGAGGAATTACTACTGCTGATGCATATAAAAGCTTATTTGCGACACTTTTGATTTTATCATTTTTAATATAATCCTCAAAAACCTCACTTATACTTAAAGCTGAAAAAAAATAAGCATTTATTATAAAAATGCTAAACAAAAATTTAGATAAAGGTTTTGTAAAAAATTCTATTAAATTTAAGTATTCTTTATCATAAATCATGGTGAAATTTAAAATAAACCATGTCATCAATGGCACTAACAAAACTCCACTTATCTTTAAAAAGATCCATTTTTTAGTCGCGCTAATCATACTAAATAAAATTTTTTCCTAATGTAAAAAAAATAATCGTCAAAATTATTGACCCAAATATTACTATTAAACCCGTAATTCTAGTTATCTTAAGTTCAAAACCATAACCTAGATCCATTATCAAGTGTCGGATTTCACTTAATATTTGAAATGAAAAAGACCATGTGATTCCTAAAATTATAAATTTTCCAAATAATGATTTTAAAAATAAATTAATTGCTTCATAATTATTTTCGCCAAGAAGAAGTAAGCAAGACCAAATACAAATAAAAGTAATTCCAATAATATTTATAATTCCTGTAATTCTGTGAGTAATGGAAACCAAAGAAGAAATATGCCATCTATAAATTTGAATATGCGGAGATAAAGGAGTTTTATTTTCCATAAAAATTATTTTTAATTAATGTTTCAGCTATTTCAACTGCATTCAATGCAGCACCTCTTAAAAGATTATCAGATACAATCCACAAATTTAATCCATTTTTTATTGTTTTATCTTCTCTAATCCTTGAAATAAAAGTTTCATCTTTTCCTTCTGCCTCTAATGGTGTCGAGTAACCTCCATCAATTCTTTCATCAATTACTTTGCAACCGTCAAAACTATTCAATGCTTTTTTTATTTGTTCTAACGAAAAACTTTTCTCAAATTGAATATTTACCGATTCTGAGTGAGAAACAGATATTGGCAATCTAACACATGTTGCTGTTAGATCGATTTTGTCATCTAAGATTTTTTTAGTCTCGTTTTTCATTTTTAACTCTTCTTTCGTGTAGCCATCTTCTGAAAAAACATCGATATGTGGAATAGCATTAAAAGCGATTGGTTTTGTAAAATTTTCAGATTTAATATCTTTACCATCTAAAGCTAATTTAGTTTGTTTGATCAATTCATCCATTGATGCTTTACCAGCACCAGAAACAGATTGGTATGTTGAAACAACTATTCTTTTAATTACAAATAAATCATGTAACGGCTTTAATGCGATTACTAATTGTGCTGTTGAACAGTTAGGATTTGCAATAATATTTTTTTTAAGATTGTTTAAATCATCTGAATTTACCTGCGGGACTATTAAAGGAACATCCGGATCCATTCTGAAAAAACTAGAATTATCAATTACTAAACAATGCTTGGCTGCTTTTTCAGCAAATTTTTCAGAAATTTTACCACCTGCTGCAAAAAAAGCGATTTTAACTTTGGAAAAATCAAAATTTTCTAATTCACTCACCACAATATCTTTACCTTGAAAATGAATTTTTTTTCCAACGCTTTTAGACGAAGCAACCAAGTAAAGATTTCCAAAAGTAAGTCCTTTTTTTTCGAGAACTTCAAGAGTTTTTCTTCCAACATTACCTGTTGCTCCTACTATTGCTATATTCATGATGTAGGGTTTATACTAGATGAAAGGTAAATCGCAAACTTTTACAACTATTGATTTTCCGTCAATTTCCAATAATCCTGTAGCAGATGCTTTACAATGTGGCTCTTTTATCATTGCAATACCTATAGACTTTTTAAAATGAGGTGAATAACAGGCAGATCTTAAATCCCCAATTAAATTTCCCTTTTGATCTTTGATATTAAGAGATTTAGTTAAATTAATTTTGCTAATATCAATCTGAACACCCATTAATTTTCTTTTGATCCCGTCTTTTTGAATCTTTTTCAATTTTTCCTTACCTAAGAAATCTATATCTGTATCTAGATTTACATACTTTTCAAAACCACATTCAAATGGATTATCATTATTGTCAAAATCGTTTCCATAAGAAAGTAAACCACTTTCTATTCTTTCAATTAAATTAGGACATCCAGCTTTTACATTAAATTCTTTTCCTAATACAAAAAGTTGATCATATAAATCTAATCCAGATTTAGTATTTTCAACATAGATCTCAAAACCTCCTTGTTTTGACCAACCAGATCTAGCAATTAAATGTTTTACGCCCTCAAAATCATAATAATCAAATCCAAAAAATTTTAACTCTTTTATTTTCTTACCAAAAATTTTTTCCATCAAATCAAAAGATTTAGGTCCTTGAATTGCTAAGATATCAACATTAGGCTCAAAAATTTTTACATTGAATTTATTTCCTGATGCTAATCCTTTTGCAAAAAAAATAACATCGGAGTCAGCAATTGAGATCCACCATCTATCTTCAGCTAGCTTTAAAATAACTGGATCATTTACTAAATTTCCGCTTTCATCAATTATTGGGCAATAATAACATCTGCCAATTTTGGAATTGGATAAATCTCTACAGGTCATAAGTTGAACAAGTTTCGCTGCATCATTGCCTGAAATTTCAACCTGTCTTTCTGCTGATACATCCCATACTTGAACATTTTTTTTTAAATGATCACAGGATTCTTCTAAAGATCCAAATGCTGCTGGTAACAGCATATGATTATAAACTGTGTAGGCAGTCACACCTTGATTTTCAATTCTTGAAGTATACGGAGTACTTCTCACTCTTCTTGATTTAGCTATTGGATAACTTTTCATTTATTTAAGAATTCTAAAATCTTTTCTCTCATTTCGAATGCTTTTTCAATCATTATCATATGGCCACATCCTTTGATCACGTGAGTAGTTGAATTTTTAATCAAATTAGAGAATTTTTTTCCTGCTTCTAAATTGACCATTTTATCTAATTCTCCAAATATAAGCATCGATGGTAGATCAATTACTTTTGCAGCCTCAGAGCCATTTGAATAATTGTTACATGCATTTAAATCAACAGCCAAAATTTCACTTATATCTCTCGGCGATTGAATGATTTTTTCTACTGGGTTACCACCAATAAACTTTTTTGAACCCTCATATCCCCATTTCATCATTAATTTAACAGCGTCTGAGTGTCCGCTTTGAGCTAGTTCAATTAGATCCGGATGTACCGGCATTTTATTTGAACCTCCAACAAAAACTAATTTTTTGAGTCTCTCTTTATATCTTGAAGAATATTCGAGTATTTCTAAACATCCTTGAGAATGACCAACTAGAATTAAGTTTTTTAATTTTAATTTATCAAATACTTTTTCCATCCAATCAGCAATTTTTTCAATACTATTTAAACAAGGACCATCTGAGTTTCCATGTCCAGGTAAATCTATAGATAATACATTATAATTTTTTGATGAAAAAAATTGTTCAGCTAGCGACCAAACAATGTGTGAGAGACCACTTCCATGTAAAAATACTATCGTATCTTTATTTATATCTATACCCTGACCAGAGTCGGATGCATGAATGTTTTTGTTTTCTAGTTGGAATATCAATTATTTTCCTAAAATTTTTTTCTTAACTCAAATTTTTGAATTTTACCTGTTGAAGTCTTTGGTAATTCACAAAAAACAACTTGTTTCGGCACTTTAAAACCAGCAAGGGTTTCTTTACAAAAACTTATTAATTCTTTTTCTGTAACCGGTTTATCTTGGACCATCTCAATAAATGCACATGGAACTTCGCCCCATTTTTCATCTGGTTTTGCTACTACTGCTGCAATAGAAACTGATGGATGCTTTGCTAAAGTATTTTCTATTTCGATTGAAGAAATATTTTCACCTCCAGAAATAATGATATCTTTGGATCTGTCTTGAATTTTAACATATCCATCTGGATGCATGACCGCCAAATCTCCAGAATGAAACCATCCACCACCCATAGCTTTATCTGTAGCATCTTTATCTTTGAAATAGCCCTTCATAACGACATTTCCTTTAATCATAATTTCACCAATCGTTTTTCCATCTTTTGGTACTTCTTTCATTGACTCAGGGTCCATAACAGTAATTCCCTCTGTATTAGGGTATCTTACTCCTTGCCTTGCCTTTATCTCATTCTGCTTTTCTTCATCAAATTCATTCCAAGAGTCGTTCCAAGCACATTGAGTAACATGACCATAGGTTTCTGTTAATCCATAGACATGCATTACTTCAAATCCAAGTTCTTTCATTTTTTTAAATATGATGCTTGGTGGCGGTGCTCCAGCAGTCAATACATAAACTTTTTGTTTTAGTTTTTTTCTGTCAGACGCAGGAGCTCCTGTAATCATATTGAGTACTATTGGCGCCCCTCCAAAATGAGTGACATCATATTTATCAATTAATTCAAAAATTTTCTTAACATCAATATTTCTTAAGCAAATAGTTCTTCCATTTAACATGGGAACAGTCCACGGATAACCCCAACCATTACAATGAAACATGGGCACAATAGTCAAAAAATTTAATCTGTTTGGCATATTCCATGCAACTGCACTTCCAGTTGACATCAAATATGATCCTCTGTGGTGGTAAACCACTCCCTTAGGGTTTCCAGTAGTTCCTGAAGTATAACTAAGTGATAATGCTTGCCATTCATCCTCCGGCATTTCCCAATTATAATTTTCATCACCAGTATTTAAAAAACTTTCATATTCTAATTCTCCAATTTTCTCACACTTAGATTGGTCTGCAAATTTATCGTTGATATCAATTATTATTATTTTTCTTTTCAAAGTATTAAGGGCCTTTTTTACCTCAACATGAAGTTGCCTATCAACAACTAAAACTTTTGCCTCACTATGTTCTAAAATATACGCAATTGTCTTAGCATCTAATCTAATATTAATTGTATTAAGAACTGCACCTGTCATTGGAACTGAATAATGTCCTTCAAAAATTTCAGGGGTATTAAAAGCTAAAAACGAAACAGTATCACCCTTGCTAACTCCAATTTTATTAAGTGCGCTAGCAAATTTTACAGTTCGTTTATAAACTTGACTCCAAGTATATTTCCTATCTTCATAAATAACTGCTTCATAATTGGGATAAATTTCATAAGCTCTTTTTAAAAAAGTCAAAGGTGTTAATGGAACATAATTTGCATCATTTTTATCAAGATTAGTTTCGTAATGGCTCATTTAATTGAACTTGAAATTCATAATATTTGAACTTCCAGAAATTGCAGACTTATAGTGATGTTCAGCTCTAGGTAATACTTTGTCAAAATAAAATCTAGCAGTGTCTATTTTATCATTATAAAAATTTTTATTTTCCTCATAATCTTTAAAACTCACCTCTAGAACCTTAATCCATGCATATGCAATAGATACATAACCTAAAGTTTTAAGGTAGTCATTAGCCCCTGCGCTAACATCATCTTTTTCTGTCTTTGCTTTATCTGTCATCCAATCACTGAATTTTTTAAGAGTGTCTAAATTCTTATTAAATTCTGATAAAAATGGTTTAATTTTCTCATTGTCAGTTTTACACTCTGACTTAACCTGATCTAAAAATTTATTAATTATATTACCATTTTTATTTGATAATTTTCTGAAAACTAGATCTGAAGCTTGGACCGAATTTGTACCTTCATAGATAGGTGTAATTCTATTATCTCTATATAATTGTTCTATTCCTTGATCTTTAGTGTATCCATATCCACCATGAATTTGCATAGCATCACTTGTTATTTCCATTGCTAAATCTGTGAATAATGATTTTACCACAGGAGTCATGAGGGAAACATAATCTGAGGCTTCCTGACGGGTTTTTTCATCTGGATGATTTAAACTTACTTCAGTTTGTTGCGACAACCAAAAACATAAAGCTCTTTCACCTTCAATAATTGATTTCATATTAAGTAGGGTTCTTCTAATGTCAGCGTGTTCAATTATAAAATCTGCACCATTTTTTGAATTAGAATTATTTGATTTTCCTTGTTTTCTCTCTTTTGCATAAGTAAGTGAATTTTGATAGGCAATTTCTGAAATACCTAATCCTTGTATACCAACAACTATTCTTTCAAGATTCATCATGGTGAACATTGCACTTAATCCTTTTTCTTTAGCACCTATCATGTATCCAGTAGCATCATCAAAATTTAATACACAAGTTGCTGATCCCTTTATTCCCATCTTAGTCTCTATAGATCCTGTAGATATCCCATTTCTTGGTCCAATTGTTCCATCGTCTTTAACCACAAATTTTGGAACTAAAAATAAACTTATTCCTTTTGTGCCTGCTGGAGAGTCATCTGCTCTTGCTAAAACTAGATGAATAATATTCTCAGTTAAATCATGATCACCAGATGTAATAAATATTTTTTGACCACTTATCTTATAAGTTCCGTCGGTTTGTTTTTTAGCTTTTGTTCTTAATAAACCCAAATCTGTACCACATACTGGCTCAGTTAAACACATAGTGCCGCTCCATTTTCCCTCAACTATTTTAGGTAAATATTTATTTTTTATATCGTCTGTAGCATGATGATTAATACAATTATATGCACCAATACTTAGTTCGCTGTATAATTTAAAAGACAGACTTGCTGAGGAAAGCATTTCATCAAAAAATGCACTTACAGTTTTTGGCATACCTTGACCCCCATATTTTGGATCACAAGATAGTGAAGTCCATCCGTCCTCGATATATTTTTTGTAAGCTTCTTTATAACCTGGAGGAGTTCTTACTACTCCATTTTCTAAAACTGCAGGATTTTCGTCACCAGCTTTAGCTAATGGTAAAATTAAATTTTGATTAATCTTCGCTGCCTCCTGCAAAATATCTTTTACTAAATCAGTGGTTACCTCTTTATATTTTTCTAACTCATTATATTTTTGATTATTTCTGAGTTTCTCGAATAGAAACATCATGTCATCAACAGGAGCGGTATAGCTTGGCATAATATGACTTTAAGATAATTAATTAATTATTGCAATTTTGAAATGATCGCATCACCCATTTGAGAAGTAGAAACTTCTTTCATTTTATCAGACATTATATCTTTTGTTCTTAATCCATCATTAAGAGCCTCTTGTACAGCCTTTTCTAAGGCCTCTGCCTCTTTATCTAAATCTAAAGAATATCTTAGCGCCATAGCAAAACTCAAAATTGAGGCTATAGGATTAGCAACTCCTTTTCCAGCAATGTCTGGAGCTGAGCCATGAATAGGTTCATACATAGCTCTCATTTCACCATCCTTGTTTTTTGCACCTAATGATGCAGAAGGTAGTAATCCAAGAGAACCTGTTAACATAGAAGCCTCATCTGATAACATGTCACCAAATAAATTATCAGTTAAGATTACATCAAATTGTTTTGGGTTTCTTACTAATTGCATCGCACAATTATCAGCCAACATATGACTTAACTCAACATCCTTATAATCTTTATCATGTAATGATTGCACTTCTTCTTTCCAAAGTTGACCCGCTTCCATTACATTAGATTTTTCACAAGATATGACTCTATTTGATCTTTTTTTAGCTAAGTCAAAAGCAACTCTAGCTACTCTAATAATTTCACTACTAGTATAAGTATGAGTGTTTACTCCTTTTCTTTCTCCATTTTCTATTGGTTTAATTCCTCTTGGTTCACCAAAATATACTCCACCAGTTAATTCTCTAACTATTAAAATATCTAAACCTGACACAATTTCTGGTTTTAAAGTTGAAGCATTTACTAATTGTTCAAAGCATATTGCTGGCCTTAAATTAGCAAAAAGTTTTAGTTCTTTTCTAAGTTTTAAAAGGGCTCTCTCAGGTTTTTTTGAAAATTCTACACCATCCCATTTTGGGCCACCGACAGCACCTAACATTATTACGGCGCTCTCTAATGCTTTATAAAAAACTTCATCAGTAAGAGGTGTTCCATGCTTATCAAAAGAAATTCCTCCAACTAAATCCTCTTCAATTTCAAAATCTAAAGATTTTTTATCATTAAACCAATTGATTACTTTTTTAACTTCTGCAATAACTTCTGGACCTATTCCATCACCTGGTAACAATAACACTCTTCTTTTTTTTACTTTAATCATTAAACACCCAGGGCTTTTTAACTTTTAAATCTTTTTCAAAAATTTCTATTTTATCAGATTTTTTTAATGAAAGAGCTATATCGTCTAATCCCTCTAACAAACACTTTTTTTTAAACGAGTCTACTTTAAATTTTAATTCATTATTTCCAAAAATAACTTTTTCTTCCTTTAGATCTATAAAAATTTCTTCTTTTCTTTTTGCATACTCTGATAGTTCTTTAATCTTATCATCATCTAAAATTATTGGTAAAATTCCATTTTTAAAACAGTTATTATAAAAGATATCTGCAAAACTTGAACTTATCACACACGTGATACCGAAGTCTAATAATGCCCATGGGGCGTGTTCTCTTGAAGAACCACAACCAAAATTTTTTCCTGCAATTAGAATTTTTGAATTATTGTAAGGGTCTGTGTTTAAAACAAAATCATTTATTTCTTTACCTTGATCGTCATATCTCATCTCAAAAAATAAATTTTTGCCCAGTCCAGTTCTTTTAATTGTTTTTAAAAATTGTTTTGGAATAATCATATCTGTATCAATATTAACTATTGGCAAATACGCTGGTATACTCTTCAAGGTGTTAAATTTTTGCATGTTAATTTTGATATTTCCTTACATCATCAAGGTTTCCAGATATTGCTGCCGCTGCTGCCATACCTGGGCTAACTAAATGGGTTCTTCCACCTCTACCTTGCCTACCCTCAAAATTTCTATTTGATGTAGAGGCACATCTTTCTTCTGGTTTTAATTTATCTGCATTCATAGCTAAACACATAGAACAACCTGGCTCTCTCCATTCAAATCCTGACTTTACAAAAATTTTATCTAATCCTTCTTGTTCTGCTTGTTCTTTAACTAGCCCTGATCCAGGAACAACCATTGCATGAACATGAGAGGCAATTTTTTTATCTTTTAAAATTTTTGCAGCCTCTCTTAAATCTTCAATTCTCCCATTAGTACAGCTCCCAATGAAAACTTTATCAATTTTAATATCTTTAGCTGCCATATCTGGTTTCAAGCCCATATAATTTAAGGCTCGTTCCAAAGAATTTTTTCTATCCTCATCTTTCTCATTTTTTGGATTTGGTACTCTTTCATCTATCGTAATAACATCCTGAGGTGAAGTTCCCCAAGTTATCATTGGTGAAATTTCATTAGCAGTTAGGTTTACCTCTTTGTCAAACTTTGCACCTTCATCAGTATTTAAATTTTTCCAATTATTTAGTGCTTTATCCCAATCATCTCCTTTGGGAGACATTGGTCTACCTTCTAAGTATTTAAATATTTTTTCATCAGGAGCAATTAATCCTGCCCTTGCGCCACCTTCAATTGTCATATTACAAATTGTCATTCTATTCTCAACACTAAGCGATTTAATTAGATCACCTGCATATTCTATTACACATCCTGTTCCTCCCGCAGTTCCAATTTTTCCAATTATCTGAAGAATTACATCTTTTGATGTAACACCCAATGGAAGTGTGCCGTTGACATTTATTCTAAAATTCTTTGCTTTTTTTTGAACTAAAGTTTGAGTTGCTAAAACATGTTCTACTTCTGAAGTTCCAATACCAAAAGCTAAAGCACCAAATGCTCCATGTGTTGCTGTATGACTATCGCCGCAAACAATAACTGTACCGGGTTGAGTAAAGCCCTGTTCAGGCCCTGTGACATGAACAATTCCTTGTCTCTTATCGCTCATTCCAAAAAGTTTAATACCAAACTCTTTACAATTAGCCTCTAAAGTTTCAACTTGAATTTTAGATTCATGGTCTGAAATACCTTTTGACCTATCCGTTGTTGGAACATTATGATCTGCAACAGCTAATGTTAATTTTGGGTGTCTTACTTTACGTTTAGAATTTCTCAATCCCTCAAAGGCTTGCGGACTAGTGACTTCATGAACTAAGTGTCTGTCAACAAACAATAAAGCTGTTCCATCTTCTTGCTGATGAACTAAATGTTCGTTCCAAATTTTATCGTAAAGAGTATTAGGCATTGAGAAAAAAATTATTTTTTTTCCTGTAAATTTTCAAGTTTTTTTTCAGTTTTAGTTTCAGCTTTGGGTGCCTCTTTTTTCATCTCTGTTTTTGGGTCTTCTTCTTTTTTAGGCTCTACAATTTGGGTAGCCTCTTTTGCAGATTCTGGTGCACTTTCTTTTTCAGCTGGCGCTAAATTTTCTTCGGTAACAGTCTCAGGCTTAACTTCAATATCAATACCAATTTTTTTTCTTATTTTTTCAGCAATCCTCGCAGATTTTCCAGTTCTATCTCTTAAATAATACAGTTTAGCTCTTCTTACTTTTCCCGAACGAATTACCTTGATTGAGTCAATAACAGTTCCATACAACGGGAAAGTTCTTTCAACACCTTCTCCAAAAGATATTTTTCTAACAGTAAAAGAGGAGTTTATGTCTCTAGTTTTTTTAGCTATACAAACACCTTCGAAATATTGAATTCTCTCTTTTTTTCCCTCTGTAATTCTGACACCAACTTTGACAACATCGCCAGGAAAGAAATCAGGGATCTTTTTTTCTGAAAGAATTTTTTTAACGTTATTTTGGTTTATTTCTTCTATTGTTTTCATTTTAATATTTAACAAGTTAATTCTTCTTATATTTATGCCACAAATCTGGTCTTCGGTCGCGTGTTATAGCCTCAGATTGAGATAAACGCCAGTCTTTAATTTTAGCGTGATCACCAGATAATAACACATCTGGAACTGATTTTTCCTCCCAAATCTGGGGTTTGGTATATTGTGGATACTCCAAAAGGCCATTTTCAAAAGTTTCTTCAGAAGCTGATTTATCATTCCCTAAGACTCCAGGTAAAAGTCTCAATACACTATCAAGTACTACTAGCGCAGCAGTTTCTCCGCCTGATAATACATAGTCTCCTACACTAATCTCTTCAATATTTCTTGTAGATAATACTCTCTCATCAACACCTTCGAAATGGCCGCAAATTAATGAGAAGGATTTTTCTAATGATAGATCTTGTGCGAGTTTTTGATTAAATACTTTACCTTTCGGTGAAAGATACAAAATCCTATCTCCTTTATTTATGTTTTGATCGATAGAATTTGCTAAAACATCGGGTTTTAATAACATACCTGTTCCACCACCGTAAGGAGTATCATCAACTGTTTTATGTTTGTCAGTAGCTGCATCTCTAATATTTATCACATTCAAACTCCACAATTTTTTAGACATTGCTTTTCCATAAAGACCTTTTCCTAAAGGCCCAGGAAAAATATCTGGATAAAGTGTAAATACTTGAGCTTGCAACATTAATATCCTTTACTTTATTTCTTCTCTTCTTTTTTAGCTTCTGCTTTTGGTGCTTCCTCTTTTTTAGCTTCTGCTTTTGGTGCTTCCTCTTTTTTAGCTTCTGCTTTTGGCGCTTCCTCTTTTTTAGCTTCTCCAGCTGGAGCAGTATCTGCCTTTGGAGACTCTTCCTTTTTAGTTTCTTCCGAACCTTCTTTTTTTCTATCTTTTTTTGGAATTGCTTTTTGTGGGTTATTTCCATTAGCAGGCATAGGCATCAATTCATTCTCACCTAAAATTCTAGCTACTCTTGTTGTAGGTTGTGCACCTTGACCCAACCAATACTTTATTCTCTCAGCCTCTAATCCAATTCTTTCTTTTTTTTCTTTTGGTAACAGTGGATTAAAAAAACCTACTTTCTCTATGAATCTGCCATCTCTAGCAAATCGACTGTCGGCTACAACAACCTTATAAACAGGCCTCTTTTTTGTGCCACCTCTAGATAATCTTAATTTTAACATTTACTCTCCTTTTTATTTTAATTGATTAAATAATTCTGGAGGTATTCCTTTATCAGACATACCTTTCAGATTTCCTTTTGACATCTTCTTCATCATTTCAGACATCATTTTAAATTGTTTCAACAATTTATTGATAGTGGCTGGATCAGTTCCTGAGCCATTAGCAATTCTTTTTTTTCTAGAACCATCAATTATTTTTGGGTTCTCTCTCTCTTTTTTAGTCATTGATAAAATTATAGCCTCATTTTTTGTAATAACACTCTCATCAATACCTGCAGCATCCATTTGAGATTTGACCTTTGAAACTCCTGGCATGAAAGACATGATGCCTTCAATCCCTCCCATTTTTTTCATTTGTCTCAGTTGAGTTAAATAATCTTGCATAGAGAATTGTCCTTTTTTTAAATTTTCCTCTGTTTTTTTTATATTTTCTTCCCCAAGATCTTGAGCTGCTTTTTCGACAAGAGAAACAATATCTCCCATCCCAAGAATTCTATTTGCAATTCTATCTGGGTGAAAAACTTCAAGATTTTCGATCTTTTCGCCAATACCTAAAAATTTAATTGGAACCTGTGAAACAAATTTCATACTTACAGCAGCCCCGCCTCTCGCATCACCATCTGCTCTTGTTAAAATTATTCCGGATAAATTTACTGTATTATTAAATTCTTTTGCTACCGATGCAGCTACTTGTCCAGTAAGAGAGTCAGCAACTAAAAATGTCTCTGCAGGTTTTATGGCATTTTCAATTTGTTTAATTTCACTCATCATCTGCAAATCTATTTGTGTTCTACCAGCAGTATCGAATAAGATAATATCTGCTCCATTTAAGTTTGCTGCACTAATTGCTCTTTGACAAATATCATTGGGTTGTTGACCTTCAATTATTGGAAGAGTTAATATATTATTTTGTTCACCTAAAGATTTTAACTGCTCTTGAGCGGCTGGTCTGTAAATATCTAAACTGACCATCATTACTTTCTTTTTTTTTGTATTCTCTAGATATCTCGCAAGTTTAGCAGTTGTTGTTGTTTTACCAGAACCTTGTAGCCCGACGAGCATCATTGGCACTGGTGGAACTGCATTTAAATTTACATCATTATTTTTTTCACCTAAAAGATTAACTAATTCATCATAAACAATTTTTACCACCATATCGCCAGGTGATGTTGATCTAATAATTTCTTGACCTAATGCTTTTGGTTTAACCTTTTCAATAAAATCTTTAGCAACTTCAAGAGACACATCAGCTTCTAATAAAGCCTGTCTTATTCCTCTCAACCCTTCATCAACCTGATTTTCATCAAGTGATGGGGCTTTTTTTAGAGAGGAAAAAACTTCCTCAAATTTATTAGTTAAATTTTCAAACATATTTATTACATACAGCAGTAATCGCACTAGTGGGCGAACCCTCGCTGACTAGTGTCGATCTCTTTGTTTCCAAAGACACCGCAAATTTAATGTTTTTGCGGAAACCGCCACAAACTATAATAGAGGTTCAAAAAGTCAATAAATAAGTTAAATAACTATATATGGACATCAAAGCTTTTAAAATGGACGGATTGGGTAATGATTTTGTGATAATCGATAATAGAGAAAAAATTACCAATTTGACGAAAGATCAGATAGTTAAAATTTGTGACAGAAATTTTATTGGCTGTGATCAACTAATATTTATTGAGTCAGATAGCTCTGCAGATGCAAATTTAAGATTTTTTAATTCAGATGGAGGAGAGTCTGGAGCATGTGGAAATGGAACTAGATGTGTTGCAAATTTGATTTCAAATGAAAATAATAACAAGTCAATAATTTTAAATACGCTATCTGGAAAATTAAAATCTGAAATTTTAGAGAAAAAAATTGTTACAACAGAAATTGGTAAAGCAAAGTTAAAATGGGATGAAATACCTTTATCAAAAGAAATGGATACAAAAAACTTAAATATCAAAATTATTGATACAAATAATAATGAGCACTTAGGTGGCACTGCAATTAATGTGGGTAACCCACATATTATTTTTTTTGTTAAAAGGATTGAGGACTTCAATATAGAGAGAATTGGCCCCGAAATAGAAAATCACGAAATCTTCCCGGAGAAATGTAACGTATCAATTGCACAAATTTTTAATAAAAATTTGATCAAAGTAAAAGTTTGGGAAAGAGGAGCTGGTCTTACTAAAGCTTGCGGAACTGCAGCGTGTGCTACAGCATATGCAGGTAAATTAAATAATCTTACAGAAAATAAAACTGATATAGAGTTTGCAACTGGAAAATTATCAATTTCTATAGATGAAAATGATTCTATTCACATGAAAGGACCTGTTTCAAATATTAAAGAAATAAATATAAAATTGTAATGGGAATCTTTGATAAATTTAAAATCGGATTTAAGAAAAGTGCATCAGCGTTTACATCAGGACTTAAAGAAATAATTGTCAAAAAAGAAATTAATGACGAAAATTTAAATAAAATTGAGGAATTTTTAATTCAATCAGATGTAGGGGTTGAAGCTGCCTCTGAAATAAAAGAAATAATTTCTAAAAAAAAAATTGATCCAAATAAAGATCTATCTAAAGAGATAAACTCTATTTTAAAAGAATACATAATTTCTTTGATGAAACCTTTAGAAAATAAATCCTTTTTCGAGAAAAAAGTAAAACTTAATACAACATTAATTTCTGGGGTGAATGGTGTTGGGAAAACAACAACTATCGGTAAAATAGGAAAGATATTAAGGAACAACGGCAATAAAGTCATATTTGCAGCTTCAGATACATTTCGTGCCGCTGCAATTGAACAACTAGAAAATTGGGCAAGTAAAGTAGATGTTCAAATAGTAAAATCATCTCAAGGAGCTGATCCCGCCTCAGTTGCTTTTAAAGCATTAGATGAAGCTATTAAAAATAATTTTGATCAAGTTTTAATAGATACTGCGGGAAGACTCCAAAATAAAAAAAATTTAATGGAAGAATATAGAAAGATAGCGAATGTCACAAAAAAAATAGATCCCAACGCACCTCATAATGTTATCTTAATTTTAGATGCAACCTCAGGACAAAATGTATTAAATCAAGTCGAAGAATTTAATAAAATCATCTCAATAACAGGTATCGTGATGACAAAATTAGATGGCACAGCCAAGGGAGGAATTTTATTAGCGCTAGCAAAAAAATATAAAATTCCAATTATTGCACTAGGTTTAGGTGAAAAAGAAGACGACTTACAGTTGTTCGAAGCAGAAAAATTTGCTGAGGCTTTTACTCAAATTAATTGATTAAATTGCTAGAGATCAAAGGTTTGTAGATATTACATTTATAATTATCATCAAATTTATAATGACCACAATCTTTAGAAAATGAGGAGATTATAAAGTCAAATTTACCGGTGGTCGGGTAAAGCTCAAGTTTTTTACTTGCAATGTCATATTTAAAATTAGCATTTAAACTTTTCACGGCGCTAATCAATACTAATGTTTTATCGTCTTTTAATAAATAATATGCAAAATCATCTGGAAACACTGGAAAATCATATTCTTGTAAAAGATATTTAGCTTGCGAAGGAAACCACTCATAAGAAATTAGAGGTGAGGAGGACTTTGTTAAATGATTATAAATATAAAGATCCTTTGGATAATCATTTATATAATTTTCATTTTCGCCTCTTGCTAAAATAGATTTTTCTCTACCTTTAAAATATAAGCTAAATTCTTTGTTATGTGAATCCATGTGATCTATGTGAAATAAATCGTCTGGTTGAAAAAATTCATCTTGTGAATAAACATTGGTAGTAAAAATAAAGAACGCAATAAACAAAACAGATAATCTTTTCATTATCTTTTAATAAAATCAAATTCTGAAGTATATTTGTTAATATTGTGGCTTAATTTAAACTTTTTAAAAATGAGTTAAGGGCTTTAACAAGATTTTCATCATACTCCATCATATGATTGTCATGTTTTGTAAAATAAGAATATTTCGGTTCATTAGCTTTTTCATACATTTTTTTTCCCATAAAAAATGGAACAATTTGATCAACCTCACCATGCATTATTAAAATTGGAACATTTATATTCTTAATTTTGCTTTTATTATCAAATTTATCTTTCAATAATAAACTTACAGGTACATACGGATAAAAGGTTTTGGCTGCATCAATCATAGAAGTAAAAGGAGTTTCCAATACAACGCCAGCAAAATTTTTATTTTGTGACAAATGAGTTGCAACACCAGTTCCTAATGACTCGCCATAAATAACAATATTTTCTTCTTTTACACCTTTTCTAACTAGCCAATTTATTCCACTTCTTCCATCTTTATAAAGGCCCTCCTCAGATGGTTTACCTTTATTGCCACTAAAGCCTCTCCAGGCAATTATTAAAAAATTAACATTCATTTTATGGAAATGGTTTAATTTATGAATTCTATTTTCAAGGGAACCAGCGTTTCCATGAAAAAATAAAACTGTTTTATATTTTTCTAAGTCTTTTTCATGAAACCAGCCCAATAAATCAATGTTATCCTCCGTCTTAATTTTTACTTTTTCAATTGGGACTGATATTTGATCACCAGAATAATTATTTTCATTAGGATGATATAATAAATTTCTCTGATAAAAATATAAAAAAACTAAGATTAAAAAATAGACAAAAATAACTATTTGAAAAAATAACAACAAAATATTCCTAAACTTTTTTAACATTTTTTTTCTTTGCTAAGTATATGCCAAAAAACACCAGGATTGTTCCGATGAAATGATAATTTTCAAATTTTTCATCAAATAAAAAATAACCATAAATTGCTCCATAGACTGTAAAAACGTAAAGAGTGAAGCCTGTTAAAGACGCACCTAATTTTTTTTGAGCAACAGTGTAAAGTGTAAAAGCAATTATTCCTGGCGAAATAGCAGCAAAGATTACCCAAAAATAGAATTCAGGCATAAAAACTGTCTGTTTATAAAATATTTCCTCACCTATATAGAATGGTAATAAACTTAAAGCTCCAAAAAATGATATTAAGGTAAATCTTTCAAATATTTTTAGTTCAGAATTCCAGTAAAACAAATAAATTGAATATAATGCCCATCCAATAGCGGCAGCTAACATCCATAAATCACCAATTGTGAATTGTAAATTTATTAATAAATTTAAATCTCCTTTTATAATGATTGTAAAGACTCCTATTAAACATGCGATTAATCCAATTATTTTTGTAAAATTTATTTTTTCATGAAAAAAAAAGTATGAAATCAAAATTATGAACACGGGCGAAGATGTATAAATAATTCCCATATTAGTCACAGTTGTAGTCTCACCTGCTAAAAATGGAAAGGCTCCACATACTCCACATCCCATTGAGCCTAAAAAAAATAATTTTTTATATTCTTTTTTAATAATCTTAAAATTTTTTTTTAATGTTATGTATGTGAAAGGTAATAATATCAAAAAAACTAGTGTCCATCTCCAAAAAGCTAATGATATTGGAGGTACAAACTCGACACCACCTCTAGCTACAACAAGATTACTAGCCATAAAAATTGGCTGAATAAATAATAAGGAAAATGAAAAAAAATTTTTTTTCGAATTATTCAATTTACGATAGATTAACTTTTGTCAAAGAAGGCTTCGTAAATCATCATTATGATGGCAGCACCCATTAATAAATAAACCGGTATTACATCTAAAAAACCAATCATCATTGATCTAGTAAGAGTAGTCGCCAGACCAATTAAAAAGAAAACAGCAAATGACAAACCTATTATTGTTGTTATTTTATTCATACAATTAATCCTGACACTCCTTTTCAAGCCAATTAGCAACACCTAAAAATCTATGATCATCATATTTGTTGCCAATTAATTGAACTCCTAATGGTAGATTATTTTCACCCTCAAGTAAAGGCAGTGATATGCAAGGGGTACCTAGATAAGACCAGACTTTGTTAAATTCTGCTGTTCCAGTGCTCTTTAATCCTTTAGGTGCAACACCAGGACTAGATGGCGATAATACTCCATGATAATCTTCAAATACTTCTTCATAAGACTCATAACTTCTTTTCATGAAATCGATTGCCTCAGCATATTCTTTTGCGGTGTATTTATTTCCATTTGAAATGGCATCCTGCATATACTTTGAAAGTTTCTTTTTAAATTTTTGATAATAGATAGAAAAATTATTGGCTAAGTCTGTTTCATGAATAATTTGGTGATATTTGTGGATATCCTTAAAATATGACGGAGTATCAAATATCTCAATATTTTTTTTAAAAGATTTTATAAAATATTCAAAAGACTCTCTTGATTTTTTATCAATTATTTTCCAATGATCAGTTTTATAAAAAATAAACTTAGGCTCAAAAATTGGACCTTTCTTAGTTTCAGTTAAAATATTTTCTGTAGAGTAATGGATTGTAGCTGGATCATATTTGTCTTTCTTTATTAATACTTTTGCTAGCATAGCTACGTCTTCAACTTTACGACCAAACATACCAATTTGATCTAAGCTGTATGAGGTTCTTAGAACCCCGTTTCTTGAAATTAGTCCATAACTTGGTTTATAACCAACAACACCACAATAAGACGCTGGTCTTATTACAGATCCTCCTGTTTGAGAGCCAATAGAAGCTGGTGCCATAAAGGAAGCAACCGAAGCTGCTGATCCACTAGATGAACCACCTGGTGTTCTATCTTTGTCGTGAGGATTAGTTGTAGCTGGAGGTCCTAAGTAGGCAAGTTCTGAAGTTGCTGTTTTGCCCATAACAATTGCTCCTGATGCATGAAGCAAATCAATTATTTCAGCATTTTGAGAATATGATTTTCCTTTCCTGATTACAGTTCCACACTCAGTGGGCATATCAACAGTTCCTATGATATCTTTCACTGCTATAGGTACTCCATGCAGTGGTCCTACTGGTTTTCCTGATCTTCTATGATCATCAGCCTCAGTTGCTTTTTCTAATAAAACTTTTTTATCAAAATGTGCCCAAGCTTTTACATCTTTTTCAAACTTATGTATTCGTTCAATATATTTTTCACAAACCTCGACTGATGTAAGTTGAGCATCTTTTATTTTTTTTGCTAGTTCCTCGAGACTTAAAGAAAATATATCTGTCATTTAAAATTAATTTGCAAATAATGTCTCTGGCAACCAAAGTGCTATTCCTGGGAATAAATACATTAAAACCATCGCTAAAATTACAATTCCTAAGAAAGGCATTATTCCTCCAAAAATTTGCATAAGTTCAACATTCTTTGATTGAACTCCTTTCAAATAATATGCTGACATTGCCATGGGGGGTGTCAAAAATGAAGTTTGTAAGTTTAAAGCGATTAGCATTGCAAAAAAATATGGGTTAACACCAAAAAATTCAACTAATGGTAAAAATATTGGCACAAATATAATTAATATCTCTGTCCATTCTAGAGGCCAGCCTAATAAAAATATAATTAATTGAGTAATAACTAAAAACTGCCAAGGTTGTAAATTTAAAGATTTAAAAAAATGCTCAAAAACTTCATGGCCACCTAAATATGAAAATACTGAGGCAAAAGTCCAAGATCCAATAAATAACCACATGATCATAGCTGTTGTTTTTGCTGTAAGAAAAACTGACTCTTTAAAATTTTTCCATTTAAGGGTTTTATAAAAATATGAGAGCACTAATGAACCAAATGCACCAACGGCGGCTGCCTCTGCCGGAGTTGCTATACCTGCAAGTATTGTTCCTAAAACTAGTATTATTAGAGAAAATAGCGGTAAGAAAGAAACCAAAACCTCTTTCATAATTACTGCAGTAGGAGGTATCTCTTCTGCTGCAGGTTTTGGAGCTATCGAAGGATTCATCCAAGCCCTGAATATTGCATAACCAATATAAAGTCCTGCTAACATTAATCCTGGGAAAATTGCGGCTGCAAATAATCGTAAAGGCGACAATTGAGCGATAACAGAATAGACAATCAACATGATGCTAGGTGGAATTAAAATTCCTAAGCAACCTCCTGAACAAATTATTCCAGATGCAAATTTTTTATCATAACCAGCTTTAATCATTGCTGGCCAAGCAAGAAGACCCATTAACGTTACCACTGCTCCTATGATACCTGTAGCAGTTGAAAATAGTGCACAAGTAATAAGTGCAGCAACTGCCATTGAAGCTGGAAGTTTGTGAGATGCTAATCTTATTGCAAAGAATAACTTTGCAACAATCCCAGCTCTTTCAACTAAATATCCCATAAATAAAAAGAGGGGGACTGCGGTCAACACATTGTTATCCATTACAGTATAAGTATTTTGAACAAAGAGTTGAAATATCCTGTTATCAAATAGATGTTCCATCTTGGTTGGATCAAAATAAGCGTAGTATCCAAAACCTAAACCCATTGCCATTAGGGTGAACGCAATAGGAAAACCTAATAAGACAGCAAATAGAAATATTCCCATCATCATAATTGCTACTTCTGGATTTGTTAAACTAAATAACATCTTCTTTGTTTCCTTGTTGTGAAGTTCTCATTAATACTTTTTCAGTTTCCTCAGCATCACGCTCTGTTCCTCTTTCAGGCCAACTACCTGTTTGAATACAGATGATACATCTAAATACCTCACCAATTCCTTGGAGTGTTAAAAGTGTTCCAGATAATGGTATTAAAGATTTTGCCATATAAATTTGAATTTGTGCAGGACTATTCCAACTCGTTTCTTTAATTTTCCATGCTAATGCTGCATATTCGTAACCATAAAAAGCTAAAGCAACAACGCCAGGGAAGAAGAAAATAAAATATAAAACAACATCTATCCAAGCTTGTGTTCTCTGAGAAAATAATCTGTATATAACATCTCCTCTAACATGTGCTTCAGTGCATAAAGTATAAGCTCCTGCCATCATAAAAATTGCACCATACATCTGAAGACTAAAATCGAAATTCCATAAGGTTGGGGCATTCAAAGCATACGCCATAAAAACTTCGTAACATGTTCCACCCATCAAAATTACTATACACCACGAGAATGCTTTACCCATTGAAACACTCAAACGATCAGCGAATTTTATGTAAGATCTCATCATAGATATAGACTCTTATTGAATTGTTCTAAATTAATCAAATAAAAAAGGGGGCCGAAGCCCCCTCCTTAAAATTTATAAAAGTTAATTATATCTTAACTTTTGCAATTGGACCAAACTCATTTTCATATGCAAGTTTGTAATTAGGCTGATTCATCAGCAAGTACTTCATTACTCTCTTCGCATAAGATTTTTGAGAATCAACAACTTTCTTAAAGAAAGGATCTTTCTTATTAAAGTCACCAATTACTTTGTCCCAACCTTTTAATTGTTGAGCCAAAATCTCATCTGAAGTTTGGTAAACATTTACTTTATGCTCATTCATCAACTTAGCTAAGTCAGCTGAGTATCTTACTAAAGCTTTAAAGTAGTTATCACTGTTTGCAGCATAAGCAGCATTTTTCAATATCGCTTGGTGCGCAGGTGATAAACTATTATATGTTTTTTTGTTAACTGGAATCTCAAACATCTCTTGAGATTGGTGGAAGCTTCCTAAGTGATAGTGCTTAGAAACATCTTGCATACCAAATTGAGAGTCTGAAGTTGGATTGTTAAACTCAGCAGCTTCAATCAAACCAGTTTTCATAGCTGGCTGAATTTCACCACCTGGTAATTGTCTAACTACCATTCCCATTGCAGTCAAAACGTTAGTCGCTAGACCAACTGTTCTGTACTTCATACCTTTAACATCTGATACTTTTGTTACGTTCTTTTTGAACCAACCAAAAGGCTGTGCTGGCATAGGCATATGGAAAAAACCAATGTAATCGAAACCTACTTTTGCAAGAGTTTCATCATACAGTTTTCTTCCTCCGCCATACTCCATCCATCCCATAACTTCTTGAGATGACATACCGTATGAAGGACCAGTTCCAAATAATGATGCAGCTGGATTTTTACCATACCAATATGCAGTCACCCAGTGACCCATATCTACTACACCAGAACTTACTGCCTGTCCGATTTCTGAAGTCTTTACGACTGCTCCAACTGGTTGAAGATCAATCTTAAGTGTACCTCCAGACATCTCATCTACCATTTTGCAGTAGTCACCGGCCATTTCAAAAAAGATGTTTGCTCCACTTGGCCATGCAGCTTGCATCTTTAAAGTTTTATGACCGCCAGCAGTTGCTATGTTTGGCATTGCAACCGCAGCTGCAGCTACAGCACCAGCTTTAGCAGCAGTTTTAAAGAACTTACGTCTTGAAGATGTTTTCACCTTCAATGATTTATTTTCTTTTGTCATTATTACTCCTATTAAAGTTAATTAACTCGATCAATTTAAGCACAGAATCAATTTAGAGTCTTTCCAAAAAATGGGGTAGATGTCGCAGAATTTAAATTAATTTCAATCTGAAGTAGAATTAATTTACTTTATTTATGCAATTTCCTGTCTTGAAGAACTCGTCAATATTATCTATCGCAAGGTTTGCCATAGCAATTCTAGTGTCTTTAGTTGCACTGCCTAAGTGGGGTAAAATAAAAGCTGATTTGATCTTTAAGTATCCTGGATTTAAATTTGGCTCATTCTTGTAAACATCAAGTCCTGCAGCATAAATTTTTCGTCTATTAAGTGCATCTATCAACGCATCATCATCAACTATATCACCTCTTGCTACATTAGTAATTACTGCTCCTTTAGGGAAATACTCAACTGTCTCTTTGTTTATCATATTTTCAGTTTCTTTTGTTGCTGGACAACAAATAGATAAAACATCAGACACTGAAAAAAGACTTTTCAAATTGTCATGATAAATGGCACCTTGCTCTTTTTCCTCGCTCAGTTTTGACCGGTTATGATAGTGAATAATCATTCCTAAAGATTTTGCAATTCTTGCAATTTTCTGTCCAATTCTGCCCATTCCTAAAACTCCAAGCCTTGTTCCAGTTAATTGTTTACCAATCAGATAATCTGCAGACCATTTCCATCCACCCTCTCTAGCAGATTCAATTCCTTCTGCAGCCCTTCTACATGCGCCCAATATTAAGAGAATACCAATCTCAGCTGTTGCATCTGATAAAACTTCAGGTGTATTAGTAACTACAATTCCTCTTTTTTTTGCTGCCTCCAAATCTATATTTCCAAAACCGACTGCAAAATTTGAAATAATTTTTATTGTATCTGGCAACTTATCAATAGTCTCTTTATCCATCTTATCGGTTAGAGAGGATAGGATCCCATCACAACCTTGGCTCATCTCAATAACTTTTGATTGTGAGTATAGCTCATCGTTAGAATTGAATATTGGATCAAATGTTTTTGAAGCCTTGTCTTCACTTTCTTTGATTAATTTTCTTGTAATCAAAATTTTTTTCATAAAATATTTTTGTTAATTAAGATCAAATATCTTGCCCGGATTCATTATATTGTTTTGATCAATGCTTCTTTTAATTAACTTCATAACAGGAATATTGTCTCCATGCTCCTTTAAAAGATATTCTTTTTTATGGAGGCCTACACCATGTTCTCCAGTAATCGTTCCTTTTAGATCTAAGGCCTTTTTTATTAATAAGTCATTAAATTCTCTTATTTTTTTATACATTTCTTTTTTTTCAGGATCAAAAGGTAATAATACATGAAAATTTCCATCTCCTAGATGACCCACCATTGGTGCTCTAAGTCCAAACTTTTTAGCTTGTTCCTCTGCATAATTTACACATTCTGTTATATTTGAGATAGGTAAACACACATCTGTTGAATAAACTCTTCCATTATTTATCAAAGCTTTTACAGAATAGTAAACGTCCCATCTTGCTTGCCAGAGTTTATTTCTTTCCTCTAAATCTTTTGCCCACTTAAAAGAGCTTCCATTATTATCTTTAGATATTTCCTCTACTATTTTAATATTTTCATCGTTAGATAATTCGGATCCATGAAATTCAAAAAATAATGTCGGCGTTTCCTCAATATCTTTTAATTTTGAATAATTTATACTTATTCCCATTTGGTCTTTATTTAACATTTCAATTCTTGCGATTGGGACCCCATATTGGATTACTTGTTGCGCAGTTTGAACTGCTTTTTCTAAAGTTGGGAAGTGACAGACAGCTGACATTATACTCTCTGGTATTGGAGAAAGTCTTAATTGAACTTCCGTTATAACTCCTAAAGTTCCTTCCGAACCAATAAATAAATTAGTTAGATTATAACCCGCTGAGGTTTTTTTTGTTCTTCCTCCTGTGTTAATAATATCTCCATTAGGCAAAACAACAGTTAGACCCGTAATTACAGTTTTCATGGTGCCGTATTTAACCGCCATTGTTCCTGAGGCCGATGTGGAAGCCATACCTCCGATCGCTGCATTAGCACCTGGATCAATTGGAAAAAAGACGCCATCCTCTCTAAGATATTCATTTAATTGCTCTTTTGTGACACAGGCTTGCACCCTACAATCGAAGTCCTCAGCATTAACACTTAAAATTTTATTCATTTTTTCAAGGCTTATGGTTATCCCTTTTTCATTACCAACTACATTACCCTCTAAAGAGGTACCTGTACCAAATGGCACCACAGGAATTTTATGTTCATTACATAGTCTTAATATTTGTGAAACCTCCTGATTAGTTTCTGGGAATACTACAGCTTTTGATAAAATTGGATCATAGGTGTCTTCACCTCTGGCATAATTTGTTCTCGTGGATACAGAAGTTGAAAATCTTCCATTAAAAATTTTTTTTAGCTCAGCTTGTACTTGATCGTTCATAAGAAGTGATATTAATAAATAATGCTAAAAAAATATACCTTATTTAGATAGCATTTTCTTTATATTTTCCAATGCTTGTGAAATATTATCTCTTGATGCAGCAAAACTGAATCTAACATAATTTTGGCAAGTTTCACCAAAAGCTGATCCAGGAACTATTGCTACTCCTGCTTCATGCATAGCCTTTCTTGCAAACTCTGCACCATTCATACCCGTACCGATCACTTTAGGAAACGCATAAAAAGCTCCTCCAGGTAAACTACATTCTACACCTGGTAAATCATTTAAACCTTTATAAATTAGGTCTCTTCTTTGAGTAAATTTTTCCATCATTGCATCAATTGAATCATCTGGTCCATCCAATGCTGCGATACCAGCAAATTGAGCTGCAGCATTAACACATGAAACACTATTAATTAATAATTTATTAACATGTTCAACTAAATGCTCTGGCCAAAAACTCCAACCAAGTCTCCACCCTGTCATTGAGTAAGCTTTGCTCCATCCCTCTAATACAATTAATCTTTCTCTCAACTCAGGATAATTAAAAAATGTTGGCATTTCTTTTCCATCAAAAATTTGTCTGCTATAAATTTCATCGCTTAATATTGTTACATGAGGGTGCTTTTTCAGACCATCAGCTAAAACATCTACGTCTTTCTTCTCAACAAAGCTCCCTGTTGGATTATTAGGATTTATCAAAATTAACAAACGAGTTTTATCTGTTATCATAGATAATATTTTGTCTGGATCGAATTTCAAATCTTTATTTTCTGTTAAATCATATGGGACTGAAGTTGAGCCTGTATAATTAATCATTGACTCATAAATTGGAAAAGCAGGTGTTGGATGAATAATCTCTGCTCCAGGTTCACCAAAACATTGAATAGCATAACTCATTGTTGGCTTACCGCCTGGCATGATTAAAATTCTTTCAAAATTGATGTCAACATTGTAACGTTTTTTTATCCACCTCGTAACAGCTTGTCGACATTCAGGAATTCCATTCGACATTACATATCCATGATGTCCATCATCAAGTGCTTTCTTGGCTGCCTCAACAACATGTTTTGGGGTTTTAAAGTCTGGCTGCCCCAATCCTAAATGGATCATTGGTTTTCCCTGAGCCTCTAATTTTTTTGCTTCTGCAAGAACTGTAAATGCAGACTCTGTTCCTAATCTTTCTAAACTTTTAGCTAATTTCATAATTTTTATTTTTAAACCTAATTTCTATAAATTAATTTTGAACTATTCAACTCTTTTAAATTTTTACAACCCATTAATACCATATTTCTATTTATCTCATCGTGCATGTTTTTTAATAAATGCTCAACACCTTGCTGTCCACCTGCGGCTAAAGAGAACAAGAATATTTTTCCAAAACTACAGGCTTTTGCCCCAGCTGCGATGGCTTTTAGGACGTGTGTCCCTCTCCTTACTCCACCGTCTAAGATTATTTCCAGCTTATCTCCTACTGCATCTGAGATTGCTTTAATTTGATCAAAGGGAGATCGAGATCCATCCAGCTGACGACCTCCATGATTTGAAATCATAATTGCAGTGCAACCAATATCAATTGCTCTTTTTGCGTCATCAACACTCATGACTCCTTTTAATGCAAAAGGACCATTCCATTTTTTAACACAGTACTCAGCATCTTTCCAATTCATTGAAGGATCATATTGCTCATTAATATATTCTATAACAGATTTAGCAATGTTAGTTCCTTTATCAGTCTTTGATGCCACATTAGCTAGTTTAAATTTTCCATGTGTTAAATAATTAAAAACCCAACTAGGATGTGATGCAAAACTCATTAAACTTTGCAAAGTCAATTTAGGTGGTGTTGTAAATCCGGTTCTATGATCTCTCTCTCTATTTCCTGCAACTAATGTATCAACAGTTAAACACATTCCATTAAATCCTGATCTTTTACATCTATCTATTAAATCATCTGTTATTGATTGATCCTTGTGCACATACAATTGAAATAATTTTGGGCCACCAGAAATATTTGAAATCTCCTCTATAGTATTGTTTGCCATTGTTGACATACTATAAAAAGTTCCAAATTTTTCAGCTGCTCTAGCTGAAGCTTTGTCTCCGTCATGGTGGTATAATCTTTGCATTGCACAAGGAGATAAAAAAATTGGCATATCAATTTTTTTGCCGAATATGGTGGTTGATAAATCTGGCTTACCAACACTTGCCAGGATATTTGGAACTAAATCACATTGGTTAAAAGCTTCAGTGTTTCTTTTTAAGGTCGTCTCATCATCGGCACCACCGTCAATATAATGAAAAATCGGTGAGGGAAGTTTTTTTTTTGCTAGATTTCTAAAATCATTAAAATTATAGCAATCTTTTAAAACCACTATTTTCTGAATCTTAAATTACTTCTATTTAGATCACTAATCTTAGTGCACCCCATAAGTTTCATATCACGTACTAGTTCAGCTTTATATTTTTCCAGAGCTCTTTCGACACCTGCTTGACCTCCAGCCGCTAAAGCATAAAGATATAATCTTCCACCTGAACAAGCCTTAGCACCTAATGATAATGCTTTAAGCATATGAGTACCTCTATGAATTCCACCTTCACAAATGACATCTAATTTATCACCAACTGCATCAACAATTTCTGCAAGTTGATCAAAGGGCGCTCTAGATCCATCTAATTGTCTTCCGCCATGATTTGATACCATTATACCTGTGCATCCTATGTCTACTGCTCTTTTTGCATCTTCAACACTCATAATTCCTTTGAGAGCGAAATGACCTCCCCATTTAGAACAAAGATTTTCAGCATCTTTCCAATTCATTGATTGATCCAGCATAGTTGAAAAATAATTTCCAATTGATGAGTTAACATCGGTACCTTCTTTCACAAAGTCTTGTAAATGAGGTAATTCAAACTTACCTTTTGTTAGATAATTAATTCCCCACATCGGTTTAGTAGCAAAACTATATAAACTTGCTAGAGTTAACTTTGGTGGTGAGGTAAATCCTGTTCTTAAGTCTCTCTCTCTATTTCCTCCGGTAATAGTATCAACTGTTAAGGCCATCACATCAAAATTTGCTGCTTTAGCTCTTTCCAAACAAGAGTCGTTTAAACCCCTATCTTTATGAAAATAAAACTGAAACATTTTAGGTGTATCAATCATTGAAGAAATTTCCTCAACACTAACTGTGGCTAGAGCAGAGACACCAAACATTGTATTAAATTTTTTTGCTGCTTTTCCAACTGCTCTTTCTCCATCGTAATGAAAAAGTCTCTGTAAAGCTGTTGGTGATAAATAAAAGGGTAAATCTAATTTTTTTCCAAATATCGTAGTAGACAAATCAACTTCTTCAACTCCTCTCAAAACATTAGGAACTAAATCCACATCATCGAATGCACTAGTATTTCTAGCATATGTAACTTCATCATCTGCTGCACCATCAATATAATGAAAGATTGGCGATGGTAACCTTCTTTGAGCTAATTTTCTAAAATCACTAAAGTTGTGACAATCTTTTAAATTCATGGTTTCTCTTAAAACTTTTTGAGGAAATTAAACATATAACTATTTGCCCCAGGATTTTTATCCCCTAAACTTGCATTAGATACATGATTATATGATACGGCAAAATTTGTTGTATCAGTGGTTTTGTAAGAAAGCTGTAATTCTGACTTAAATTCAAGAAGATGCCCAAGGTCCTTTCCATCCCCTTCATGGTAAAGTCCGGGAGTAAAACTTGGAGTTAAAAAAAATGGGCCCATGTTCATATTCCACTCAACACCTGTATAAATATACGCAGCTGAATTGGCAGTTATGAAACCTCCGCTAACTGGTGAAATATTTCCTAGAAATGTATTTCTTTTTAAATTTTCATTTTGATGCTGAAAACCTAACAACATCGATTTTTGGTTATCATCACTAAAATCAAAATTCCCAAGGTATAAATTAAATTGATGATTGTTATCATCAATATCAGTATCTCCCAATAATTTTGAAGGCAAAGTCAAAATTAACAAAACAAAAAAAATTCTCTTTAAAATCATTTTACCTAACTAAGATTATTTTTTATTATAAAACCTTTTGATGATTATTGCACCACCCGCTAAGAATATCAAGATAGGCAATAACCACAAAAAATAGGTATTTCTATTGAAAACTGGATCATACAATATCCATTCTCCATATTTCATTTTTAAAAAACTATAAATTTGTTCCTCGCTCAAGCCTTGTTGAATTTTATTTTTAATAACCAACTTTAGACTTATCGCGAATTCTGAATCTGAATCATACACTGACTGGCCTTGACAAATCAAACATCTTAAATTTTTAGCTATTTTATTTTCAGTTTTAATTTCATCTGCCTTCAAGAGATTGAAATTCAAAATTATACTTACAATCAAAAATATTGGAATAAATTTCATCTAATTATTTTCTCAATTTCTAATAGGTCCTTATTATTTATTGGTCCAATAAATCTTTTAATAATTTTATTTTGATGTACTAAAAAACTTTCTGGCACCCCGTAAGCACCCCATTCAATTGATGCTGTACCATCCTTATCTGATACAATTATATTGTAAGGATTTCCCAAATCTTTTAAAAAACTTGAGGCTTTTTTAAAGTTATCTTTGTAATTGAGTCCTATCAATTCTATTCTTTTATCTTTTTTTAGTTTCATTAAAAATTTATGTTCTTCCCTGCAGGGGATACACCATGATGCCCATATGTTCATCAAATAATACTTATTATCTTCAAAAATTTTTTCTGAAATAATAATAGAATTATTCTCAAAAGACTTTAACTCAAATAATGGAACTTCTTTTTTTAAGTTGGTGTTCGGAGTATAAATATTTGAATTTCTTAAACCTTTAAAAAAAATTACAAAAGTAATTAAAAAAATAAAAATTAAAATTAGTGGAATAAATTTAGACTTCATATCTTTTTTTAAAAAAACTTAAAAAACCACCTAAACTTATTAATATTACTGAAACCCATATCCAAATCATGAAAGGTTTAACTTGATATCTTATATTGAAGTATTCCTGGTTCTGGACATAATTCATCGTCATAAATTTATCTGTGAGCAAGTTTGTTTTTATATCAGCCTCACTCGTAATTATATTTGGTTGATTATATATTCTTAACTCAGGATTGAGGATATCTGATGAACCATCCAAATTTTGTACACTAAATTTTCCTATAATTGCTTTGAAGTTTTTTTCATCTTCTTGCTCAATGTTCTCAAAGTTTATCGTAAATTTTTCAGTCTCAAGAGTTTCACCAATTTTTAGGTTGGTAATTACCTCATTAGAAAAAATATTATTAAATAAAATACTCAGAATTAATAAGCTAAAACCAAAATGAGCAATGTTCTGGGATAAATTTCTAAATCTTTTGACAAAAAATTCTCTAGAAGTAGAAAAAAATAAAAAGAAAGCAGAACTAACTAAAATTGTGTTAATCAAAAAATTTATATCAAATTGTTTAATTATTACTGCTGATAACAAAAAAGATATTATTAAAAATATGGTCATATAAAACTTATCTTTAAAATCTGATTTAACCCAATTAAGATTTGGTCCAATTGCCATAGCTATTAAAAATGGAATTAAGAAAGGCAATATGAGCTTGTTATAAAAAGGTGGGCCAACAGATATTTTATTTGCGGTTATAACTTCTAAAAATATTGGATAAATTGTCCCTATTAAAACTACTGATAAAAAGTACATCATAAACCAATTATTTACTAAAATAGATGTCTCCTTGCTTAGCCAAAAAAAATTATTTTCTAATTTTTCTTTCTCTGAATGAAAAAAAATGAAAATAAAAATTGATAAAAAAATAAGCGTAAAAAGAAAAATTAAAATAAATAAACCTCTCTCTGGATCATTGGCAAATGTATGAACTGAATTTAAAATTCCAGATCTTACTAAAAAAGTACCACTCATACTCAAAGCAAAAGTTGCAATTGACAGTATCATGGCCCATGAAGTTAATATTTTCTTCTTCTCCAAAACTAAAATACAGTGAAGTAAAGTTGTTAGTGCAAACCATGGCATTAAAGATACATTTTCAACTGGATCCCAAAACCAAAAACCTCCCCAACCTAATTCATAGTATGCCCAAATAGATCCAAGTAAAATTCCTAATGTAAGAAAAACCCAAGACGCTAAAACCCATTTTTTAATATGCTTCGCCCATTCTTTTGAAACATATGACGTAACCATGGCAGCAAGAGCTGACGAGAAAATTATTGAAGAACCTACATAACCTAAATATAAAATTGGTGGATGTATTGCTAAAGCAGGGTCTTGTAAAATTGGGTTCAAGCCTAAACCCTCATTTGGTTTTGGAAAAATATAATTAAATGGGCTTGAAGTCTTGATCAAAAAAATAAAAAAACCTACAATTATTATTTGTTGAAATAATAAGGTAAAAATTCTGTACTTTTTTGGCTGTTGATTAGATTTAATTAAAAAAATTGAAATAAACAAAGTTAATACTAGCAACCATAGCAATAAACTACCCTCATGATTACCCCAAGTTCCTGAGATTTTATAAAATAATGGTTTGGTTGTATGAGAGTGATTAAAAACAGTTTCGTTGCTAAAATCTGAGTTAATAAAAGAGATAATTAATCCAAAAAAACTTATGACGACAAAAAAAAATTGAATAAATGTAAAAGTTATTATCTTTTTATCTAAGATTTCAGCATCTTTTAAATTTTTAACTGAAAAAAAAATAATTAAAATTGAAAAAAGAAGTCCAAAACTTAATGAATAAGAACCTATTAAACTCGCCAAATTTATTTCTCCTCTAATGCTGCCTTAACTTCTGGTGGCATATAATTTTCATCATGTTTAGCCAAAATTTTTGTAGCTAAAAAAAAATTTTTATCTTTTAAATATCCCTCAGCAACAACACCCTTCTCCTCAGCAAAAAGATTCGGTACGACCCCAGAATAAACGACATTTATCTCGTTTTTAAAATCTGTAACAATAAATTTAATTTCTTTTGAAATCATAGTTATAGAGTCTTTTTTAACCATTCCACCTATTCTAATTTTCTTTTTACCAATTTCACTTAAAGTTTTAATTTCAGTTGGAGACTTAAAAAAAATAACGTTTTCCTCTAAAGACTTAACTAATAAAAAGACTGATAACGCTAAAGTTGTTATTATTAATAATATAAAAAAAAATCTTAATTTAACTTTTCGCCCATACATGTTTCAAAAGTTAAATGTTTGAAGTATTTGACAAAATTTCTTTATTTATACTTTGAGATTTTGCATAAGCCGCTCTCTCAGAATTTAAAGATCCAAATTTTGCTAAAAATTTATTTTTTTCTTTTTTGTATTGAATTTTGATAATCATAAAAAGTGTCAAAAAACTTACTAAAGTAAACGAAAATGCCGACCAAACATACAGTCCATATCCATTCATAAAAAATAAATTTTCAATCATAATCTATCTAACCCTTTGTTCTTAATTTTTATCAGTTCTGTATTATATTTCATTAAAAAAATCAGTAGAGAAAATAGGGCAAATGCCGCAGTCATTGTCATTAATGGAAACAGCATTGATGTGTGAATTGAAGACTTCGAGAGTATGTTGATTGAAGCTGGTTGATGCAGTGTATTCCACCAATCTACTGAATACTTAATTATCGGAACATTAATAATTCCTAAAATTGTGATAATTGATGTAACTTTAAATGCTTTGTCATTATCTTCAAAAATTCTCCATGCAACAAGATACATTATGTAAAACAGTGCTAGTATTAACATTGAAGTTATTCTTGCGTCCCAAGCCCACCAAGTTCCCCATGTGGGTTTGCCCCATATGGAACCAGTAACAAGAGCTATTATATTAAATACTAACCCAGAGGGTGCCAAACTTTTTGCGATTAAAAAAAAATTTCTTATTTTAAAAATGTATCCAACTATAGATAAAAAGGTAATAGCTGAAAAAATTCCAAGCGAAATCCAAGCTGCTGGAACATGAACATACATAATTCTGACAGAGTGACTTTGCTTATAATCCTCAGGAGATAATATTAACGCCTCTGTTAATCCTATTGAAAGAATGACAATAAATAAAAATAATACATACTTAGGAGCTTTTGATGTTATTGAAAAAATTTTATTTGGTTCAAAATATTTAAACATGTATGAGTTTATATTTATTATGAAAAAACTGCCTGATCAAGAATGCCAGAGGGAGATAATAACGAAGGGTAAATAAGTAGCACCCTTGATCAGAATTAACCTCATAAAAGCAAATTGCTGTGTCAAAGGTTTGAGCTAAATGTGTTAAAAAAGTGATTTATTTAATTAGATAGCTTGAAATAGCTAGATCCTTTTTTTCCAGAGAAAATTTCTTCAATTAAAGGATGTTTAATTGGTTCATCTGAGTCATCTACAAGAAGATTTTGCTCGGAAACGTACGCCTCGTATGTGATTTCGTCATTTTCAGCCAACAGATGATAAAAAGGCTGATCTTTTCTTGGTCTTACATTTTTTGGTATCGATTGATACCATTCTTCTGAATTATTAAATTCAAAATCAACATCATAAATTACACCTCTAAAGTCGAAGTGTTTATGTTTCACTATATCTCCAATTGAAAATTTAGCTTTTTGAATTGCCATCGTATTTAGTATGGGTATTTAAAAACAAAAATCAATAAGAAAAATTAAAAGTTTCTATGAAAATATTATTTATGTTAATATCTTGCCTGTGAACAAATCTTTTTTAAAGTTTTTAACAGATTTTGGGCCTCTAGTAATTTTTTTTTACTACTACTACGATAGTGGAAAAGACTTAAAAATTGCAATTCCCCCATTTATTATTGCGACAATAATTGCATTAGCTATTGTTTGGTTTTTAGAAAAAAAAATACCAAAGATTCCTTTGTTAAGTGGAGTTTTAATTACTTTATTTGGAGGCTTAACAATTTACTTTGATAATCCAGTTTTTATCTATGTCAAACCAACAATTATAAATATTCTCTTTGCATTCGCTCTGATATTTGGAAGGTACTTCACAAATGAACCTGTTTTAAAAAAATTAATGGGTAACTCTGTCTCTCTAACTGATGAAGGATGGGAAATATTAAATAAAAGATGGATATATTTCTTTTTTGGTCTAGCAATTCTAAACGAAATAGTTTGGCGTACTCAATCTGAAGAATTTTGGGTAAATTTTAAAGTATGGGGACTATTACCAATTACATTTATATTCACTGCTTTTCAAATAGGTTTAATAAATAAGTATAAAACAAATGAATAATAATCTACGTCTAATAATCAATAATGTTAATAAAAAGAATATTGAAGAAAAACATTTTTTTGAAAAAGATGAATTAAAGATTATTTTAGACTTATACGCTAAAATGGTTTCTGAAGGATCATGGAAAGACTATGGACTTAATATTTCAAGCAAACAAGTTGGTTTTAGTGTTTTTAAAAATACTACAGAAAATGCTCTATATAAGATTTGCAAAAATTTTAAGCCAAAAAATAAAAATCTTAAATACTTAATTACCGATGCTAACGGAAAAATATTTAGAAATTCGTCTGATCTAAATAATCTGTTGAAAAATATTAATTGGAAAAAACTTTAAATTATCTTCTTTGACCAAAAAGTCTAAGCAACATGATAAATAAATTAATAAAGTCTAAATAAAGCGTTAATGCACCCATTACAGCTTTTTTGCCCATTAATTCACCCGTGTCACTAGCTGCATACATGTTTTTAATTTTTTGTGTGTCATAAGCAGTAAGTCCTACAAAAATTAAAACACCTAAAATAGAAATTACGAAGTACATCATTGAAGACTTCATAAATATATTAACTATTGATGCGATAATAATACCAATTAAACCCATCATTAAAAAAGATCCTAATTTTGTTAAGTCTCTTTTTGTTGTATATCCATATATGCTCATTGCTCCAAAGGTTGCAGAACAAATGAAAAATACTCTTGTAATACTCATGCCAGTGTAAATTAATAATATTGACGAAAGAGACAGACCCATTAATGCAGCAAAAATCCAAAAAGTTGTTTGCGCTTTAGCTGCGCTCATTTTATTGATACCAAAGCTCATGTAAAATACAATTCCAAGTGGAGCTAACATTACTAGCCATTTTAACCCAGACATATAGATCGCGTTACCCACTTGAGTTAGTCCAACTATAGATCCTGAGCTATCGGTCACTACAGACATCTTGAAAGTTATAAGGGCAATTATCCCTGTCATAAGAATTCCCGTTGCCATGTAGTTATAAACTTTTAACATGTAGGCTCTTAAGCCCTCATCTGTAACTGCTGTTGATTGTTGTGCAGCTTCTTTTGCTCTTCCTAGTATACCTTTTTTATTAAATTCCATGCAGTAACATATATAATCTTTTATTAATTATTCAAGATATCAAAAAAACAATTAATGACTAATATTGTAAAATACTAATGAATTACAAAAAATTAGGAAATACTGATCTAGATGTAAGTACAATTTGTCTCGGTACAATGACCTGGGGTGAACAAAATTCAGAGAAAGAGGGTTTTGAACAAATGGATTTTGCTTTAAGTCAAGGAGTAAATTTTTGGGATACAGCTGAAATATATTCAATTCCAATGAGAGAAGAAACCTATGGAGAAACTGAAAAAATAATTGGTAATTGGTTTCAAAAAACAAAAAAAAGGAATGACATTGTTCTTGCTACTAAAGTTTGTGGAAAAACGTCGAACAAATATATTAGAGGTGGTGGAAATAGTTTTGGTAAAAAAAAAATTAAAGAAGCATTAGATGAAAGTTTAAGGAGATTAAAAACAGACTATATTGATTTATATCAACTTCACTGGCCTGAAAGAAGCACAAATTTTTTTGGTGATTACGGTTATGAGCATGACGAAAATGATAAAGATTGGACACCTTTTGAAGAAATTTTAGAAAGTTTAAAAAAATTTATTGAACAAGGAAAAATTAGATATGTAGGTTTGTCGAATGAAACTGCTTGGGGTTTATCAAAATTTCTTGAACTATCAAAGATGAAAGGGCTTCCAAAAATGATGTCTGTCCAAAATCCTTACAACTTACTAAATCGAACGTATGAGGTTGGTTTAGCCGAAATTTCCGTTAGGGAGCAAAGCGGATTATTAGCTTACTCTCCATTGGCGTTTGGATATTTAACAGGAAAATATAGAAATAATAAATTACCAGCAAAATCGAGAATGCAATTATTTAAAAATTTTAACAGATATAAAAATGAAAATGGTCAAAAAGCCATTGATGAATACTACAAAATTTCAAAAAAATATAATTTAGATTTTACTCAAATGTCTTTAAAATTCTGTGAAATTCAACATTTCACAACTAGTGTTATTATTGGGGCAACGACAATGGAACAGTTGAAAACAAATATAGAAAGTGTAAATGTAAATTTAAACAGCGATATAATAAATGATATTAATAAAATTCAAAAGAAATACCCTAATCCATGTCCATAATTAAAAAATTTATCTTCACATTTTTATTTTTAATCATTCCAATTACATTTAGTTTAGCTGATATAAAAAAAGTTGGTAAGTTCAAAGATTGGGAAACATTAGTAATACAAGAAAGTTCTGGTAAAGTTTGTTTTGCTCAATCTACCCCTGTTTTACAAGCACCAAAAACGAGTAAAAGAGATGCTAGATTATTTGTTACTTTCAGACCGAATGAAAAAATTTCTAATGAAATAAGTGCAACTGCTGGATATGAATTTAACAAAAATAATACTGTTTTAGCAACTTCAGGAAATAACAAATTTAAATTTGATATTAAACAACAAGGTTTTGCTTGGATGACGAGTAATAAAAAAGAAAAAATCATGGTTAAAGTTATGAAAAAAGGATCAAGAATTATGGTTACTGGTTACAATGAAAAAGGTTCACAAACCATAGATCATTATTCATTATTAGGATTCACAAAGGCCTATAATTCTGCAAAAAAAGCTTGCAGTTAATTAATGAAATCAAAAAAAAGAATTGTTTTAGCTTATTCAGGTGGCTTAGATACATCTATAATTCTAAAATGGCTTCAAGAAAATTATAATGCAGAAGTCATTTGTTACACTGCTGATATAGGCCAAGAGATTAATCGAAAAAAAATAATCAATAATGCTAAAAAATTTGGTGTTAAAAAAATCATAATTAAAGATTTAAAAAATCTTTTTGTAAAAGATTATGTTTTTCCTATGATACGAGGTAATGCGATTTATGAGGGAGTTTATTTATTAGGAACTTCCATAGCAAGACCATTAATCGCAAAAGACCAAATAAAAATAGCAAAAAAGTTTAAAGCATACGCAGTATCTCATGGAGCAACTGGAAAAGGTAATGATCAGGTCAGATTTGAGTTAGGTTATCACTATTTTGGCCCAAAGATAAAAGTTGTTGCACCCTGGAGAATTTGGAAATTAAAATCTAGAAGCGATTTAATAAATTATGCAAAAAAACATAAGATACCCATCCCAAAAGATAAAAAAGGTGCACCCCCTTTTTCTGTTGACGATAATTTATTTCATACCTCAACTGAAGGTAAAATTTTAGAGAACCCAAAAAATTCAGCTCCAGAATTTATTTTCCAAAGAACAACCTCTCCTGAAAAAGCACCAAATAAACCAACTTTTATCTCAATTAATTTTAAAAATGGTGACCCTGTTGGAATAAATGGAAAAAAATTAAATCCTGAAAACATTCTTACCAAATTAAATTTTATTGCTGGAAAAAATGGCATAGGGAGAGTTGACCTAGTTGAAAATAGATTTCTTGGAATTAAATCAAGAGGAGTTTATGAAACACCGGGCGGAACACTTTTGATACATGCCCATAGAGCTATTGAGTCAGTGACATTGGATAAAGAAACAATGCACAAAAAAGATTTGATTATGCCAAGATATGCCGAACTTATTTATAATGGTTATTGGTATTCAAAAGAGAGATTTAAATTGCAAAAAATTATTGATCAAAAAAGAAATAAGGTGAATGGGTCAGTAAAACTTAAACTATACAAAGGGAATATTACTATTCAATCTAGAATTACAAAAAGTAATGCATACTCAATGAAAAAAGTTTCTTTTGAAGAAAATAAAACATTTAATAAATCTAATGTTGAAAGATTTATTAATTATCACAAGAAAAAACTGGGATATTAATAAGTTTTAGGACAATTTATAGTTTGTTAAATTTATTTTTAGCTATATCTTAGAATTATGGAATCACTTAAAAATTGGATGAGAGATACAGCAAACATTTTGTTTGATGATAGTAAAAATGATCTACGTTCTCTTCCTAAAACTGTTAGGTTGCAAATTTTATTAGTTTTAAGCTTTATATGGACCACAGTTTTTAGTTTATATGTTTTTTCATACACAACTTTTGTTTTTGGTTGGACTGGTCTTTTTTTAGCTCACATTGGTTTAATCTTTGCCGTGTATATGACCTTTAAACATTTTCATAGAGCAGAAGAAAATTCTGCTAGTGTTTTTAAAACAAAAAATTTTGACCCTTTTAAAATAATGGTTCTTGTTTTTGTGATTGTGTTTATATTTGTTTTTTCAAAAGGTATTGAAGTATTAACAAGTCCGAATCCATATTCTTATTCAATTCCTTATGAAGGTTCTTCAAAATCAGTGTTTGAAAAATGGTTGCCTTTTAGTAAAGATAAATAATGGAAAAAATAGCAAAAAATTTACAGCTTATTTTAATGGTTATCATTTTAATAAGCACAGTTATTGCAGTCGGTATAGAGATGTACAAAATGTTTGAGAATAGATCGGTAACTTTAGCTGATTTATTATTAATGTTTCTTTACCTAGAAGTGCTAGCAATGGTAAGAGTTTTTTGGAACCAACAATCAATTAGTATTACCCTTCCATTGTTAATTGCAATTACTGCTTTAGCACGATTTATTATTCTTCAAGGTAAGGAAATGGATCCAACAGCATTAGTTTATGAAGCTATTGCCATTGTTCTAATTGCTGGTGCAATTGTTATTTTAAGATTAAGACATAGCGACAAGCTTGGTTTAAAGAAAAAAAAATCAAAATAAATCAAAATGAAATTTGAAGCCTCAAAGGCTGCGGCCTTAAATAGATTAAATAATTTTGTAGAACAAAATCTTTCTGAATATTCCAAACTAAGAAATTTTGACTTTGGTCCAGAAAACAGATCAAATATATCTGGTTTATCTCCATATATTACTCATGGAGTTATCAATGAGAAAGAAGTTATTGAAAAATCACTTAGCAAGTTTTCTTTTTCAAAAAATGAAAAATTTATTCAAGAAGTTTTGTGGCGAACATATTGGAAGGGTTGGTTAGAATTACGACCAAACGTTTGGACAGATTACGTAGCAGAGTTAAATAAAATTCGAGAAGAATATAAAGATAACCAAAATTACAAAAATGCAATGGATGGAAAAACCAATATTGAATGTTTTAATTACTGGGTAACAGAACTTAAAGAAAATAATTATTTACATAATCATACTAGAATGTGGTTTGCTAGTATTTGGATTTTTACATTAGAATTACCCTGGCAATTAGGAGCAGAATTTTTTATGCAACATCTTTATGATGGCGACTCTGCATCTAATACTCTTGGTTGGAGATGGGTAGCTGGAATTCAAACACAGGGAAAACACTATTTAGCAAGTGAGTGGAATATAAAAAAATTCACTAATAATAAATTTAATAATATTAAATTAAATGAAACTGCTCCTCCAAAAGTTTCTGAAAAAACTTACTCAATAGTTAAACAAGATTTTAGCAATAAAAATACAGATGATGAAAATCTTTTTATTTTTGAAAATAGTTTATCATTTGAAACTACAGATTTTCAAAATCATAAATTTAAAAAAATTTATATAATTTCAAATAATAATGAAAATAGATCTATAAAGCTGAGTGAAAAAGTTATTAAATTTAAATCTCTTTTAATTAGTGATCAAAAACAAAGATTAGAAAATAAATCTATCAATTGTGAAGTGGTAGATATAAGTGAGGTTAAAGATATAAACGAAAAAGTTATTGCGTTATATCCAACAGTTGGTGAAAACCTGGATTATTTAAATTCAAATAATTTAAAAATAGATTTTTTATATAGAAAACTCGATCAATATTCATGGCAATATTGTAATAAAGGTTTTTTTAATTTTAAAAATTATATTCCTAAAATAATATCATCTTTAAATTAAAACCACCTGAACATCCCGATAATTGCTGCAGTAGCATAAAAGAATTGTAAAAATAATATTCCTCTGTGACCGCCCCTATAAGCCCAAATTCCAATTAGGATTGCAGATATAAGTAATAAACAAAAACCAAAAAACTCTATGCCAATATTCATAGCTACAAATAATGAATATAATATAGCAGTTATAACTCCTGCCCATTCAAAAATTTTATTATTCATTTTCTAATTTGAATTTTTTTCTATTATAAATTTTTTTTTTATTTTTTACTATTTTATTTCTGAGCATTGGTGAGCTCAATAATTTGGCCATTGGATTTTTCCTTTTTAATTTTTTTCTTTTTTTACTCATAAGAGACTCTTAAAATTATCATATAAAATTTTTGAATAATTATTCATATCTTTCATATTTTTTTTTGCAGATTGATCAAATTTTTCTAATGCGCCATCACCAAGTTGATCCTCGAGTGCCTTTTTATATTCTGGTATACAACCCCACTCATTAACTGTTGTATCTTTAATCTCTATATGGAATTGGATACCATATGCATGATCTTGATATTTAAAAATTTGATACTTAGTTATCGGCGATGATGCTATTAAAGTAATATCAGGATTTTTATCAACCCCCTGAACCTCATAAGAATGCCATTGTAAACTTTTAATATTATCTGGAAATTTTGAGAACAAAATGTCTTTTTTTTTATTGCCAGTAAAATTTATATCCATCATGCCAATCTCTGCTGGATTTGATTTTACGACTTTACCACCAACTACTTCACCTAATAACTGACAGCCTAAACAGAAACCTAAATAAGGTTTTTTAAGATTTACTACAAATTCTTTTATTCTTTTTTTTTCCTCAACTAACCAAGGATACTCCATTTCCATATGAGTATCCATCGGTCCACCCATGCAAAACATTCCATCAAACTTTGTTAAATCATTTGGGATTTTTTCTCCTTCATCTAACTCAATAGTAGTAAGATTAAAACCGTCATCCAACATTAGGTCCTTTATGAAACCTGGATCTTCGACTTTAATATGCTGTAAAATAATTATGTTCAATATTTAGTATTTTACTCGAGATAGATTTTTATAACAATAATTTACTGATTAAATAAAAAATGAAAATTTTTAAAATTTATCTTGCTAGTTTAATGAATATATCTCCCATACCGGCATTTAAATTTTCTAAAGGTGTATTATTTCTTAACTCACAGTATCTACCAGTAACCTTGTGGCTTTTAACAAAATCAATTTCATCTTTTTTGCAATTTTTTCCATCATGCAATAAACCTATGACTATATGATCATTAATACTGTAAACTTGTTTATCATTAATCTTATCACCGTTGCAAAAATAATCTTTATTTACTCTATTAGGAAAATCTTTTTTATTGCAGGGATTTTTAATCGTAAAAACAAAAAACTCTTTTGTACCGTCACTAAACTTATGTTTTATTTTTTGGACCTCCGAGTACTTCATGACATCACATGAACATGGGATACAACATTTGTAGTAATTACCACAAATTTTTTTTTTAGTTTCTTTTTCATTAACAAATATAAAGTCAGGTTCACTGTTAGGATCAATCAATGACCCGGATACAGCACAATATAATTTGTTGTATTCAATAAAATCTTTGTAAGTAATATCTTTATCAATTATGTATTTAAAGAATTTTGGACCTGCAGCGTTTCTATTTTTATCAGGAAATATTCTTGACCAATCAGTTATCAAATCTTTATAATAATTTTTTTCTGATGAGCTTGAAATATTTGAAAAAGACAAAACTAAAGTAAAAATAACTGATAATTTGATAATTTTTTTTATAAATTTCATTTATTTACAATTAGAATTTTTCAATAATTAATTTAGTGTAAATTAATAGATGCTATTTTCTAGTGTAAAATATTGAAAATTTATATTTTTTTATTTAACATTTGTCGCACCAAATAAACTTTTTAAATTATTAATTTTTATATAATTAGTTCCTATGAAAAGAATTTTCTCAATAATCTCTCTATTGGTAATGATTTTAATACCATCAATTACATCTGCAAATATAATTAATAAACTTAATGAGACTGGAAAATTTACTAAGTTGAACGAAACTTTTACTAAGTCAGGATTAAATAAAAATTTAGAAGGTAACGGACCATTTACAGTTTTTGCACCATTAGATGATGCATTTGCTGCAATTAGTGCACAAACATATTATGGCCTTTTAAGAGAAGAGAATAAACAAAAGCTAATAAATATTTTAGGAAGACACGTCTTTTCAAAAAAAATAACTTCTTCGGAAATAGATGGTGAAATAAAACTTAAGGCAATTAATGATGAAGAAATAACAATCAAAAAAGTTAATGGTATAGTTTATATAAATGAAGCTGAAGTTGTAACGGCTGATATTGAAGCCTCAAATGGTGTAATCCATTTTATAAATAGAGTTCTTCAACCTTTACATTAGTTTAATTGATTCAAGGTAATTGTTTTATTTAATTTTTTAACAGAAATTGTTTCTGTTTTACCATTTGTCCATTTAACCTGAATTTTTATATTTTTTTCATTTTTTCTAATTCCAAAATGAGCCACTGGCTCCATTTGGCAAAGATAACCAGATCCAGAGTCAATTGTTTTAGAATGTTTTCTTAAATTAGAAATTAATGTAACTGTAGCTCCTCTTGCAGGTGCACCATATTTATTTAAAGGTTTAATTCTTAAATATTTATTTTTTGGGTTTACTTTTGCTTTATACAACGACAGTGGCTGATCAAAACTCTCCCCATGAGAAACCAACAACTCTAGCACACCGTCATTATCTATATCAGCAACTGCTGCGCCAGTTCCATATCCATTTGGCTCTAAGCCAACCTCTAATGGTATTTGCTCTATCAAACCATCATCTAAAATTTTAAAAAGTTTGTTTGGTTCACCGATATTATTCATGAATACTTCGTCGTAACCATCATTATCCAAATCAGCTGAAATGACGGTTCTTATTCTTGATGGTTCATCAAAAGGTGGTTTAGCTATATCTTCAAAAATATTATCTTTAAGTACATAAGCTCTGTGAAATCCTCCCCAATTTCCATTTAAAATATCCAATCGTCCTCTATAATAAATATCAGCTAAAGCAGTTCCTCTACCATTTTGAAGGATGTCTTGTACTCTATATTCATTCGCGACATCTAAGAATTTACCATTATTATTTTTATATAAAAAATTTGCTCCTCTCTCATTAGCGGCAAACAAATCAATCTTATCAGAAATAATATGTCCTGCTACGACTGCTCGACCACCAGTAATCTTTGCAAGATTTAATTGCACAGATTTATCGACTATTATGTCATTATCGTATTCGTAAAATCTTGTTGGTCCTCCATAATTAGCAACATAAACCCCAAAATTTCCATCACCTTTTCTGTCGACACAAACAACTGATCTCCCTGCTGTTAAATTAAGGTCTCTCTGGTTTTTTTTGATTTCAAATAAGTCTATATAACTATTATTTTCTAAATCTATAAGTCTATCTGAATATTTTTTTGTACCACTATAAGTATCAGTGTTAAGAAAATATATTTCTTCGTATCCATCTTTATCTATATCGCATGCAGCTACACCAATTGTTCTTCTAAACTCATCTGTGAATTTTTTTTGTTTTACAATATTAATTAATTTTCCGTCTTCGTAGGATAAAGCTAAATTTAGATAACCAAAACCTGTAACTACAAAATCAAAATTTCCATCTTGATTTACATCCGTTACAGAAACTCCATAACTAAGTCTTTTGGGATTATCAACAATTTGGTTTGTAATATCCTCAAAGAAATCAGCATATAGATCGTTTGGGGTAAGTAGTAAAAATAAAACTACTATTTTTTTTAAATATTTATTTATTTTAATTTTCATTTTTTTTACTTTTATATTTTTTCATCCAACTACTAAAAATTTTTATAGCATCCTCCATATCCACAGTTTTATTAGGATGGTTCTTTGCTCTACCTAGCATTGTTGCGATTACATTCACCTGATACTTAATTGAACGATTTTTGATAGTTTTAATTGTGTAAAGAGCTTTTTCCTTGTTTTTAAACCCCAAACCTTGAGTAGTGGTTTTAGGATTGTAATCTGAATAAAGCGATAGATTTATAGGTTTAGATTTTTTACTTAATGGCATTTTGTCTATAATTTTAAAAATTGTTTTATAATTAAGTTTATTCATCTTCTTTTTGGATTTGCCGTCAAAACCAATTAAATCAATTGATGATTTTTCCTGCTTATTAATTTTACAAATTAATTTTACAAATCTTTTATGAAAATCTTTTATTTTATCTTGATATATTTTTTTGGCTTCTAGATAAATTTTATCCTTATAGCTCGTTGTAGAAACAAGTAAAATTCTACTTTTCCATTTGTACTTTCCTAAGTTCATACTTTTTTACTAGAACATCTTTTTGAGCAATACTTTACTTTATCCCAATTTAACTTCCATTTTCTTCGCCAAGTAAAAGGTCTTTTACAAGCAATGCAGGTTTTAAAGGGAAGATTTTCTTTTTTCACTAAATTGTATTTTGTTTAATAAATTTATCAGCTGCAGATAAAATCATTTTTTTCCTATCTACTTTCATTTTATCAAAAATTCTAACCATCATTGAAAGTCTTGGATTTTTTAAAAAAAATTTTCTATTACGATCTATAAATCTCCAGTAAAGTCCGTCCATAGTATTGCACCAATCACCTTTTTTAAAATCCATCATTTTCATAAAATAACTTGATCCACAAATGTATGGTTTTGTTGCAAAAATTCCTCCATCGCTAAATAATCCCATACCATAAACGTTTGGAACCATAACCCAATCAGAGGAGTCAACAAACATCTCCATGAACCATTTATAAACAACCACAGGTTTGATCTCACAAAGATTCATGATGTTTGATAAAATCATTAATCTTTCGATGTGATGAGACCATCCATAATTTAATGCATTTTTAATTGCGTAATCTAGTGGGGGTAAACCAGTTGTTCCGTCATACCATGACTTTTTCATTTTACGATTTTGTTTAAAAAAATTTCCAGTTTCCATTTCGTTTGAGTAACTTTGATAAATTCCTCTCATAAATTCCCTCCATCCTATAACTTGACGAATATAACCTTCTAGAGAATTTAATCTGATTTTTTTACTCTTATGAAAATCTAGAACTTTTTTGATAATAAGTTCTGGTGTGATTAAACCCAAGTTGATATAAGGACTTAAAGCGCTGTGAAATAAGATATTATCTTTTTGATCAACTGCGTCCTCATAATCACCAAATAAATTAGATTTTTCTTTAATAAAAAAATTTAATAATTTAACCACATCATTATATTCTGTAGCAAACCAAAAATTTTTGGTTGTTCCTGGATGATCTTTAAATAGTTTTTCAATAATGGGTTTTAATTTTTTAGTATGATTTGTTTCATTAATTTTAGGAAACTTTGGAATAGAAATATTTTTTGGTAACTTATTTCTATTATCTTCATCAAAACTCCATTTGCCTCCAACAGGATTTCCATCAGAACCCATTAATATTCCAGATTTTTTTCTCACTTCCTTGTAAAAAGTTGCCATAAATGGTTTTTTTGATCTTAAAAGATATTGCTTAAATTCATCTCTTGAATTTAAAAACATTGGTGTTTGAATAATATTCCATTTAATTTTTTCTTTTTTAATGAACTGATCAATTTTTTTTTCAAAAAATTTATCCTCAACTTCAAAACTGGTAATCTCTTTTATTTTTTTTGAATTAATTATTTTTTTTAATTTCTTTAAATAGTCGTCTTTAAATTCTTTATCCTCAATTTTAAAATACTCTAATTTAAACTTATCTTTTTTAAGAGTTTCCGCGTGTGAACGCATTGATGACAAGAAGAGAAGGATTTTATTTTTATGATGCTTTTCATAAGTGCATAATTGGTAATCTTCTGCCATAAAAAATAGGTGGTCTTTTTTGAAGCGGTCCAAGTATTTTGATGGAAATAATTGATTACCCAGTATAAAAAATAACTTCATAATTAAATATAACTAATAAAATTTTTTATGTCAGAAAAATATCTTATTTTTGGTGCGACAGGATCAATCGGTTCTAGTTTAGCTGAACAATTAGTAAACACGGGAAATTCAGTTCATTTAGTTGGTAGAAATGAAAGTGAAACTAAAAATATTTCTGAACAATTAGGTTGTGCATTTACAATAGCTGATGTTTTGCAAGATGGATTTGTAGATAAGGTTAAAAATGATATATCTGACGTAAAAGGTATTGCATATTGTGTGGGTTCGATTGATTTAAAACCTTTAAGAATGGTTAGTGAGCAAGATTTTAATAAGTGTATGAAACTAAATCTTTATTCAGCAGTTGAGGTTATAAAAGGCTACCAGGATAGTTTAAAAAAAAATAAAGGCTCAGTGGTTCTATTCTCTACAGTTGCTGCACAAAGAGGTTTTACAAATCACGCTATAATTGCTTCTACAAAGGCTGCAGTTGAAGGTTTAACAGTTTCTCTAGCTGCAGAATTTGCCCCGAATATAAGAGTAAACTGTATTGCACCGAGTTTAACTAATTCTAAAATTGCTGAACCAATGTTAAAGAATAAAGCCTTAGCAGATGGAATTGCTAAAGCCCATCCACTAAAACGTTTGGGAGAGGGAAAAGACTCTGCTTCACTAGCTAAATTTCTTATCTCGGATGATAGTTCTTGGGTCACTGGTCAAGTTATAGCCGTTGATGGAGGAAGATCGAAGTTATCTTAACAAATTATGTATATAGCGATGAATAGATTTAAGATTGTTCTTGGGAAAGAAAAAGATTTTGAAAATGTTTGGAAAAATAGAGACACACATCTTGATGGAGTAAAAGGCTTTAAAAATTTTAATTTAATAAAAGGTGATACTAATAAAGACTACTCGTTATATTCCTCTCATAGCACGTGGGAATCAAAAGAGGATTTTATAAATTGGACTAAATCTGAAGCTTTTAGACTCGCTCACAAAAATGCAGCTCAACATAGAAATTTATATTTAGGTCCACCAGACTTTGAAGGCTTTGAAGTAGTTTTTTAACAAATATGAAAATTATTTTCATATTATTAATTTTTATTTTTCCAAATATAGCAAGCGCAAAAAATCTTAACTTTACAAAAATTGTAAACTTGAAATCCCCTTGGGGGTCAACTTTTATTGACGATAACAACATACTTATCACTGAAAAAAGTGGGGCTATAAAATTAATAAATATAAAAAATAAAAATATTGATATTATTAATCATAACATAAATTTTCTTGAGCATGGTCAAGGGGGTCTGCTAGACGTTCTTTTTAATGAAAATTTTGTATATATTTCTTATTCAGAAAATAGAGGAAATGGAAAAACCAGTACCTCAATAGCAAAATCAAAATTTGATAAAAAAGACTTAATATTTAAAAATATTTTTCAGGCTAACCCACCTATCGATTCAGGTTATCACTTTGGTTCAAGATTAGCGATCAAAGGTAATTATTTATTTGCATCTGCTGGTGAGAGAGGCCAAGGTATGATTGCACAAGATCCTACAAAGCATCCTGGAAGTATTATTAGAATAAATACTGATGGAAGTATTCCAAGAGACAATCCAAAATTTCTCGGTAAATCAGACTGGCTACCTGAAATTTATCAAATAGGTATTAGAAATCCTCAAGGTCTAACTGTATCACCTTTTGATGAAAAAATTTATATGAGTAATCATGGTGCAAGAGGTGGGGATTGGTTTGGTGAGGCCAAAAAAGGTGAAAATTATGGATGGAAAATTTTAGGTTGGGGAGGGACAAACTATTCAGGCATTCCTATTGGCCCTAAATGGAAACCAGGTTTTACAAAAGCGATACAATATTGGGTTCCATCCATAGCAACAAGCGCAATCACAATTTATAAAGGAAAAGAGTTTAGTGAATGGAATGGACATGCTTTAATTACTTCACTTAAAGACAAATCTTTGAGAAAATTAATATTTAAAGACTTATCTAATGTAAAAGAGGAAATCATATTTAAAAATAAAATTGGAAGAATAAGAGATATACAAGTCCATCCAAATAACGGAAAAATTTACTTTTTAGGAGAAGACGCTCTCTGGCTGATGGAGAAAATCTAATTTTTTATATATAAGTAACCACTTAATTCGATTAAAAGATTATATCTAAATAAATTTATGAATTGGGTAGTTTTTACAATTTTAGCAGCTTTTTTTCAAAATCTAAGAACTTCATTACAGAAAAAATTAAATAAAGATTTATCATTAGTTGCTTCTGCATACGTAAGATTTGCCTTTGCTTTACCATTTGCTTTTGTACTATTTTTTTTTTTTCACGATTTTAATATCATTTCAGATATTCTAGATCAAACTAACTTCATTTTTTTTACTTTTTTAGGATCTATTTTACAAGTTACTTTTACAATAACACTATTATACCTTTTTAGATTTTCAAACTTTGTTGTCGGTACTTCACTTAGTAAAACAGAAGTTATTCAAATTGCGATTTTTGAATATATCATATTAAAAGATAAACTAAATTTGCTTGGTGTTTTTGGAATAATAATTGCAACACTTGGGGTTATTATTATTTCGATCAAAGATTATAAATTGTTTTTTAAAAATTTTTTTTCAAAGGTAACACTTATTGGATTGGGAGCTGGACTTTTACTGGGTCTCAGTGTTGTCTATTTTAGGGCAGCAGCACTAACACTAGAAAATTTTTCCTTCAATTTTGATAAAGCGCTTACCACAGTTTTTTTTGCTTTGGTAATTCAAACTATAATCATTACTACATATCTGATAATTTTTGAAAAATCAGAATTCAAAAAATTTTTTGATAATAAATTTGAAATATGCTTGACTGGTCTAGCTGGTTTTTTAGCAACACTATCCTGGTTTTTTGCTTTCACTTTGATTCAAGCATCTTTTGTTAGAGCTGTTGGCCAAATTGAAATATTTTTTAGTTACATCTCATCAAAATATCTTTTTAAAGAAAAGATAACTTTTATTGAAATCTTAGGTATTTTGATATTTATAACTGGTGCAACTTTATTGCTTTTAACGAGAACAACTTAATCTTTAATTATTTAATAATTTATTTTTTGCCTTTTCAAACTCTTCTTGAGTTAGTACACCGCTTTCTCTAAGTTCATTCAATTTTTCTAATTCATCACTCAAAGATTTATCAGAGTTTGACTCCTCATTATTATTTTCATCTATTTCATTTTCATCTTTGTTAGCTTGGTTAGCCTGTTTCGCACTAACACCACTCATGATAGCTCTCGTCCCTAAATATAAAACAAAGAATAAAATAGGAATTACCAGTCCAAAAAAAATTAATTTTTCCATTACCTAATCATCATCCTCTTCTCTCCAATTTTTTTCATACATTAGCCAAGCTGCATATATAACTGAAAATGTTCCAACAATCATACCATAATCAAAACCTGTTTGTTGATCATATAAGTACCAGCCCAATTGGGTAGCTCCAATGGTAGGAACTGTTAAAATTAAGAATACAATTGCAATTCTATAAGGATATTTAGGTTTCTTCACGCCTCAAAATATCAAAAAATTTAATAGGTTGTAACTTTAAATTTGCGATCTTTTGAAACACTCTACAGTATTTTTTAGTAAACAAGCGATTGTCATTGGTCCAACTCCACCCGGAACTGGTGTTAATGCTTTAGCATTTTTTGAAACTTCATCAAATGCAACATCACCAACAATACCTTTATCTGTTTTATTAATTCCAACGTCAATCACGATTGTGTCTTTTTTAACCCAATCTCCTTTGACAAGTTCAGGGATACCGACAGCAGCTATAATAATATCTGCTTCTAAACATTCAGCCTTGAGATCTTTTGTTTTTGAGTGGGTAATTGTTACCGTGCAATTTTCTTTTAAAAGAAGTTGTGTCATTGGTTTTCCATTTAGATTAGATCTTCCAACTACAACTGCTTTTTTTCCACTTAAGTTTGGCTCAATTTTTTTAATTAATAAATAACAGCCTAGTGGAGTGCAGGGCACGGAACTCTCGTAACCTGAAGAAAGATTACCAACATTCATAGGATGAAATCCATCAACGTCTTTAGATGGGTGAATAGCCTCAATAATTTTTTGTTTATCGATATGTTTTGGCAAAGGTAACTGAACTAAAATACCTGAAACGCTCTTATCTTTATTGAGATCATTAATCTTATCCAAAATAACTTTTTCTTCCACAGAGTTTGGGTATTTAATTACATCAGATTTTAAACCAACCTCTTTTGCTGATTTCTCTTTGTTTCTTACATAAATTTGACTAGGGGTAAGATCTCCAATCAAAATCACCGTTAAACCTGGTACTTTATTGTACTTGTTCTTTAACTCAGTTACTTCTTGCTTAAGTTCTTCTCTTAATTCAGCTGCTGCTTTTTTTCCATCAATTAGAATCATAAGTTTTAAAAAATTAAAGGTGCAATGTAGAGCTTCATACACATTTCTATAAACCAAATCAATAGAAGTAATATAATAGGTGAGATATCTAAGGATCCTAAATTAGGTAAAAAACGTCTTATTTTATTTAGTATAGGATCTGTTAAACGATATGTTAATTCTAAAATTGAATAAACAAATCTATTTTGTGTATTTAAGACATTAAAAGCAACCAACCAGCTTATAATTACATTCGCTATTACTACGTAGGAATAAAGCTTTAATATTTGTAAAGCTAAATAAAAAATGGCTATCATTTTTTTTCTATATAAATAGAAGAACTTGGGAATGCAAAAGACGCTTTATTTTTTTCAACAATCTTTTTGATCCCAATTGCTAATTTTTCTTTTACTGATAACCACTCGTTCCAACTGTCTGATTTAGTAAAACAACGAACATACATATCAATTGAGCTATCAGAAAATTTGTCAACTCTCACTGCAATTCCAATGCTTGTATTAAAGTCTTCGCTTTTTTGAATGTGATCTTCAATTTCATTTCTTATAGTTTTTAATTGATCAACCGTTGTGTCATATTGAAGAGTTATAATCCAACTTATTAACCAATTTGAAGTTTCACTTACATTAACAACTGCATTTTCAGCAAATTGAAAGTTGGGAATAATTGCTAGTGATTTATCAAATTTTCTTATCGTCGTTGATCTAAATCCGATTTTTTCAACTATACCCTCTATAATTCCCTCTACTAATATCCAATCACCAATTTTAAATCTTTTTTCAACCAAAACTAAAATACCTGAGATCAAATTTTTAAATAAATCTTGAGCACCTAAAGCTACTGCAACACCAAATAAACCAAGACCAGCAATAATTGGTCCTATCTTTATTCCCCAAAGTTCTAATACAGCAGCTAAACCTAAAATAAAAATTAGTATTTTTAGGGATTTAATGATCCATCCAATTAACTCTCTTGTTAAAAGTTTATCAAGTCCACTTAAAATATAAGACACAGGTTCAATAATTTGATGTATCACCCAAAAAATTAAAATTGTTATTAAAGTTCTATTTATTGTGTCAACAACTTCTCTACCTTCAATTGAAAAAGTCATATAATAACTTGCTATAAAAAAACCCAAAACAATCGGTAAAAATCTTGCTGGTCCAATCAATGCAGACACAAAAGTATCATCTAATTTATTAGTCGTTCTTTTAGAAATTATCTCTAATTTTTTAATAATAAGTTTACTTATTAATCCTCTAAATATTAAAAAAATTAAAAATATTCCAATACCAATTAATATTTGAAAAATATCTACTCCTAGTATCCCTCTGTTCCAGACTGATAAAAAAACTTCAGAAAAATTATTTATTATTTCCATAATTAAATTTTATATAACAAAAATTCCTCTTCTCCAGGATTAAAAAGAAATATCTTTTTCCACTTAATTTCATTTAATTTAGCTGATGTTTTTTCACCTATACACATCAAATTAGTGCTCATCCAAAGACTCTCTAGCTGATTAAATTTTATAAACTTTAAAAGACTTGATGCGCTATTTTGTGAATAAACGTAAACCATATCAGGCATATCAAGTTTTAACTTATTGATAAAATCATTATCAAATTTTTCATTATGTACAGTTTCATAGTTTATCAATCTCTTAACTTCATATCCCTCATTTTGCAGTTGATTATCAAGATCCACTGAAATGTTTTCTCCACTTACATAAATTAATTTACCCTCTGTTTTATCAAAATTCTGCAATATCAATTCTTTCAAATTTAGAACGTTTCCCTCTGCAGCAATTGTATTGGAAAAACCATGGCTTCTTGCTTCTTGTTCGGTTGCATTTCCTACACAAAAACATTTTATATTTTTATCTAGTCCGTTTAAATTTAAAAATCTTACAGCATTAGAGCTTGTAAAAATAATACCCTTAAACTTAGAAAGATCTATTTCTTCATGTAGAATCCTTTTGATTGATAATAAAGGTAAATGTGAAACCTTGTGACCAAGAGACTGAAATTTAATGATCATTTCTGAACAATCTTCTAAAGGTCTGGTCAATAGAATATGCATTTTATCTTTTATAAGTATTATTCGATTTTATTTTTAAAATTTGACCAATCTCATTTCCGAGTTCTCTAAAATTTTCTAATTTGTCGGATTTTTTTTCATAAAATCTTTGTGAACCATCTAATGAGAAGAGCTCTGCTTCTACTGTAATTTTGTTTTCATCTATTTTAGAATGAATTCCAACTGCTGTTTCACAATCCCCCTCTAAAATTTTTAGAATATTTCTTTCAGCATGTGCTCTTTTATAGGTCTCTTTATGATTAATCTTTTTTAACATTGAAATCATATCTCCATCATTTTTTCTACACTGTACAGCAATTATCCCTTGCCCTGCACTTGGAATTATTTCCTCAATAGAAAAAATTTCTGAAATTTTATCCTCTAATTTAAGGTATTTTATTCCAGCATAAGATAAAATTATCGCATCATACTCACCATCTGCTAATTTTTTTATTCTAGTGTCAACATTCCCTCTTATAAGTTTACAATTAACATCAGGCCTTATTTTTTTAATTTGAAATTGTCTCCTATAAGAAGATGTTCCAATAACAGCATTCTGTTTTAAATCTTTAAATTTTTTATTTCCATTAATTATTGCGATTTCTCTTGCATCAGTTCTTTCAAGAAATGTATCTGTTAAAAGACCACTGGTCTCAATTGCTGGCATGTCTTTTAGTGCATGAACAGCTATATCTATATTATTTTTTTGGAGCTGTTGTTCGATACTACTTGAAAACAAACCTTTGCCACCAATATCGGATAATCTGGTATCTAGTATCTCATCCCCTTTGGTAGAAATTTTTTTAATATTTATATCCTGATCAATAAAGTTGGTTAGCTCAATAATTTTCTCTTTTACTTTTTGTGCATATAATAATGCTAACTTACTTCCCCGGGACCCAATTGTTATTTTCTTTTTCATAAAAAAATCATTTCTTACTTGTATTGGGATTGTACAATTATTAAAAACTATTTGTATGAATAAAAAACCCTTAATTCTTGGAATAGAAACTAGTTGTGATGAAACTGCAGCATCTTTAATTTCAGAAAATGAGCGAGGAATACCAATAATTCTCTCCAATATTATCTCTAGCCAAACAGAGGTGCATAAAGAATTTGGTGGAGTTGTTCCTGAACTTGCTGCCCGGTCCCATTTAGAAAAAATTGATTGGATTGTTCAAAAGGCTTTGGATGAAAGTGGAAAAAAGATAGACGAAATAGATGCAGTTGCTGCAACAGCCGGACCAGGATTAGTTGTTTGCTTATCAGTTGGTTTAAGTTTTGGTAAAACTTTTGCTAATTTGATTAAAAAACCATTTATTGCAGTTAATCATTTAGAAGGTCATGCTTTAAGTCCAAGAATTAACTCAAGAATAGATTACCCATATTTATTTTTATTGATCTCAGGTGGACACTCACAGTTTTTAAATGTTAAAGGACTTGGAAATTATAAAAGATTGGGCACTACTATAGATGATGCTTTAGGTGAAGCATTTGATAAAACTGCAAAATTATTAGGAATAGAATTTCCAGGTGGACCCAAAATTGAAGTTTTTGCTGAAAAGGGAAATCCTGAAAGATATAAGTTACCAAAGCCAATTATTAACAGAGGGGGTTGTAACTTATCATTTGCAGGCTTGAAGACAGCAGTTTTAAAAATATCAAAAAAGATAAAAACAGAACAAGATAAATTTGATTTAGCAGCGTCTTTTCAAAAAACAATAATAGAAATCCTGTATAAGAAAACAAAGATTGCTTTTTTAGAGTTCGAGAAACAAAGTAATCTACATAAAAAAATTTTTGTTGTTGCCGGTGGTGTTGCTGCTAACAAAAAAATTAGATCAATGCTAATTAATTTATGTAAAGAAAAAAATTATGAAAGTATATTTCCACCAATAGAACTCTGTGGTGATAATGCTGCAATGATAGGGGTGGCAGGCCTAGAAAAATTTAAATTAAATCAATTCAATGATTTGGATTATCCAGCAAAACCCAGATGGCCACTAGATGAAAAAGCTAATTTCTTAAAAGGAGCAGGTGTAAAATTATAATGCAATACTGGTTACTTAAATCAGAGCCTGACGTTTGGTCAATTGATCAACAAAAAAAAGCTGGTGAAAAAGGAGCACCCTGGGACGGTGTAAGAAACTATCAAGCAGCTAAGAATTTAAAAACTATGAAAAAGGGTGATCAATGTTTTTTTTATCACTCAAATATTGGAAAAGAAATTGTTGGAATAGTAGAAGTTGTGAAAGAACATTACATTGATAAAACAGACAAATCAGGAAGATTTGTTGCTGTGACTGTTAAGTTTTTGAAAAGACTTAATAACCCTGTGTCTTTAGAGCAAATTAGAAAAAACAAGGATTTAAGCCATTTATCTTTAATTAAACAAAGTAGATTATCTGTAATGCCTATTGACTCTAAAAGCTGGAAGATTTTAAATAAAATGAGTAAATAATAAAAAAAATGCCAAAAAAAAAGAAATCAAAAAAGAAAAAAACCAAAAAGACAAAGAAAAAAAAATCTTCAAAAAAAAGAAGAAAAATAAAAAGAGTCTCAAAAACTAAAAGATCTGCAGCTAAAAGATCTAAAAAGAAAAATATCGATAAATCATCATCTAGCGATCAAGTAATTAAAACTAAACCTGAATGGGTAAAAAGGAGTTTAGCGAATAAAGCCCAATATCAAAAAAAATATTCTGATTCTATTAAAAATAATAATTCATTTTGGAAAAAAGAAGGAAAGAGAATTACTTGGATAAAACCTTACAAAAAAATTAAAGATGTCAAATATAGTAAAGACGAAGTAAGAATTAAATGGTTTGAAGATGGTACTTTAAACGCATCTGCAAATTGTATTGATCGTCATCTAAAAGATAAAAAAGATAAAACTGCAATTATATGGGTAGGGGATGATCCTAAAGATACTCAAAAAATTTCTTATAAGCAATTACATCAAAAAGTTTCAAAAGCTGCTAATGGTTTAAAAAAACTAGGGATACAAAAAGGCGACCGTGTCACTATTTATTTGACGATGATACCTGAATTAGCAATACTGATGTTGGCTTGTGCAAGAATAGGTGCCGTCCACTCAATAATTTTTGGTGGTTTCTCTGCAGAGTCAATTTCAGGAAGAGTGAATGATTGTAAATCAGAATATATAATTACTGCTGATGAAGGAGTAAGAGGAGGCAAAACTATTCCTTTAAAAGCAACGACAGATGAAGCTTTATCTAATTGTCCAGATGTTAAAAAATGTATTGTAGTAAAGAGAACTGGTAATTATGTATATTGGGATCAAGATCGAGATGTCTGGTATCACGACCTAATTAAGGATGTACCAAATCATTGTGAGCCTGAAGAAATGAGTGCAGAGGATCCTTTGTTTATTCTCTATACATCAGGATCAACCGGAAAGCCTAAAGGAGTATTACATACTACTGGAGGATATATGGTTTATGCTTCAATGACTCATCAATATATCTTTAATTATAAGCCGAATGATATTTATTGGTGTACAGCAGATATTGGTTGGGTAACTGGCCATAGTTATATAATTTATGGACCGTTAGCTAATGGAGCTACCACTATTATGTTTGAAGGTGTTCCAAATTATCCTGATAGCTCAAGATGGTGGCAAATAGTAGATAAATATAAAGTAAATACTTTTTATACAGCACCAACAGCTATAAGAGCCTTAATGAGAGAAGGTGATGACCCAGTTAATAAAACTTCTAGAAAATCTTTAAAATTATTAGGAACTGTCGGAGAACCAATAAATCCTGAAGCATGGATGTGGTATTACAAAACTGTCGGAAATTCAAAATGTCCAATAGTCGATACTTGGTGGCAAACAGAAACAGGAGGAATTCTTATAGCACCACAAACTGGTGCAATTCCACTTAAGCCTGGTTCAGCAACAAAACCTTTTTATGGAATAAAACCAGTTTTGGTTGATAAAGATGGAAAAGAAATAAAAGGTGAAGGTGAAGGTAGACTTTGTATAGCTCAATCTTGGCCTGGTCAAATGAGAACAGTATATGGTGATCATCAAAGATTTATCGATACATATTTTTCTCAATTTGATGGCAAATATTTTACTGGAGATGGATGTAAACGAGATAAAGATGGTTACTATTGGATAACTGGGAGAGTTGATGATGTGATCATTGTTTCTGGTCATAACCTTGGTACTGCTGAAATTGAAAGCGCATTTGTTGCGCATCCTAAAGTAGCAGAGGCTGCAGTGGTTGGATATCCTCATGATATAAAAGGAAATGGGTTGTACTGTTATGTTACTTTAAACGCTGGAGAGAGCGAGACAGGTGATTTAGATAGAGAGCTAAAACTTTGGGTAAGAAAACAAATAGGACCTTTAGCGACACCAGATTTAATTCATTTTACCCCTGGGCTTCCAAAAACAAGATCTGGAAAAATAATGAGAAGAATTTTAAGAAAAATTGCAGCAAACGAGCATGGGCAACTAGGTGATACAACTACTCTTGCTGATCCAGGTGTAGTCGATAGCTTAGTTGAAAATAGAAAAAATATCTAAAATTTTATTCTTTCATTAAATTCTTTTTTTACAACATCCCATTTTAAAATCACTGAATTGAGAACAATTTTACGATCTAAAGTTTTTAAATCTTCCGCAATTGGTGCCCACTTATACAAAGATAAAGCACTTGGATTAAATGGTAAATCATTGTGATGATCATCCCAATTAATATTTTGTATTCTTTCATCAAAACTTTTTTTTGCATTTTCTATAATATCAGTTGGCATCTTATTTGAAGTTTCATCATCTAAAATCTTTAAAAAAATTTCTTTTGCTTTCTCAGTATCTTGGTAATTGAAATTTGCTTTCAATTTTGAAAATGTAAACAATGTAAGATCTTGAAGAGCAACCGCATAAATATTCCACTTTGCCATATTTACTGAATCCATAAAAGTATCATTTTCAAAATGAAGAACATATCTAGTCCCCATCCTCGTTTTAAGATAACCGTAAAGAGTGACCTGACTCACCCAGGCAGATTTTGTTTGTATAAAGATTTCAAGCTCATCCAAATTGCTAATTTTCCCCTTGGGGATGAAAGCTTTGAACATAGCGAAAAGATAAGTCTTAAAATCATGCCAAGTTAAGTCCCTCCACGTTAATTTGTATTTTCCCATAAAAAGCCCTATTTTTGACACTTATAACTTGAAAAGGCTAGCAAATTTACCAATTTTAACACTTTAAATCTATTTCATAATGGTTATGGTTTTCGCCAGTTATAACTAAAAAGAGAGAGGTATAAATGTCAAAACAAGAACAACACTGGGAAAAATCCAAGGGTTTGCTAATGATGACGTTAGCAATTTGGTTTGTTTTCTCAATTGGCATCTTCCTATTCGGGGCTGAAATGAACGAAGTTACGGGACCATTTGGTTATCCGTTAACTTATTGGTTCACATGTCAAGGTTCTCTTGGAATTTTCGTATTACTGATTTTCTGGTTTGCGAACAGGCAAGAAAAAATTGATGAAGAGTTCGGCTTCAGTGAAAGAGGAGATGACTAATGATTAAAGGTAATTTTATAGACAATTTACCTAAGGTTTATGGAATCTATACAGGTGGTTTTTTAGCTTTCATAATCATTATGTCAATTGCCGAGCAGATGGGTATGACAGCGAAAACAATTGGTATTTGTTTCGTTGCCTTCACGGTAGCCATCTATGCTATAATTGGTTATCTATCACGTACAGCTCAAGCTGATGCGTATTACGTAGCTGGAAGACAAGTACCAACCGTGTTCAACGGAATGGCCACAGCAGCAGACTGGATGTCTGGTGCATCATTCGTTGCAATGGCAGGTGGTATTTACTTTAAAGGTTACGGATATATGGCACTGCTTGTAGGTTGGACTGGTGGATATGTACTAGTTGCATCATTATTAGCACCATACCTAAGAAAATTTGGCTGTTACACAGTTCCAGATTTCATTGGTACAAGATACGGTGGTAATTTAAGTAGATTTATGGCGGTAGTAGTTTTAACTGTTGCTTCATTTACTTATGTGACTGCACAAATTAACGCTACAGGTACAATTGCATCTGTTGCACTCGATATCCCATTCCAATACGCTGTATACGTTGGACTAATAAGTATCTTACTTTGTTCAATGCTTGGAGGTATGAGAGGGGTAACTTGGACACAGGTAGCTCAATATATCGTACTAATCATAGCTTACTTATTACCAGTATTCTGGATCAGTAATAAAATGGGTGCGGGTTTCTTCCCTCACTTCATGTTAGCTGATGAAGTTTCTAGAATAGCTGAATTAGAGGCTCAGTTTGGTTTTGTTAAAAACTCTGCTGAAAATCTAAAAGAAGTACCAAAAGGTTTGGCTGGAATAACTAAAGCTCACTCAGCGGTGAACGCAACACCTTGGGCATTTATTTCATTAGCGTTAGCGATGATGATGGGAACAGCTTCATTGCCTCACGTTATGATGAGATATTTTACTACTCCAAGTGTAAAAGCAGCTAGAAAATCAGTAGGTTGGTCATTATTCTTTATCTTCCTACTTTATTCTTCTGCTCCAATGTTAGCGACACTATCTAAGTTGTCATTGATTGATCCGTCACTACCAACAGGTATTATCGGTAAATCAATAGCTGAAGTTCAATCGATAGATTGGTATCAAAACTGGAACCAAGCAAACTTAATGTTTGTAAGCGACTTTAACGGAAATGGAACTCTAGAATTAAATGAGTTTTTCATGGGTGGTAAAGCCGTTGTGTTAGCAACTCCAGAGATAGCTGGATTACCATATGTAATCTCAGGTCTGGTTGCTGCTGGAGGTATGGCTGCTGCCATGTCAACAGCTGATGGTTTGATTTTAGCAATTGCAAACGCAATCTCACACGATGTTTATTATAAAATCATCGATCCAAAAGCTGAGACTGCGAAGAGACTAGTTGTTGCAAGGGTATTACTTGTAGTAATTGGTTTTGCAGGAGCAACAATCGCAGCTCTTGAGATCCAAGGTATCTTAGGTTCAGTAATCTGGGCTTTTGACTTTGCGATGTCAGGACTATTCTTCCCACTTGTACTTGGTGTATGGTGGAAGAGAGCTAACAAAGAAGGTGCTATTGCTGGTATGTTCTTAGGATTAGTTTCTGGTGCTGCTTACCTAGTTTGGGTAAGAACAGGCGGAAGTGGATTCTTAGGAATTACTCAGTTAACGTTTGGTATCTTTGGTTCAGCTGTCAGCTTAGTAGCAATGGTTGTAGTGAGTTTAATGACTCAAGCGCCAAACGCTGCAACGCAGAAAATGGTTGATGAGGTTCGTGTACCAGCTGGTAAATCGATCCTTGGCAAACAACACTAAATAATCTTTTTAAGGGGCGATTAATTTCGCCCCTTTTAATTTCGATCTTTTTCCAATATAAATTTCTTAATGTCGGCTAACTTTCATCCTTTAGTATATATAATTGATTATATTCTTGGGGTAATCATGTGGACTTTGATTGGAAGGGTTGCAATGAATATTTTTCAAAGAGAGGATTCTCAATTTTTTTTTATGAGAGTCTTTGTTAAATTTACTAATCCTTTAATCAATTTATTTAAACCTGTAACTCCATCTTTTATAATACAACCAATCGTGCCTCTTTACGTTGCTTGGTTTTTTTTCATGATAAGGTTTTACTTTATGCCTTGGGTTCTAGGATACTCGGTGATGGGTATGTTGTCATTTCCATTAGAAAGTGAGATTTCAAGACAAATTTATCAATTTTTTAATTAAATTAGATTTTAAAATTTGGTACTAGTTAATTTAATAATCTATGAAAAAAATACAAATTTCCCCCTCAATATTATCTGCTGACTTTAGTCAATTAGGAAATGAGATTAAGAGACTCGAAGATGCAGGTGCAGATATGATACATGTTGATGTAATGGATGGTCATTTCGTTCCTAATTTAACTATTGGACCTCCAGTTATAAAGACTCTTAGAAAGTACTCTGAATTAACCTTTGATGTGCATTTGATGATTTCACCTGTCCATAAATATATAAAAGATTTTGCAGATGCAGGAGCTGATATAATTACTATACACCCTGAAGCCACTGATAATTTAGCAGAATCAATTAAACATATTAAAAGTTTTAAGAAAAAGGTTGGTGTTTCTCTAAATCCAAATACAGAGATCGACATAATTGAAAATGAATTAAAAAATGTGGATTTAATTTTAGTCATGAGTGTTTATCCGGGTTTTGGGGGGCAGAAATTTATTCCTGATGTTATTAAAAAAATTAAGTTATTAAAAAAACTTAAAGATGATAAAAATTATGAGTACGACATTGAAGTAGATGGCGGAATAAATTTTTCAAACTCAAAAGATGTTATTAACGCAGGTGCAAATATTCTTGTATCAGGAACCACAATATTTAAAGAAAACAACGGAAACATTAAAAAGAATATAGAAACACTTAAAGAAGTGTAGAATGCTGTTAGGTGGAATTTTTGAAACTTTAAATGAGTTTGCAGAAATAATAAAAAAAAAATTCAGAGAAATTTATCAAAATTCAAGTTTATACGAAAAAAAGATTTCTAAAACTTTTGATAATGAGTTCATATACAAACCAAGTCCTCACTTACTTTCATCGATAATCAAATATCAAAATAAGAAATATAAAATTGAGGATTTTGAACTAGAGACAGTTTGGAATAGCCAAATTAAATCTAAAGATTTTGAAAAATTAAACAATTTTTTTTGGTTGTTCAGTCTTGACTTAAAATCCTCAAAAAAATCTGTGAAAAAAGTTATAACTAATTGGATCACTTACAACAGATGCTTTAAAAAAGAAAGTTGGGAATTTGATATAACTGCTAAACGTATTATTTCCTGCTTATCCAATCACCCACTTACTTATGACGACAATGATAAAGAATACAAATTAATGTTCGATCACATGATCCAAAAACAAACAAATCATTTATTAAACGAGATAAAAAAATCTAAAGATTTAGAAAACAAAATAATTGGTTGTTCAGCGATAATTTTGGCAGGGCTATGTTACAAAATTGAAAAAAATTATTTAGATATTGGTTTAAGTTTTCTAAAAAAAATCACTAATGCATCAATAGATAATCAAGGTTTTACAAATTCACGGAATATAAAACAGCTAATATTTTTTTTAAAATATTTTATAATTATTAGAGAATGGTTCAAAGAATCTCAGGTTGAGGTTCCAGAACACATAGAAGAAAATATTTATTATTTTGGACAAAGTTATGCTTTCATAAGGCAAAATTTAGATGTAGATCTTTTATTTAACGGTAATAATAAGTCAAATACTCAAGATTTCGACCATTATTTGAGGAGATTTGGTTATAAATTTAAAAATGAAAATAAAGATTGTGGTGGTTATATAATTTTAAAAAATAAAAAAATTTGTATAGCAATGGATGCAGGACCCTCACCAAATGCAAAGTATACTCAAGATTATCAATCAGGCGCTCTCTCATTTGAAATAATTTCAAACGGAAAAAAACTTATAACCAATTGTGGTTATTACAAAAAAAATAATCAAAGCCTTAATGAGATATCAAAATCTTCAGCTGCACACAGTACTTTAATAATTGATGATAATTCCTCCTGCAAATTTATAAAAAAAAAAGATAAATTAATTTTAAAAACAGGTTTAAGAATTACTCAAAAAAATTCTGTATATGAGAAAAATTATTGGAAAATCAGTGCTGCTCACGATGGATATTTTAAAAAATTTAGATCAATCCATGAGAGAAATATCGAGTTTTTTCCTGAGCAAATGAAATTTGTTGGAAATGATAAAATTATTAGAAAAAAAAATAATTTTAATTTTAAGTTTGATATTAGATTTCATTTGGAACCAAATATTAAATTAATGAAAACTCAAGATAATAAATCCATTTTGATAGAATTAGAGGATGAGGGTTGGAAATTTACTTGTGATAATTTTGAAATTAATATTGATAATGGATTATACTTCGGTAATAAAAATTCATATATTGAGAACCAAAATATTTTTGTATCTGGAATATTAAATAATAATGAAGAAAACATTAAATGGGAAATTAAAAAGATATAATGAGAAAAATTAGATCAGCTTTAATATCATTATCTGATAAATCTAATCTTAAACCTTTATTAAAAGAGTTGACAAGGAATAATATCAAAATAATTAGCTCTGGTGGAACATTCAAAGCAATTAAGAAACTTAAATTCAAATGTTTAGATGTTTCAGATTTTACAGGATTTAAAGAAATACTTAATGGAAGAGTAAAAACTCTACACCCAAAAATACATGCTGGTATTTTAAACAAAAGGAGTAGCAAATCTCACTTTAGTGATATCAAAAAAAACAATTTTGAAAATATTGATTTGGTAATAGTAAATTTCTATCCATTTGAAAAAACAATTAAACAAATAAAAAACCATTTAAAAATAATAGAAAATATTGATGTTGGTGGACCAACTATGGTCAGAGCTGCTGCCAAAAATTATAATGATGTGACTGTAATAACTTCTACTGATTATTATACAGAACTCATAAATGAGTTAAAGAAAAATAAAGGCAGCACTTCTCTCAAATTTAGGGAAAAAATGTCTAGGTTAGCATTTGAAGAGACTGCCTATTATGAAGCTGTAATTTCAAACTATTTCAATAAGTTTAATAATATTAATTTCCCTAAAAGAAAAATTCTTTACACCAATTTAGTTGAAATTCTCAGATATGGAGAAAATCCACACCAAACAGGTGCTTTCTATTCACAAAATATTAAAAATAAATTAGATCAAATTAATGGAAAAAATTTAAGTTATAATAATTATAGTGATATTTTTGCTGCACTCACTATTTCAAAATCACTACCGAAAAATACTGGCACAGTTATTGTTAAACATGGTAATCCTTGTGGTGTCTCAGCTTTAAAAAATAATTTAGATAGCTATAAATTAGCATTAGACTCTGATCCAATAAGTGCATTTGGTGGTATTGTTTCGTGTAACTATAAAATTACTCAAAAACTAGCATTGTTATTAAATAAAATTTTTCTTGAGGTAGTCATAGCCAATGGTTTTGATAAAGAAGCTCTTAAAATCCTTAAATTAAAAAAAAATCTAAGACTTATAAATTCATCGAAGATTTCTTTTGATGAAGTATGGAAATTTAATTCAGTAGATAACTTTACACTTATACAATCAGAGGACAAAAAAAAGATCTCAATGAAAGATTTTAGAATTGTTTCTAAAAGAAAACCGAACAAATCACAACTTGAAAACTTAATGTTTGCCTTTAATGTTTGTCGTTACACAAAATCAAATGCTATTGTTCTTGCTAGTAATAAGTCTACTGTTGGTATCGGTTCAGGACAGCCTAGTAGATTAGACAGTTGTGAGATTGCTATAGAAAAAATGAACAAATTTTCAAAAATTAAAAATGATGTTGTAGCTGCATCAGACGCCTTTTTCCCATTTGTTGACGGAGTAGAAAAACTAGTTCAGTCTGGAGTAAGTGCAATAGTTCAGCCTTCTGGATCAATAAGAGATAAGGAAATTATAAAATTTGCTAACGAAACAGATACTGTTTTAATTTTTTCAAAAACTCGTCATTTTAGACATTAATAATTTTATCAATTTTAGCAGCTAATATAAAATCATTTTCAGATAAACCCTCGATAGCATGAGTTGTAATATTAATCTTAGCATACCCCCATCCAAACATAATGTCTGGATGGTGACCCTCATCTTCTGAGACTCTTCCTACCTCATTTACAAATTTTTGACTTTCTAAAAAATTTTTAAATTCAAATTTTTTTTCCAAAAGATAAGCTTTTTTATCATTTTGGACAATTTCCCATCCATCTACTTTTTTTTGATACTTGTGAATTTCAGAGATATCAAAAGCTTTTACACCACCCTCGCAAGGAACACATTTTTTTTGTAATAAATCATTCATAGTTAAATGGAGCGGGCAAAGGGGGTCGAACCCTCGACCTTCTCGTTGGCAACGAGACGCTCTACCACTGAGCTATGCCCGCTTATCTTTCACAACTAATTAATCGTTCAGTAAAATCTGATCTAATGAACACAATTAATCGTAAAATGATTATCCTATATCTATGAGAACAAATCAAGATTCTTGTGAGACCACTGCGTCCCATACTGAGTCCACTTAATTTAATTTTAAAATTTACCTTGAATAGCGTTAAAATTTTAGTAATAACAATTTTTTATTGGAACAGTTCTCTCACATACAACTGTAAAAAACCATACGGTACGTCCATCTACAATTTGCTTATGATAAGTAACAGTACTTTTTTCAAAACCTAAAATGTTAGCTATATTTACAATTATTTCAGGTGATAACTTCCACCACATAAACGGTCTTCTAGTTTGATTTGGAAGAAAGGTCATAGATGGTGAGGGGGTAGGTCTAAATCTTTGAATGAAATTTCGTATTATATTTCTATATGATTTTATACGGTTATACCCGCCTAATTCGGTTATAATAATTTTTTCTTTAGTGTGTGAAAGCATTTTTTCCATTGCTAAGAATGGATCTTGGAGATGTAAAAGCACGGTACATATTGTGCTTATATCATAAAAGCCAACATCATCAGGTAAATTATTTATATGACACTCAATTAACTTTGAATTCGAATTATGCGCTTTATGAGCATACCAATATGCATTTCTCGCTTTACTCAACTCATAAGTAATGAAATCTTTTAATTCTTTTTTCCAATCATTCTTAACTCTTTTAATTATGTCCCAATTAGTTTGGGAATTAATATCGAGATCTATTGAAGTAACATCGGCTCCCAATTTTTCCATATGAAATGTAAGGTATCCTGATGATGGACCAAGCTCTAAAACTGTTTTATTTTTAAAATCTACTTTTCCTAAAAATTCATCAACACTTTCTCTTAGGTCAAACACTCCTTTTGTTGGTTTACTTAATCCAGGAAGATCTTGAACATGATAAAACCAACAATCGTCCAATGATATTTTTTTTTCAGGTCGTTTTGCATAATTTATTGACATAAGGTAATATTTTAAAATTAATATTTTTATTAAAGGTACTAAATTATAATAAATTATTATTATTTCAAGAAATTTAGTTATTCATAACCTAATTCAATTAAATTTGGTTTAAAAATATTATTTAACTTCTTAACAAATTTTTTATCAAAGTTTTTTTGCCAATTATTTTTTGGTCCTATATGGAAAAAAGGTATCTTTTTTTTTTCTTCTCTTGAGATGATGGACTCACTAAACCCGTTTGCTTCTTCTATTTTTTTTAAATTTTCAAAAGAAGTAGAGTTAACAGCATTCTTAGCTTTTTCCCTACTGAAACCACTTTTATTATTTGTTAGTTTATTTATAAATTCTATTATCTCTTTAAATACAAAAAAGGTTTCCGACAATAAATCTTCATATTTTAAAAATTTAATTGGTAGTAAGTTGTTTTTTTTCCAGGATTGATAATTTAATTCCCAAGAACTAATAAATTGATAATCACTGTAATCCTTTTTCTTTTTAAAATCATAAGTAAAGTTTTTTTTATCTTGCATTACCTCTAAAGCTTTAACATGATCGATTTGAAAATGTCTGGACATGGAGTCTAAAACATTTCTAGGATCTCTTACTATGTAAATTCCACCAAGTGAATTAGCTCGATTTGTGAAATCATAATTTCCCAATTTCACTAAAGCATTATGTGTCTTGAAAAATTT